>JBLMXG010000231.1:0-48185 GCA_050257635.1 Chloroflexota bacterium
GGAACCGGCGGTTTGCGCGGATAGCGCGGATTATCCGCGACCTCGAGAACGGCGATTTGTTTCGATTCGAAAACCTGATCCGCGGCCAGGCCGACACCATCGTATTCTTTCATGGTCTCGATCATGTCATCGATAAATTTTTGTATTTCCGGCGACTTCAAGTCGCGCCGGCTGACAGTTTCGGTGATTTTGCGCAGAACCGGATGGCCAAGGCGGGTGACTTTCAAGATCGACATAAGTCATTTTTTTCTAGCACAGGGCGACCCGGTGAGAAAGAGTTCGGCGCTTGACCTTGACAACAAAGACCTAAGGAGTCTATATTCACCATACAGAGCGATGGCAAAGAAAAACAAGCCGAGAAACGAACGCAGCTCGCTCATGAACGTGGGGCGGCGCGTGGACTACGCAGTGCGCGCTCTGTCTTACCTCGCCGGGCAGCCGGCGGGAAAAGTGGTGAGCCGCGCCGATATCGAAAAGAGCCAGGACATTCCTTCTTTTTATCTTTCAAAGATCATGAAGGATCTGGTTGCCGGGGGATTGGTGCAATCCCATATCGGCTCCAAAGGCGGCTTTACCTTGGCCAAGGGCGCCGGCGCGATATCGATCAAAGAGATCTACGAAACCGTCGAACGGCCGCTGGTGTTGATGGAATGTGTGGAGCAGGGGGCGAATTATTGCTCTTTCTGCGCGGTGTGTTCGCAAAAATCGGTGTGGGAAAGGGCCCAAGAAGTGCTGGCGCAATTTCTCGGCGGCGTGACCATTGCGGAGATCGCGGACCGCCAGGGGCTCAAAGGGCGTTTGATCAAGGCGCCTCTGCAAAAGGCGGTCTGAGGCCGGTTGAGACTGGAAGGGATTGCTCATGTTGGATATTCGCGGGCTCAGGGCAAAAGTAGGGAGCAAAGAAATCCTCCGCGGCATCGATCTTCATGTCGGCGCCGGTGAAGTGCATGCCATCATGGGGCCCAACGGTTCGGGAAAAAGCACTCTGGCGCATGTGTTGTCGGGACGGGAAAACTACCAGGTCACCGCGGGGGAAGTGATTTATCAAGGAAAGGATCTTTTGGCCATGAGCCCAGAGGTCCGCGCGCGCGAGGGAATTTTTCTGGCCTTTCAGTATCCCGTGGAAATCCCCGGCGTGAGCACGACTTATTTTCTTAAAGCGGCGCTCAACGCCGTGCGCAAACATCGCGGTTTGGAAGAGCTCGACGCCATGGAGTTCCTGGCTCTCATTAAAGAAAAAATGAAGCTGGTGGAAATGGATCAGGGCTTGATCAACCGGCCCCTCAACGAGGGATTTTCGGGCGGCGAAAAGAAACGCAACGAGATTTTGCAGATGGCGGTTTTGGCGCCGATACTGGCGCTGCTCGATGAGACCGATTCGGGGCTCGATATCGACGCCTTGCGCATCGTCGCCAACGGTGTCAATGCGTTGCGCGGGAAAGATCGCGCCATGATCGTCATAACTCACTATCAGCGTTTGCTGGACTACATTGTGCCGGATTTTGTTCACGTCCTTTATGAGGGGCGGATCGTCAGGTCCGGCAGCAAGGATCTGGCGCTCGAGTTGGAAGACAAAGGCTACGACTGGATCAAAGGCGAAGCGGCCGCGGTTCAGTGAGCCGCGGGTCCGAAATAAATCATGCAAACAACCCAAAGCGCCGAGCGTTATATCGCCGCCTTCAACGAGCCGCGGGCGACAGAAGTCCGCGCTCCGGCATGGCTGGAGCAATTGCGCCAGGCGGCGATGACAAGCTTCGCCGCGCTCGGTTTCCCGACGACAAAGAATGAGGATTGGAAATACACCAACGTCGAGCCGCTGGTGTCGCTGCCCTTCGTATCGAGCAACGGGGCAGTCCAAGGCGTTAGCGCGGCGGAGATTTTGTCGAGCGCGGGCGTCGATGCCGATGCGCCGCGCTTGGTGTTCGTCAACGGGGTTTACGCCCCGGTGTTTTCTTCTATTCACGGTTTGCCGAGCAGCGTGCGCATCGGGTCTCTGGCCGAGTTCATCGAGCGGGAGGATTCGGCTGTCGCGGAGCGCCTCGGCCGTCACGCCGATTACCGACGCCAAGCGTTCGTGGCGCTCAACACCGCGTTTTTTAAGGACGGTGCGGCTATCGAGGTTGGGGCGGGGTGCCGTCTATCTCAGCCGATCTATGTAATTTATGCGGCGCGGGTCGGCGAACGGCGGATCGTCACTTATCCGCGCACCTTGATCCGGCTCAGAGCAGGCAGCGAGGCTAAAATCGTAGAAAGTTACGCGACCATGGACGGCGGAGCCTACTTTTCCAACGCCGTAACCGAATTGATCGCGGAGGTCGATGTTTCGGCCGAACATTATCGACTGCAGCGCGAGGGGGAGTCGGCGTTTCACATAGGTACGGTCGATGCCAGCTTGGGTCGGGGCTGCCATCTGACGGCCCACGCCGTAACACTCAGCGGATTGTTGGTGCGTAATAACGTTCATGTTGTGCTCGACGGCGAAGGCGCTAGATGCGTTCTCAACGGACTCTACCTCGGCGAGAACAAACAACATGTGGATAATTCCACAGAGATCGAGCACGCCAAAGCGAGAACGACTAGCTCGGAACTCTACAAAGGGATTCTCAACGGTGCCTCTCATGGCGTTTTTAACGGCAAGATCATCGTCCATAAAGACGCGCAGAAAACCGACGCGCGGCAAACCAATAAAAATCTGCTCTTATCGGCGCAGGCCGCGGTCAACACCAAGCCACAACTGGAGATTTACGCCGATGACGTCAAATGCAGCCATGGCTCGACGATCGGCCAGCTCGACACGGATGCGCTGTTTTATCTGCGTTCGCGCGGCTTGGGGCTCGATGAGGCGCGCAGCCTTTTGAGTTTTGCCTTTGCCAGCGACGTGGTCGGACGGATGCAGGTCGAATCCCTGCGCCGTCGGCTGGACGAGTATTTGGTATCTCGGTTTCGCACGGTGTGATTTAGCGATGAAGGCGACTCCTCTCACAGCCAATGCGCGGCGCACGGCGCTAACTTTCGATGTCGAGCGCATCCGGGCTGACTTCCCGATTCTAGCGCAACGGGTGCATGGCCGGCCGCTGGTATATCTCGATAACGGCGCAACTAGTCAGAAGCCGCGGGCGGTGATCGAAACCCTCGAGCGCTACTACGCTGCGGAGAACGCCAATATTCATCGCGGCGTGCATTCGCTGAGCGAGCGGGCGACAGCCGCCTACGAGGCGGCGCGGGGAAAAATGCGGGGGTTCATCAACGCGCGCTTGGATAAGGAAATTATTTTTGTCCGTGGCACCACCGAGGCGATCAATCTGGTGGCGCAAAGTTACGGCCGCAGTTTTCTGCGCGCCGGCGACGAGATTGTCGTCTCCGCAATGGAGCACCATTCGAACATCGTGCCTTGGCAAATGGTGTGCGAACAGGTGGGCGCGCGTTTGCGGGTGATCCCGATCAATCATGCCGGCGAGATCGTCATGGAAGAATATGCCCGCCTGCTGAACGATCGCACCAAACTGGTTGCGGTGACCCATGTTTCCAATGCTCTCGGCACCGTGGCGCCGGTCAAAGAGATTGTCGCCGCAGCGCGGGCGCGCGGAGTGCCGGTGCTGGTCGACGGTGCCCAAGCTGTGCCCCACCTCAAAATCGACGTGCAGGATCTGGGTTGCGACTTTTATGCTTTCTCGGGCCACAAGCTGTTCGGACCGACCGGAATCGGTGTTCTGTATGGGCGCTGCGAATTGCTCGAAAAAATGCCGCCGTACCAAGGCGGCGGCGACATGATCAGCCTGGTGACCTTTGAAAAAACCCACTACAATGTTTTGCCCTATAAGTTCGAAGCGGGCACACCGCATATCGCCGGCGTCATCGGCTTGGGCGCAGCGATCGATTACTTGCAGGGCCTCGATTGGGAACAAGTTACTGCCCACGAGCATCGGCTCTTGGCTTATGCGACCGAGGCGCTCGGCGGCATTCCGCCGGTTAAAATTATCGGCACCGCCAAACACAAAGCCGGAGTGCTGTCGTTTGTATTGGATTGTGTGCACGCCCACGACGTGGGCACGATTCTCGACCAGGAAGGGGTCGCGGTACGCGCCGGACATCACTGTGCCATGCCGGTAATGCAGCGTTTCGGCGTGCCGGCGACGACCCGGGCTTCATTTGCTTTTTATAATACGCTAGAGGAAATCGATGTGCTGGTGAAAGCGATCCAGCGTGTCTTGAAAGTATTTGGCTGATGGCGGATCTCGACGATCTTTACCAAGAAGTCATCTTGGACCATAATAAAAGCCCGCGGAATTTCCGTGCGATGGCCGACGCTAACCGCAAGGCGGAGGGCTATAATCCGCTTTGCGGCGATCATGTGACGGTGTATCTCCAGCTCGAAAACGGCGTGATCCAGGATATCAGTTTCGAGGGCTCGGGCTGTGCTATTTCCAAGGCTTCCGCCTCGTTGATGACCGCGGCGTTAAAAGGCAAGAGCGAAGCAACGGCCCATGAACTGTTCGACAATGTGCACAAAATGTTGACTGGGGATGCCGATAGCACAACAGCAGCGGACAAGGTGGGCAAGCTGGCGATTCTTTCCGGCGTATGTAAATTTCCCGCGCGGGTAAAGTGCGCGAGCCTGGCCTGGCATACGGTCAACGCGGCGCTCGCGGGAGATTCTCAACCGGCGACCACCGAATGATTTTTTGGCGTCGAAAAAGAAGGGGAAAGGCGGCATGACCGAAGAAAAACCGATCCAGCTCAAGCGGGCATGCGCCGCGGTTTTAATTCCCAGCGGCGAGACGGTGACTTTAGCGGGTGGCTCGACCGTCTGGTTAACTCAGGCGCTTGGCGCCGGCTTTACCGTGATGACCGACCATGGTCATATGGCGCGCATCGATGGCGCCGATGCGGACGCGCTTGGCTCGGCGCAACTCCCGGAATTGAGCGCCGTGGGTATGGGCGCTTCGGTTGAAGAGACGGTTTGGAATCAATTGCGCGGCTGCTTTGACCCTGAGATTCCAGTCAACATTGTCGATTTGGGTTTGGTTTATAAGTGCCGTGTGGAGCCGCTTGCGATCGGCGGCTATAAGGCGACGGTGCAATTCACCTTGACCGCGCAGGGTTGCGGTATGGGAGAGATCCTCAAAGAAGATATCAAGAAAAAACTCTTGGCGCTGCCGGATATTCGCGAGGCTGACATCGTGCTGGTTTGGGAGCCGCCCTGGAATCAGAGCATGATTTCAGCCCACGCCAAACATGAATTGGGAATGGAATAGTCAATTTTCCACGGACTGATCGAATGATGAACAGTATCGATACAACCATTGTCGAGGCGCAAGTCATTGAGGCGTTGCGGACCTGCTTCGATCCGGAAATTCCGGTTAATATTTATGAGATGGGGCTGATTTACGACTTGAAGGTGGTTCCCGAAGGCGGGGTGACGATTCAGATGACTCTCACGTCTCCTCACTGTCCGGCAGTGCAATCTTTGCCGGCCGAGGTAGAAAACAAAGTTCGAGCAGTGCCGGGAGTGAGCGCTGTCGCTATCGATCTGGTGTGGGATCCTCCCTGGGACCCGAGCAAGATGTCGGAAGCCGCGCGTTTACAGCTGGGGATGATGTAGCGAGCGCAGCCTTCCGGGCAAACCTCCACGAAAAAACACGACCTTCCATGGCGCAGAGTCTATTCGAAAAGCTCGGCGGCGAGAGCCGCCTACGTGAGATCATTGACACCTTCGTCGATCGTATTTTTGCCGATCGCATGATCGGGTTTTTTTTTCGCAACGCGGACCGGTGCCGCATCAAAGAGTTGGAATATCAGCTGGCCGCTAAATTTCTTGGCGCCGATATAGAATATACTGGACGACCGCTTGGCCGCGTCCATGCGAACCATCCGATTATGGGTGGCCATTTCGCTCGGCGTCGGCAAATTTTTAAGGAAACGTTGGAATTTTACCAAGTGGCCGATGCGATCAAAGACGCATTGTTGCGCCACACCGATGCGCTGCGAGCGCAAATTACCCCGGAAATTGGCGGTGGTTGCGACCCGAATCTCGTGCGTGACCGAGTCAACAGGGGGTAACTATGGAAAAAATTTAGTTTTTCCTTGACCGAGCGTTTGTCCAACACATAACATTGTGCTAATAATTATCACGCCGAAGGTAGTCATCAAGGAATTCTGTGAAGCTGGCCGACCTCTATGCCCGACCTGGCTTGACCCTCTCGGTTGAGTTCTTTCCTCCAAAGACAGAAAAGGGCGAGGAAAACCTCTTTAACGAAATTGAAATCATAAAGAGGGTTCATCCCGGCTTCTGTTCTGTTACGTACGGGGCGGGCGGAAGCACGCGCGAAAAAACCGTTGGCCTGGTCGAAGCGATTCATGAGCAGCGCGGGCTAGAGGTCATGTGCCATCTCACGGTGATTGGCCAGTCCAAGGCGGATGCCCGAGCAATTCTGCAACGACTCAAGGAAAGGCATATCGAAAATTTGCTTGCGCTCGGCGGCGACCCGCCTCAGGGGATGACCGATTGGCGGCCCCATCCCGATGGGTTTCATCACGCCATCGAGCTGGTTCGAGAGGCGGTTACCCTCGGTGGGTTTTCAGTTGCCGTGGCGGGCTTTCCCGAGGGTCATCCCCGTGCCGCAAGCCGTGAGTCGGACTTGCGCTTTCTCAAGGAAAAAATCGACGCCGGCGCCGACGCGGTCATCACCCAGCTGTTCTTCGATAACGACGACTACTTTCGTTTCGTCGAAAAGCTCAGAAAAAACGGCGTGACGGTTCCCATCGTGCCGGGAATCCTGCCGATTTTGTCGGCGCCGCAGGTACGCCGCTTTACTGCGCTTTGCTGCGCCAAGATTCCTGCTAAGCTGGAAAAAGAACTGACCCGAGTCGAAAACGACGATGACGCGGCAGTGGAAATGGGCATTGTATACGCGACGCGCCAATGCGAGGGATTAATTGAGTTTGGTGTGGCGGGGCTGCACTTTTATTCGCTCAATAAGTCTTACTCCGTGCAGGCGATCTGCAAAAATCTCGGGCTGTAATCATCTTTAGATTTCACCGATTCCGTTGAATGAGCGATCTCGCCCCTAGGGGAAAAAGGTCAAGAATGCGAGCGCGTGATGGCTGATAGCGATTCCAATCCTTTTGACGAGGCCAGTGAGCAGGTCGAAGTACGCCGGCAAAAGCTCGAAAAGCTGAGGGCGTCGGGCACTCCGATATATCCGAACGATTTCAATCCCACGGACTCGGCATCCGCGATCGTCGCAGAATTTGCCGAAGCGAGTGACGAGGCACTCGCGAGCGCCCGGAAGGATTTTAAAATAGCCGGCCGAATTATGGCGATTCGCCGGATGGGCAAGGCGTCGTTTTTTCATATCCAGGACCGGCGCGCGCGCCTGCAGGTCTATATTCAGCAAGCCGGTGTTGGCGAAGAAAGCTACGCGCTATTTCGCAGTCTCGACGTGGGCGACATCGTTGGCGTTGCCGGCCACCTGTTTCGCACCCGGACGAAGGAATTGACGCTGGACGTTCACGAAATTCGCTTGCTGACCAAATGCTTACGGCCGCTGCCGGAGAAATGGCACGGCCTGGCCGATATCGAGGCGCGCTACCGCCAACGCTATCTCGATCTGATGGTCAACCCTGAAGTGCGCGAGGTTTTTGAAAAACGCTCGAAGTTAGTACGCTTGCTCCGGCGCTTTTTCGAAGAGCGGGACTTTCTCGAAGTTGAAACGCCGATGATGCAAGCGATTCCCGGCGGGGCGACCGCGCGGCCGTTTATCACGCACCATAACAGCCTCGACATGGATCTTTATCTGCGGGTGGCTCCGGAGTTGTTTTTGAAACGGCTGCTGGTAGCCGGATTTGAGCGGGTGTTCGAGCTCAATCGCAACTTTCGCAATGAAGGCATCTCGGTGCGCCATAACCCGGAATTCACCATGGTCGAATTTTACCAAGCCTATGCGACCTTCGAGGATTTGATCGCGCTGACCGAGGAGCTTTTTGTCACCCTCGCTGCGGAACTCTGCGGCGCGCAGCAAATCACTTACTGTGAACACTCGATCGACTTGACTCGCCCCTGGCGCAGGCTGACGATTCCTGATGCGATCATCGCCCACGGGGGTGCCACCCTAGACGACGTCGGCACCCTCGAGGGTCTACGCCGCTTTGCCGCGCGCAAGGATTTGCGCATCGACTTGAGCGCGACTTATGGCAACGCGCTCGTCGAGGTGTTTGAAGAAGTGGCCGAAGCTCAACTGATCCAGCCGACTTTTATTACGGGCTATCCGATCGAAGTCTCGCCTCTGGCGCGAAAGAACGAGAAAAACCCGGCGATGGTCGACCGCTTCGAGCTTTACATCGCCGGGCGCGAGTTGGCCAATGCATTCTCCGAGCTTAACGATCCGGCCGATCAGCGGCAGCGCTTTCTCGAACAAATGGCGGCGCGCGCGGCAGGCGACGACACCGCCAACCCAATCGATGAAGATTATGTGCGCGCCCTAGAGTACGGCTTGCCGCCGGCGGCAGGCGAAGGGATCGGCATCGATCGGTTAGCGATGTTTTTTACCAATTCGCCGTCGATTCGCGACGTGATCCTTTTCCCTCTGCTGCGCAAGCAACGCTAATCGGGAGCGGGCGACATCATGAATTACGAACTATTCATCGGCCTTCGTTACTTGCAAGCGCGCCGCCGCGAGACCTTTATTTCGCTGATCACGGTAATCTCAGTGCTCGGAGTGATGATCGGCGTCATGACCCTGAACGTGGTGATGGCGGTGATGACCGGCTTCGAAGAGACGTTGCGCGACCGTTTGCTCGGGATCAACGCCCACATCGCGCTGGTCAAGTCGGGTGAACCGATCAGCGACTATGAAAAAGTGGCGCAAAAGGCGGCCCAAGAGCCCGGCGTAGTGGCGGTGTCGCCGACGATCTATGGGCAGGTGATGTTGACCTCAGGCTCGCGGGTGTCCGGCGTGGTGGTGCGTGGTGTCGATCCGGACCGGGTGAACAGCGTGGTGAATATCCAAGGCTTCGTTCGCGAGGGCAGCCTAGACGCGCTCAAGACTCCCCATCCCATTCAAGTCGAAGATCGCAAGGTCCTTCTTCCCGGCATCATCCTGGGCGAACGGCTGGCCAACCAGCTCGGGGTCTTTCTCGGTAGTCCGGTTCAAGTTGTGTCCCCGCTGGGCAGCCCCACGGCGATCGGCGTCATTCCCAAGGTGCGCCGTTTTGTCGTCGTAGGCCTGCTCAAGACCGGCATGAGCGAGATCGATTCGACGCTGGTGTTCATGAGCCTGGCCGAGGCACAAAAATTTTTCGATCTCGGCGACGCTGTGACCAATATCGAGTTGCGAGTTCAAAACGTCAATCAATCCCGCGAAATCGCGGATCGAATTCAGCGCGATTTCGGCTTTCCATACTTCGCCGAAGATTGGACGCGCCTGTGGCCGAATCTATTTTCCGCGCTCCAACTGGAGAAAACCGTCTACTTCCTCGTGCTCCTGCTGATGGTTTTGATCGGCGCTTTCAACATTGTCTCGACCTTGGTGATGGTCGTCATGGAAAAGAAAAAAGACATCGCCATTCTGCGCTCGATGGGCGCGTCGCAACAGAGCATTCGGAAAATCTTTCTGCTCAAGGGCTGTTTGATCGGGATCGTCGGCACCATTCTAGGCGTGGTCCTCGGCCTGCTGGTATGCGCTCTGATATCTCAATATCAGTTCAAGCTTCCGGACGGTGTTTTTCTTATTTCCACGGTGCCGGTGCGCATCTATTTCGGCAATTTTATTTTGGTGGGTTTCGCCTCCTTCGTGGTGTGTCTGCTGGCCAGCATTTACCCGGCGCGCCAGGCCGCCAAGCTCGATCCGGTAGAAATCATCCGCTATGAGTAACCTTCTCTCCGTGCGCGATCTTCACAAGTCATTTTTCGAAGGCGGCGCCGAAATTCAAGTTTTGCGCGGTTTAAATTTAGATTTGGCCGAAGGGGAACGCCTCGCGGTGGTTGGCGAATCGGGCGTCGGCAAGAGCACCTTGCTCCATATTCTCGGCACCCTCGATCGTCCCACCAAGGGCAAAATCGTCTATGCTGGCAAGGAGCTTCCGCTTAATGATGAGGCGGCGCTGTGCCAATTCCGCAACCGCGAGATCGGTTTCGTTTTCCAGTTTCATTATCTTCTGCCGGATTTTTCTGCGCTGGAAAACGTGATGTTTCCGGCGTTGATTCAAGGCATGGACGCCGGCCGTGCCAGAAGCCAGGCGGAGAAGCTCTTGGAGTTGGTTGGCCTGAAAGACCGCGTGAGCCACCGGCCGGGGAAACTCTCGGGCGGGGAGCAGCAACGGGTGGCCGTTGCTCGCGCCGTGATCTTAAAGCCTCGGCTCGTCCTGGCCGACGAGCCCACGGGCTCTCTGGATCTGCGTATTGGCGAGGAGGTGCAAGACCTGCTGTTCCGTCTCAACGAAGAGAGTAACATCGCTTTGGTGGTGGCAACGCATAACCGAGAATTTGCCGAAAAAATCGGCCGACGGGTTGAACTCAAGGCCGGAGAGCTTATACTCGGCTGACAAAGGCGCTGATTTTACTTTACAAAAATGTCGGTATTTGTTAGAAAAATGGAAAATTTCTTAGCTTTTTGAGCGCATTTTCCTTAGGCGCCGATGGAACCCACCAAAGCCGCAAGAGTGTTTGTCAGTTGCTTTTTTTTAATCTTCTCCCTCGTGTTTGACCTTGGCTCCGACTCGCCGGTTTTCGGCCAGGATAAAGTCATCCTCAAAGACGTTAAGATTTCAGGTAATTTGCGTGTTGAAGATGACGGTATCAGGCTGCATTTGAAAAGCCGCGCCGGCGAGCCCTTCAACTCCAATACGGTGGAGCAAGATGTCAAGGCGATTTACCGAATGGGTTTTTTCGACGATGTCCAGGCCGAGCTTTCGCCCGACGGTGTTCTTACCTACGCGGTCAAAGAAAAACCCTACGTTCGCGAGTTGAAAATCCAAGGCGCATCGGAGGTGTCGCGAGACAAAATCGAAACCGCCCTCGGCATCAGCCCGCGCACGATTCTGGATCGATCGAAAGTCGCCGAAGGTGTGGAAAAGGTCCGGAAACTCTACAATGAACAGGGTTATGTCAATGCCGCTGTCGACTATTCCGTGTCCGTCGAATCCAACAATCAAGCCGTGGTCACACTCGACATTGTCGAAGGCGGACGTTTGTTGATCAAGAAGGTTTCTTTCGAAGGCAATAAGGCGTTTCCAGACAGCGAGTTGAAAGATCAGATCGCGACCAAGGAAGAGTGGATTTTTTCGTTCATCACCCATCGGGGGGTGCTCGATCGCGACATGCTCACCAACGACGTGGCAATTCTCTCCAACTTTTATAACGATCATGGCTACGTCGACCATAAAATCGACGATCCGGTGGTTCTGCGTGCCCGCGACGGTCTGGAAGTGGTGTTTCGCATCCATGAAGGGGCGCAATACCGAGTCGGCAAGGTTGAAATCGGCGGCGATTTGATTGAAGACGGCAAGCAGCTTCTCAAGTCCGTCAAGCTCACGACCGGTCAGATCTTCCGGGGCAGTCGGTTGCGGGAAGATGTCACTTCGCTATCGGAGATGTATTCAAACAAGGGATTCGCTTTCGTCCAGGTCGACCCGATCACGAACGTCCATTCAACCCAGAAGACCGTCGATGTCGCGCTGGTCATCACCAAGGGACCGCCGGTTTATTTCAATCGGGTTTTAATAGCGGGAAACACCAAAACGCGCGACAAAGTCGTGCGGCGTGAACTGCTCGCCAACGAGCAGGAGCTGTTTTCGGGCAACAAAATCACCCAGAGCCGCAATGCGCTGCAACGAACCGGCTATTTTGAGGACGTGCAAATCACCACGAAAAAGACCAGCCAACCGGATACCGTAGATATGCTGGTCGACGTGAAGGAAGGGCCCACGGGGACGTTCCAGGTCGGCGCGGGTTTCAGCAGCGGCGACGGATTTTTGTTCAATGCCAACGTGGCCGAAAAAAATCTTATGGGTCGGGGCCAAGCGTTGAGCGGCAGTTTTAGTCTAGGCTCGAAGCGTCAAGACTTTATTCTTAGCGCCGACGACCCCTACTTTAGGGACACGCGGACATCGTTGGGAATCGAAGCGTACAACACGAAGCGAGAGTACACCGACTTTGATGAGCGCAAGATCGGCTTTGGGGTCAACACCAGTTACCCCCTGAAATATTTTCGCATGCCGTTCTTCGGGGCAGCGCCCGGCGACACGCGCGGTTCCGACTTGCTGGCCGGCAACGAGCCCATGACTATTTGGGATTACATGCGCGGGGGCGTATCGTACGATTTGACCCGGGAAAATATTAGCGGAGTCGACGCGTCATCGGCACCCGATTCAATCAAGAGCGAAGAGGGCATATCGCTGACCAGCGCGGTTACTCCCGGAATTACCTACGATAGCCGCGATCATTTCTTTGCGCCCACCGAGGGAACTAAGTCCGCCTTCTCGGTCAAAATGGCCGGTCTGGGCGGGGATAGCCGGTTTATCAAATCGGATTTGAGCGCTCGCTGGCATTATCCCTTGCTCAAGGACCCCAATTGGGGCGGCGCTTACGTTTTGGCTTTAGGCGGCTCTCTCGGTTACGGTATCGGCTTAGCAAAAAGAAACGACGGGCAAAAAGATTTGCCGCTTTTTGAGCGCTATTTTCTCGGCGGGATCAATTCCATACGCGGTTTCACTGAACGAAGCATCGGCCCGCGCGTGCCTTCCGGTTGTAGACCGGTTGACTCTACCGATCCCAACGGTCCAAAGGATTGCAGCGGTACGGATGTAGTCGGCGGCGAGAAGGCGGTGGTGATGAATACCGAACTGCTGTTTCCGATCATGGAGCAGTATGGTATTCGCGGCGTGGCCTTTTTCGATATCGGCGACGCTTTCGGCGGTTCTCAAAAGTTCAGTTTTAACGACATGAGACGCTCTGTTGGCGCCGGCGTCCGCTGGATGTCGCCGTTCGGTCCCCTGCGCGTAGAGCTTGGTGTTCCGCTCCACAAATTGCCTCACGATGAAACATCCGTGCTCGGCTTCTCGCTCGGCAGTCAACCTTGAAGGAACTGCCATTCCGTACATCTTGAAATTTATTTCTCGGAGGTTTGAGTGAAGTACTGGCTGATCGTCGGGGTGCTGGTCCTTTCTTGCACGCCAAGTTACGCGCAGGACAAGATCAAGATTGGTTTTATCGATATTCAACGAGTGATTGCCGAATCTCAAGCGGGGAAACAAGCAAGGGATCGGTTCCAGGCCCAGGTCAAAAACGCCGAAGCCGACATCTCCAAGGAGCGCCAAGATCTCGAGCGATTGAAAAACGATCTGGAGAAAAAGGGGCCGCTGCTCAAGGAAGAAGAGCGGCGCAACATGGAGGCTGATTTTCAAAAACGCTCGGTCGCTCTACAGCGCCGCATGTCCGATTATCAGCAGGAGCTGCAGACCAAGAACAACGAGATGATGTCGGCAATGCTCAAGGACCTAGAAAAAATCGTCAATGAAGTCGGCAAAGCTGACAAATTTACGCTGATTTTGGAACGGTCGCAAATTCTCTACAGCGACCAAGGCATCGATATCACGAGCAAGGTCATTGAGACGTACAATAGCCGGACGAAGAAATAGTGACAATCCGCAAATCACTCAGTGAGCTAGCCGATCGGGTCGAGGGAAAAGTCATCGGAGACGGAAGCGTCTTTATTTACAAAGTTGCGGCGATCGACGAGGCCGGTCCGGGTGAGATCACGTTTCTCACGAATCCGCGCTATCAAAAATTCCTTCCCAAGTGCAAAGCCAGCGCCGTGATCGTCGGCCCCGGTGTTGCCGGGAGCGCCGAGTTTGGGTCGCTTAACTTTATCGAAGCTGCCAACCCGTACGTCGCTTTTGCAAAGATCCTCGCCCTGTTTTTTCCTCGCCCAGAGTTTAGCGGTGAGCGCAGCGCTGCGGCGCATATCGATGGCAGCGTCGAGATCGCCGGTGACGTGACAGTATTTCCTAATGTGTTCATCGGCGCGCGGGCTAAAGTAGGGCGTGGGTCGGTGCTCTTTCCCGGTGTTTTTATCGGCACGGATGCAGAAATCGGCTTCGACTGCGTGCTTCACCCCAATGTGGTCGTTCGGGAGGGCTGCCGAATTGGCGATCGCGTCATTCTGCACCCCGGCGTGGTCATCGGCAGCGACGGTTTTGGCTACGCGGGCGCAGGCGAGGGGCGGGTTAAGATCCCGCAGATCGGCGTTGTCATCGTCGAAAATGACGTGGAGATCGGCGCCAATACGACCGTCGATCGAGCGACGCTGGGCAAAACCGTTATCCAGCGGGGAGCGAAGATCGACAACCTGGTGCAGATCGCTCACAACGTGGTCGTCGGCGAATATTCCGTGGTGGCGGCCCAGGCGGGAATCGCCGGCAGCACCCGGCTTGGCAAAAACGTGACTCTGGCCGGGCAGGTGGGCGTGGTCAATCATATTCAAATCGGTGACGGGGCGACCATCGGCCCCCAGTCTGGGATTCCCAAGTCCGTTCCTCCCGGCGCTGTCCTTTCCGGCGGCATTGCCGCGGCGCCGCATCATGAGTGGCTCAAGGTCATGACGTTATTGCCCCAGCTGCCGTCCCTGTGGAGTGCGGTGCGCCGTTTGGAAAAAGAGGTTTCGCGAATTATTAAGAAGGGCGGTGGGAAGGAGATCGATGGCGATGGTGGACGTTAAAGAGATCTTCAAGCATATCCCGCACCGGTATCCGTTTTTGCTGGTCGATCGAATCGTCGAGATTCACGGCGATGAGAAGGTCGTCGGCATTAAAAACGTCTCGATCAACGAGAATTTCTTCCAAGGCCATTTTCCACACCACCCGGTGATGCCCGGGGTTTTGATTTGCGAAGCAATGGCGCAGGTCGGCGCCATCTTTGCCCACAACGCGCGCGGCGGCATCGCCGATAATAAAGTTTTTGTGCTTACCGGTCTCGACAATGTCAAATTCAAGCGCCCGGTAGAACCGGGTGATCAACTGCGCATGGAGCTTACTTGTCTCAAACGGCGCGGCTCCTATTGGAAGATGCAAGGCATTGCGACCGTGGAGGGAAAAGTGGTGGCCCAAGCGGAAATTTCCGCCATGGAAGTGGATCTGGCCTGAGGAGTTTTTGCTGGATGAGCCGGGTGCACCCAACCGCGATTATCGATCCTCGAGCGGAATTAGATAGCGAAGTTGAAGTCGGTCCCTACGCCGTGATCGGCGCGGGGGTCAAGATCGGCAAGGGAAGTAAAATCTCGGCTCACGCCGTATTACAGGGCCGGACAAGCCTCGGCGAGAGCAACGTCGTCTTCCCGTTCGCCAGCGTCGGTTCGATACCGCAGGATCTCAAGTATAAGGGCGAGCCGAGCGAGCTGGTGATCGGCCATCGCAATACGATTCGGGAATATGTTTCGCTCAATCCCGGCACCACCGGCGGCGGCATGGTGACCCGCGTGGGTGATCAGAACCTGTTGATGATGTACTGCCACATCGCGCACGACTGCTGCGTCGGCGATCGCAATGTCATCGCCAATGGCGCGACGCTCGGTGGCCATGTGACCATCGAAGACTGGGTTATCGTCGGCGGCCTGGTCGGGATTCACCAGTTTGTGCGCATCGGTACGGGTGCTATTCTTGGCGCCGGTTCGATGGTGTCGAAAGACGTACCACCCTATTGCAATGTGACCGGCGACCGAGCCAGGTTGCGCGGCCTGAATCTCGAAGGGCTCAAGCGGCGCGGTGTCGACCGGTCGGTGGTCGAAGCGATCCGCAAGGCTTACCGGATCGCGTTTCTCTCCAAGCTCAGAACCGAAGCGGCGTTGGAAAAAATTCGCCAGGATTTGCCGGCGCTTCCCGAAATCGAAAAATTTGTAGCATTCATCGCTCAATCCCAGCGTGGCGTTTGTCGTTGACCGCGGCTGTAATGGGCTAGAATGCGGTTGCCCTCAAACGGGGTTCTGCCAGTGAAAAAACTAGGGCTGATCGCCGGCAACGGCAAGTTTCCGCTGATGTTTGCAGAGGAGGCGAAACGGGCGGGCTATTCGGTCGTCGCAGTGGCGCATCGCGGCGAAACCGACGAGGCCATCGAGCAGATCGCTGATAAGGTTAGCTGGGTTTACGTTGGACAGCTCGGCAAAATCATTCGCGTCTTTCAGGGTGCGGGCGTGGCTGAGGCTGTCATGGCCGGGGGCATACGCAAAGTCAAGCTGTTCGGCAATTTCCGTCCGGACATGCGTGGTGCGCGTTTCCTCGCCAAACAACGCGGTCGCGACGACGATGCCTTATTGCGGGGCATTGCCGAGGAGCTCGCTGCCGACGGCATTCGCGTCGTGGAATCGACTCTTTGTTTAGCGCATATCATTCCGGCCGAAGGAGTGCTGACGCGGCGAGCGCCGCGCCGGGCTGAATGGGAAGATATCAAATTGGGTTTTCATGCTGCGAAAGAAATCGGCCGGTTGGGCGTCGGCCAGACCGTCGTCGTCAAGCAGGGTGTCATCTTGGCGGTCGAAGCGGTGGAGGGGACGGACGCGGCGATTCAACGCGGCGGGAGCCTGGGCAAATCAGGCTGCGTGGTGGTCAAGGTTAGCAAGCCGCAGCAAGATTTGCGCTTCGACGTTCCCGCGGTGGGAGTCGACACGATCCACTGCCTGCACGGAGTCGCCGGTGCGGTCTTGGCCGTGGAAGCCGGCAAGACGATCTTGCTGGAAAAAGAAACTCTGCTGCGCCAGGCGGATTTGTACGGCATTTCGGTGGTCGGGGTGAGCGGTTAGGAGCGGTCGTCTATGGCGGAGAACGGAGTCGCGGCAGCCGTGGTCGGGGTCGGTTATCTCGGCAAATATCACGCCGAAAAATATACGGTATCGTCCAAAGCAAAGCTGGTCGCGGTTGTCGACAGCGACGGGGCGCGAGCGAAGGAGGTCGGCACTGCGCTGGGTGTCGAGGCACTGACTGATTATCGTGCCCTGTTCGGCAAGGTGCAGTGCGCGAGCGTCGCTGTGCCGACCCGATTTCATTTCCAAGTGGCGCGCGACCTTATCGAAGCTGGCATCGATGTTTTAGTCGAGAAACCGTTAACTGCGGATATCAACGAGGCGCGCACCCTGGTGGATGCAGCGAGAACGAGAAACGTCATTCTTCAGGTCGGTCACTTGGAACGCTTCAACCCGGCGATTCGCAAACTGGAAGGGGTCATCAAAGAACCCAAATTCGTCGAGTGCCACCGGCTGGCGCCTTTTGTCGAGCGCGGCACCGATGTCGACGTGGTTCTGGATCTGATGATTCACGATATCGACGTGATTGCCAGCCTGGTGCGGTCGCCGGTTTCGCGCGTGGAAGCGGTGGGCGTGCCCGTTCTCACCGACAAGCCCGATATCGCCAACGCGCGCATCAATTTTGCCAATGGCTGCATCGCCAACGTGACTTCGAGCCGGGTCTCGATCAAGCGCGAGCGCAAGATCCGTTTCTTTCAGCCCGACGCTTATATCTCCATCGACTACGACCAGCGCCGGGCGCAAATCTATCACAAGCCGCCGCCGGGCGGCGGCTGGCTTGATATCCGGGCGGAAAACATCGAGATCAAAGAAGGCGATGCCTTGGCCGACGAAATCGATTCGTTTTTAGATTGCGTCAGGGCGCGCACGATGCCGTTAGTGGGGGGCGCGGAAGCGCTAAGGGCCCTCGAGATCGCATCGCTGATCAGTTCCCAGCTCTGAGGTCCGTGGCGCCTTTGAAAAAAGAAATCATGCTTGTGGTCGGAGAGGCCTCCGGCGACGCCCACGGCGCCCGACTAGTCGAGGCCTTGCATAAGCGCGACGCAACCTTGAAGATTTACGGCGTCGCCGGCGAGCGGTTGCAACAAACGAATTTCGAAACGCTCTTCAGCGTGGCGCAATTGACCGGAATGGGTCTGGTCGAGCTGTTCGGCAACCTCGGTAATCTGTGGCACGCTTATCGGCTGCTCAAGCGAGCGCTGAAGGAGCGCCGGCCGAATCTATTAGTGCTGATCGATTTTCCCGATTTCAATCTGCGCTTGGCCCGCGTCGCCAAATCGTTGCGGATTCCCGTGCTGTATTACGTGAGCCCGCAGATTTGGGCCTGGCGCAAGGGCCGGGTGCGGCAGATTGCCCGTTGGGTGGATCAGATGGCGGTGATCTTTCCTTTTGAAGTGGCGTTTTATGAGCGTCATGGTGTCAAGGCCGTCTTCGTCGGTTATCCGTTGCTGGACTCGGTGTGTCCGAAGGAAAATCGCGAAGCGACTTTGCGCCGGCTCGGGCTCGATCCGGCAAAGCCGGCCATCGCCCTTTTGCCAGGCAGCCGCCACGCCGAGGTCAGCCGTCATTTACCGGTGATGTGCGATGCGGCGGTGCGCTTGAGTCAAGAGAGAGCCCTGCAGTTTTTTTGCGTGTGTGCGAGCACGATAGATGCGGCGTCGGTTGGCAAAACGCTAGAAAGCTGTGCGCTCCGGATACCTGTGGTGCAAGACCGGCGTTACGACGCGATTCACGCCGCCGATCTGGTTTGGACTGCTTCGGGGACGGCGACGCTGGAAAGCGCGTTGCTCGGCCGGCCGATGATCATCGTTTATCGCCTCTCTTGGTTGACCTATGCGGTCGCCCGCCTGCTCGTACGCGTGGAACATATCGGCATGGTGAATTTAATTTGCGGCGAGCGAGTGATGCCCGAATTGATTCAAAAGGATGTCAATCCAGAGCGACTCGCTGCCGAGAGCCGGTTATTGCTCGACGACCCTGAGCTTCGTTCCAGGATCAAGTCAAAATTGGCGCAATTGCGCGAGCGCCTCGGCGGGACCGGCGCGGCCGATAGAGTCGCTGATATGGCCTTTAACATGATAGCGTAAGAAAGTCTTGCAACGTGAATAATTACCGACGGCTGCTTAAGTTTTTAAAACCTTATCTGTGGCCTTATTTCATCCTCGGCATGGTTTGCATGGTCTGTTTCGGCGCCACCGATGGCACTCTGCCCTATCTAGTGCAGCACATTATGGACGATGTGTTTAGCAAGAAAGATCCCGGCGCGCTAAAATATCTGCCGGGATTGATTGTGGCGCTTTTTGCGTTCCGCGGCTCGATGAACTTCGGCCAGAGCTATTTGACCGATTACGTCGGTTTACGCATCGTCAACGATGTACGCAATGCGCTCAACCGCCATTTTCAGTCGCTCTCGGTTTCGTTCTTTTATAAGCATCCCACCGGGACATTGATCGCGCGCGTCAATAGCGACGTTCAGCTATTGCGTTACTCGATCACGGACGCCCTCGCTTCGTTCATGAAGGACTCGGTGTCGCTGACCGCCCTGATCATCGTAGCATTCCTCAAGGACTGGGTTTTGGCGTCGATGGCGTTTTTCGTGTTTCCCGCCTCGGTGCTGCCGATCATGCGTCTCAGTCGAAAGATCAAAGGGTTTACCCGGCGCGGCCAGATCAGCACGGGAAACCTGACCGAGCTTTTGCAGGAGAGCATCCAGGGCAACCGCATCGTCAAAGCCTTCGGCATGGAAGACTACGAGGACCAACGATTCCAGCAGGAGAATTGGCGGCTCTTTAAACAATCGCTGCGCGCCAGCCGTATCAAGTCCATTGTGTCACCATCGATGGAGTTGCTGGCTTCCTTCGGGATCGGCGCAGTGGTCTGGTATGGCGGTCAGAGCGTGATCGGCGGCGGCCGCACCCAGGGCGAGTTCATGGCCTTCTTGGCCGCCATGTTTTTGATGTACGGCCCGTTCAAAGGCTTGGCGCGAACTTATACCCAGGTCCATCAAGGACTGGCCGGCGCCGAGAGAGTCTTTGAGATCCTGGACGAAGTTCCGGATATTCGCGACAAGCCCGATGCTCGCATCGCTCGGCCGTTCGCTAAAAGCATCGAGCTCCACAAAGTTAATTTTGCCTATAAGGAAACTCCGGTGCTGAAAAATATCAATCTGACGATCCAAGCCGGGCAGATGATCGCTCTGGTTGGCATGAGCGGTGTAGGCAAGAGCACGCTGGTCGATCTGATTCCCAGGTTCTACGACGTCAACGGCGGCTCGGTGACCATCGACGGCGTCGACGTGCGCGACTTGACCGTGCGCTCGCTGCGCGAGCAGATCGGCATCGTCACCCAGCACACCTTTCTGTTCAACGATTCGATCCGAAACAACATCGCCTACGGCGAGCCGACCCGACGGATCGAGGACATCGTCGCGGCGGCGAAGGCGGCCAACGCCCATGAGTTTATTTCGGCGCTGCCCGAAGGTTACGATTCGGTGATCGGCGAGATGGGCATGCAGCTCTCCGGCGGGCAGCGCCAGCGTCTGGCGATCGCCCGCGCGCTGTTGAAAAATGCGCCGATACTTATTCTCGATGAAGCCACTTCGTCGTTGGACGCGGAGTCGGAGCGCTCGGTCCAGGACGCACTGGAAACTCTCATGACGACGCGAACGACCATCGTCATCGCGCACCGCTTGTCGACCATTCGCAAAGCCGACCGTATTGTTGTCATGGTCGATGGGTCCGTTTCCGAAGAAGGACGCCATGACGAGTTACTGCAAAAAAATGGCGAGTACAGCCGGCTCTACGCGATTCAGGCCTTGGAAACGGGGGAATCGGAGGAGCGCGGGGTCTTGCACTGAGTCCTAGGCACGCCGTGTGGTTTTTACTTTATAATTTGGTCTTGACCTCGGTCTTCGTCATTGCGCTGCCGTTGGTGCCGTTGATCTTGGTTCTGGGAGACCGATATCGAACCGGACTCGGCCAGCGTTTCGGTTTCTACCCGCAGGGACTCCGCGCTTTGTTCGCCGCGGCGAGGCCGGTGTGGATCCACGCTGCTTCCGTAGGCGAGGTACGCTCGGCCGAGCCTTTGGTGCGGAAGCTTAAAGAGAAGGCCCCGGAGCGCAAAGTGCTGGTTTCGACTTTTACCGCGACCGGCAATCGCATCGCCGCGCAGATCACCGGCGTTGATGCAGCGATCTTTCTGCCCGTCGATTGCATCTGGCTGGCACGCCGCGCACTGACGATTTTCAATCCTTCGCTGCTGGTGCTCATTGAGACTGAGATCTGGCCGAATCTCCTGCGCGAAGCCTATCGGCGCGGCGTGCCTACAGTGCTTTTGAGCGGCCGGCTGTCGGAAAAGGCGCTGACTCGTTATTGGCGGTGTCGGGGTCTGTTTCGGCGCGCGCTGGGATTTTTCACAGCGATGGGCATGCAGTCCGATGCGGATGCGGCGCGCGTGATAAAACTCGGCGCGCCGCCGGCGAAGGTCACCGTGGTCGGCAGTCTCAAATATGCATGGAATCCGGCCGATGGCGATGGCCGGCGCCTCGCTCGCTGGCGTGATCCTCGTCGGCGCGTTCTCGTAGCGGGGAGCTCCCATCGCGGCGAGGAAGAAATTCTGCTGGAGGCGCTGCGTGCGGCGCGGGCCGACTATCCTGATCTCTCAATGGTCTTGGCGCCGCGCCATCCGGAGCGCTTCGCCGAAGTGGAGAAACTACTGGTCAACAGCCCGTTTGCCTTCGACCGCAAAAGCCGATCGAGCGCGGACTGCTACTTCACTCAGGATGTTCTATTGCTCGATACAGTGGGCGAGTTGGCGGATTTTTTTGCCGCCGGCGATATCGCCTTTGTCGGCGGCAGTCTGATCGATGTCGGCGGCCATAATGTTTTAGAGCCGGCGCGCTTTCGCAAGCCGATCTTGTTCGGGCCGTTCATGAGTAATTTCAAAACCGTGGCGGAGGAACTAATCAAGCAAGGCGCGGCCATCGAGGTGCGCGGGGCGTCGGACCTCGCCCGGGTGCTCGTTGGACTTCTGGTCGACACCGAAAAACGCCGGCGCATGGGCGAAGCGGCCTGGCAGGTGGCGGGCGCGGAGCAAAATGCCTTTGCCGGCAACCTACGACTTGCGGAGCGCTATCTGTGAGGCGGTAGGAATGCAAGCGGTATTTGTGATGGAGTTGGTTGCTGCGCAACAATGACGGATGCTTTGGCTCGTGAGGTGTGGGAGTGGCGGGGTGTTAGAGGAAAACTCCTTTGGTTGCTTTTGTTGCCCGCTTCCTGTCTTTTCGCCATCGGCGTCCAGCTCCGTAACGCGCTTTTTAAACTGGGCTGGTTGCGGTCGACGCGTTTGCCCCGGCCGGTGATCAGTGTCGGCAACCTCACCGTAGGAGGCACCGGCAAGACGCCGACATGCCTGTGGCTGTCCGAAGCGTTAGGCGAGCGGGGCCTTCGAGTTGGGATATTGAGTCGTGGCTATCGGCGCAAGGAAAAGCGATCGCTCGTTCTCCAGCCTCGCTTTGCAGCATCGACCGCTTCTGAAAGCGACTTGGATGCGCTCAAATCCGGAGACGAGCCATTAATGATGGCGCAACTTTACGACCAGATCGTCGGCATCGGCAAAAACCGCGGCGATGCGGCGGCGGAAGTTTTGCGTTCCGTTAATGTCGATGTTTTTATTCTCGATGATGGATTCCAACATCGGCGCGTAAAAAGAGATGTTGACATCGTGCTCTTGGGGTCGGACTGCTCAGGGTGGACACTGCCCGCGGGACCTTTTCGCGAACCGCGAAGAAATCTCCAGCGCGCTGATTTTTTTCTGACGACCGGAAGTTATGAAGAATGGCAGAAGGTGATTCCCAAGGATCGCGCCGGCGCAGCCTTTGCCGGGGCGGTCCGTGCCGTCTGTCTTATTGGCATCGGCGGGCGGCAAGTGAAAGAATTTCCCCTTTCCATTCTCTATCGGAGTAAAATTCTGACCGTCACCGGAGTGGGCGATCCCACGGGATTGTACCGTCTGATCCATGAATGGGAGGGGGAGATCGTCGAGACCCTCGAATTTCCCGATCATCATTTTTATACCACTGCTGACTGGCAACAGATCAGCCGCGTGGCGCGGCTCGTGGATTTGATCGTCACTACCGAGAAAGATATTGTGAAGCTGCGTCGTTTTCCCTTCGCCAAGGACCGTTTGCTGGCTTTGCGGGTGGCGATGTCGGTGCAAAACGGCGCGGCGCTGATAGACGCCATCGTGGCCAAGCTACGACCGTGCGAAGGCGGGATGATATGAAGGCTCGGACACGCGCAGCGGCCGTGTTCCTCGACCGGGACGGGACGCTGGTGCGCGACGTCGGTTACCTCCGATGCGTGGCGCAACTGGAGGTATTGGCCGGGGTGCCGCAGGCTCTTGTTCTGCTCCGAGATTTTGGCTTCAAGCTGGTCGTAGTAACCAATCAATCCGCGGTGGCAAGGGGATGGTTGTCGGAAGAGGAACTGGGCCGCATACACGATACGCTGGCCGCGGAACTGGCCCGCGGCGGTGCAAGGCTCGACCGGATCTATTATTGCCCGCACCATCCGACGGAGGGGAATGGTCCTTATCGTATCGAGTGTGCTTGCCGCAAACCAAAAACCGGTATGATCGAGCGCGCTTGCGCGGAGCTGGGAGTCGATCCGGCGTTATCCTACGTTGTCGGCGATCAAGGAAGCGATATGGAGATGGCGCGGCGGGTCGGCGCCATTGCCGTGCGCATCACCACGGAAAACAAACCGGGCTGTGAGACGGGCCTTGCACAGTCCGCCACAGCAGTTAATCTCACGGCAGCGGCGCGATGGATTGTCGGCCATGCCAGCGGCAAGGCGGAAGGAGCAAGAGCGCAGTCATGAAGACCCTTGTCACCGGTGTTGCTGGTTTTATCGGTTCCCATCTGGCTGAAAAGCTTCTTGCCGACGGCCACGAAGTCGTCGGTGTCGATAATTTCCTCGACAATTACCGACGCCATTTCAAGGAACAAAACCTCGCCGGTTTCTCGCGTCACGCCAAGTTTACTTTTGTCGGCGCCGACCTGTTGCGCTTGGACTTGGAAAATTTGTTGCGCGACGTTTCCCATGTTTTTCATCTAGCCGGCCAGCCCGGAGTGCGATCGAGTTGGGGCGCCGAGTTTGCACGCTACACGGAAAACAACATCATGACGACCCAGGCGCTGTTGGAAGCGGCAAAGAATATACCGCTCGAAAAATTCGTCTATGCATCGACCTCGTCGGTCTATGGCGATACCGACGACCTGCCGATGCGCGAGGAAGGCGGCACCCGACCGGTTTCGCCTTACGGCGCTACCAAGCTCGCCGCCGAGCATCTCTGTTATCTTTACTGGCGTGCTTTCGGCGTTCCGACGGTGGCGCTTCGTTTTTTCACCGTCTATGGGCCGCGGCAGCGCCCCGATATGTTTTTTCATATTTTCATGCGTGCGCTGCTCCGTGATGAACCGGTGCCGCTGTTTGACGACGGCGAGCAAACCCGCGACTTCACGTTCTACAGCGATATCGTCGATGGCGTGGTAGCGGCGGCGCTCTATCCCGGCCGGGGCGAAGTGTTTAACTTGGGCGGGGGTTCGGAGGTGAGCGTGTTGCAAGCGATCGCTATCGCGGAAGAGATCGCCGGCCGCAAGGCGAAGATCCAACGCTCGGAGCGGCAAAAGGGTGACGTGCGCCACACCAGCGCCCGACTCGATCTGGCGCGCACCAAGCTCGGCTACTCGCCCAAAGTGGATCTACGCGAAGGTTTGAGCGAAGAATGGAACTGGATCTGCAGTCTAGGCGATGGATGCTGATTGACGGCGGGTTGGCAGCGGTTTTAATATTCTGGATGACGAATCAAACTCGAGGTGTTCGATGAGCGCATACGTCGATGAGGATGTCGGCAATATCATTTCCCTCGAACATATCAACGTGCAGGTGCCTGATCAGTCGCTGGCGATCCTGTTTTATGTGGTTGGGATGGGGTTCACCCGCGATCCCTATCTGACTGTGGGTTTGAATAACATGTGGGTCAACGTCGGCGAGCAGCAGTTCCACCTGCCGACGCGGCAGGCCCAGGTTATCGACGGTCATATCGGCGTGGTCATGCCGGATCTCGATGCCCTCGAGACACGTCTTCAATCTGTGGCCGATCCACTCAAAGCGACCCGCTTCGCCTTTGAGCGGCGCGACGATTATATTTCGGTGACCTGCCCATGGGGCAACCGTTTTTATTGCTATCCCGGCCAGGCCGCGTTCGGCGACATGGCCCTGGGAATTCCATACGTCGAATTTTTCGTCCGCCCTGGCGCCGTGGAGGCGATCTTGAGGTTCTATGAAACCGTATTCCGCGCGCCGGTGGCCGTCGAACGGGATGCCTTGGGCGATTTCGGCCGGGTTAAAATCGGCCGCGCGCAATCCCTGCTGTTTCGCGAGACCGACAAGCCGCTGGTGGCCTATGACGGCCATCATGTTGCGATCTACGTAGCGAATTTTTCGGGCCCCTACGGCGAACTCAAAAAGCGCGGTCTAATTTCCGAAGAGGTGCGAAATCATCAATTCCGTTTCAAGCAGATCGTCGATCCGAAAGACAACACGGCGCGATTCGCCCTCGAGCATGAAGTCCGCAGCCTGCGCCATCCCATGTATCAACGACCGTTTGTCAATCGCAATCCGATCCAATCGCAACGGAACTACCGCCGTGGCTGGGACGGCTTCGTGCCGTTCCAGCCCTGAGCAGCACCCATGACGGCCGCACCAAGCACCGTTGCCATCCAATCGATAAACCGACCTCTTGCCTAATGATTTGAGCCGCGAACCGAGGAGGAATGATCATGGCCATTAGCAACGAACTCTTGGACATCCTCGCCTGTCCAAAGTGCAAGGGAGATATTCACCTTAATGAGACCAAGGACGGGCTGATCTGCGACTCCTGCCGTCTGCTCTATCCAATCAAGGACGATATCCCGGTGATGTTGATCGACGAGGCGGTGCGCTTGTAAGCAGTCATGGCGTCGGTGAGTTGGGAAAACGTTTTGATTCTGCAGACGAGCTTTCTCGGCGACACGGTGTTAACGTTGCCACTGATCAGCGAGGTGCGGCGGCGCTTTCCGGTGAAAAAACTGAGCGTCCTATGTCTGCCGCTAAGCCGCGAGTTGTTGGCAGATCATCCGGCCATCGACGAAATCATCACCGACGACAAGAGAAATGCCGATCGCGGCTGGTACGGGCTGCGGCGCACCGCCGCTCGCTTGAAAGAAAGGCAATTTTCTCTGGCGTTGACGCCGCACAAATCCCTTCGCAGCGCCTTAGTTCTATATCTCGCGGGGATCCCCCATCGCGTCGGTTTTCGCGAAAGTCGCGGCTGGTTTTTGTTTCAGCAGCGGGCTGAGCGCGATTCCACGCGTCATGATGTGGAAAGAAACCTCTCGGTGTTGCGGGTTTTCGGGTTGGCGCCTGAACAATGCCAGCGGGCTATCGAATTGCCCGTGAGCGCGGCGACGCAGGGTTCGGTGGATCAAAAGTTGCGCGCGCTTGGGGTTGGTGAAAACGATTTTATCGTCGGCATCAGCCCCGGTTCGGCGTGGGCGACAAAACGCTGGTCGACGGACGGATTTGCCGCGTTGATCCGATTGTTGCGCCGCGAGTACGATGCAAAAGTTCTGCTCTTCGGCGGCGCCGACGATGCCCCAGTGGTCGAGGAGATTCAAAGACGCGGCTGCAACGAAACGATCAACTTGGTGGGGCGAATAGAACTGCGCGAGCTCGCCGCGGCGATCGGTCGCTGCCGAGTCTTTATCACCAACGACAGCGCGCCGATGCATATCGCGGTCGCCCGCAGGGTTCCTACCGTCGCGGTATTTTGCGCCACCACGCCCGAACTCGGCTTTTATCCCTACACAAACAACGCGATCGTGGTGCAAAAAGATCTTTTCTGCCGGCCCTGCGGTTCCCACGGTGGCCGGCGTTGCCCCCTGGGCACCGAGGACTGTATCCGGGAAATTCATCCCGACGCGGTTTTGCGGGCGGTGGCAAGACTGCTCGCACCCGCGCCGGACGCCCGTGATAAAATACCGACGTGTTTCCAACCGGAGCTTATGACCCTCTGACCGCGCTGGATTCGCGGGGAAGTTGCGGCAAGTCGGCGCAGCTTCGGCCCGCTGGAAAACATGCTGACCGAAAAGACGTTTTGGGGCCCGGTGCCCGAAGGATTTACCAAGCTCACCGATAGCCAGGGTAATCATTGGGTGGTGCGCGAAGATCGGGCGGGAGAAATCGATGGTCCGCTTTGCCCGGGAAATCTCGCGAACAGAGAGCCTTGCCGCTACCAAGGCCGCGGAGCGCTGCGGGCAATTCGTCTGCACAACGGCGAAATCGCGCTCGTTCGCAGCTACCGCCACGGCGGGCTGCTGCGCAGCTTTACGGGAGAATGTTTTTTTACCTGGCCGCCGCGGCCGTTCCGCGAGCTAGCGATTACCGAGGAGCTGCGCCGCCGGGGGCTGCGCACAGTCGAAGTATACGCCGCCGGCGTGCGTCGGCTCTGCGGACCGTTTTACCGCGGTTGGCTAGTGACTCGGGAATTGCGTGATGGCAGCGATCTCTGGGCGGCCTTGCAAGGCGATTGGGCTCAGCGCGCCGGCCTGGCGGCTGTGCTCAAGGCCGCGGCCGATGCGGTGCGCGCCATGCATCGCGAAGGGGTTTATCACGCCGATTTGAACCTGAAAAATATTTTGGTCGGCGCCGAGAACGGCGGTGTGAAAGGCTATGTGATCGATTTTGATAAAGCGCGACTTTTTCTAGGTAAACTGCCCACGGAACTGGCCGATAAAAACTTGCGTCGACTGCTTCGTTCAGCGCTCAAGCTCGATCCCGAGCGGCGCTATTTGACGGCTGAGTTGTGGGAGGAATTTCTCGATTTTTATCATGGAGGGTCGGACGGCTAAATTCCACCCAAAACGGATTCTAATCGTGCTGCATGGCTCCATCGGCGATGTGACGCGAGCCTTACCTCTGGCGAATTTGCTGCGCAAAGGATTTCCGACGGCGTTTATCGCCTGGGCCGTGGAGCCGGCGGCATTTCCTTTAGTGCAGGGAAACGACGCCATCGACGAGATTCTGTTATTCGACCGTGCCCAGTGGTACAAAACGTGGCGACCGTTTTTAGCGCGCATCCGCGGTGGACGCTTTGACCTGGTGCTCGATTTGCAGAGGCATTTCAAGAGCGGGATTATCAGCCGATGGTCTGGAGCAAGCGAGCGCATAGGCTTTCATCGGCGCGACAGCAAGGAGGGCAACTGGCTATTCAATAACCGCCATCTCCCGCCGTACGGTGACAGAATCGCAAAGATCGAACACTACTTAAAATTTATCGATTACCTTGGCATTCCGCGCACGCCGCTGGAGTGGGACTTCAATCTTAGCGCCGCAGAGCAGGCCAATGTTGAGCGCCACCTCAACAAGACTCGCCATAACTTCGGTGCGCTTTTTGTCGGCACCCGTTGGCAGAGCAAACTGTGGTTTCCCACCCAGATGGCGCAATGCGCCGAGCGATTGCGCCGTGAACACGGGCTTGATGCCGTGTTATTGGGAGCCCGAGAGGATGAAGTCTTGGCCCGCGAAGTGGAAGCTCTCGGCGCCTCAGTAACCAACCTCGTCGGGCAGACGACGCTGCGCGAGGCGATCGGGGTGATTCAACGGGCCAAACTCGCCATCGGCCCGGACACCGGCCTCATGCATATCGCCGCGGCGGTGCGCACTCCGGTGATCTCGCTCTGGGGGGCGACCCGCCCACAGCGCACCGGGCCTTACGGATTCGATCATTTGGTGCTTCAAGGGCAAGCGCCCTGTGTTCCTTGTAATCGCAGAACCTGTTCGATCGGCCGGATCTGCCTGCGCTCGATCACGCCGGAGCAAATCAGCGCAAAGATCAAGCTTGCCCTCCGCGGTCCAAGCGTCCTAGCCGCCGCCCATGCCAGCCGTGAATGACTATCGATGGCTGCGGGCGGTAGATTGGCGCCTCGTGGTCGATCCCACCATCTGGGACGGCGAGTTGCAAAAGCGTGTGCTTGCGCTGGTTGAACAGCAGCCATGGGCGAAGCACCCGCAAACATTCGCCCTGCCGTTTTCAAAGGGGGGAAAAGAAATCGATTTGTTCCTCAAAATTTTTCACTCAAGCAGGGGTGGCGCGGCATGGAAGAACTGGTTTCGCCGATCCAAGGCTTTGCAGGCGTGGCGCCAGGGAGTGGTGTTGTCCGAATCCGGAATCAACGTACCCATGACAGTGGCGGCTGGCGAACGGCGGCGCTTTGGCAAGTTGCAGCGAGGCTTTCTCTTGAGCCGAAAGATCCCGGCTCAAGGCGCGCCGTTTGTTTTGCGTGTTTTAGTTGAGAGCAGCTCGGCGAGAGAGCGGTTACGGATTAAACGAGATGGCCTGCTGCAGCTGGCGACCGTGGTTAGGCATTTACATGACAGCGGTTTTGTCCACGGCGACCTGGTGGCGACCAATATTTTTATCCAGCGACAAGCCGACGGCCGCATGATTTTTTTCTTTATGGATAACGACCGCACCCGGTGTTATCCGCGTTGGCTGCCGCAATCTCTGTGGAAGCGCAATCTCATCCAATTGAATCGCCTGCCTCTGCCGGGAATCACCCTCCAGGACCGCATGCGTTTTTTTCGGGCTTACCTGGGTGAGTCCAAATTGACGGATGCCGAACACCGATTAGCGCGCTGGTTCGAACAGAAAACCCGGCAGCGGCGCAAAGAGTGCGATCAAGTGGACGCGGACGGAAATTTTCGCCGCCTCATGCGCTGGTCGGGAGACTTGCGTCCTTGGGGAATGGAGCAATCGCAATAGATTTTTCGGATATTTCATTTGGCAATAGGCAGCAATCTTTTCCAAAGGTGGACGGGATCCTGTCCGCATTCCGAAGCGGCCGCTTGGCCTTGAGTCGCACACGAATTTGTATCGCCGTATGAGAATCGCGCTCGTCCATAAACGGCTCGACCTTAGCGGCGGCACCGAAAGGGATTTGATTCAAACGGCTGTGGGGTTGCGGGATTTGGGCCACGAGGTTCAACTCTTCTGCAGCGAGTTTGGCATTGAGCCACCCCAAGGCGTCACAATTCACAAGGTTCCGGTCTTGCCGTTGGGCAGAACCCTGAGGCTTTGGAGTTTTGCCTGGTTCGCGCCGCGAGCGATCGGCAAAGCCGCTCCTTGCGATCTGGTGGTAAGTTTTGGCCGACTATTGCACCAGGATGTCCTCCGCAGCGGCGGCGGCACCCATCGCGGTTTTCTCGAACGGCTAGGCAGCGAAGGCGGATGGCCACGCCGTCTTTGGCAGCGAGTGAGCGTCTATCACCGCAGCTTACTGGCCTTGGAAAAACGGCAGTTCAGTGAGACGGGGTGTCGCGCGATCATCGCGGTCTCGGCGGCGGTGAAACGGGATATCATCGCGCATTACGGGGTAGCACCCGATAAAATCCATGTCCTCCATAATGGCGTCGACAGTCGCCGTTTCCATCCTGCCCGCCGCGCCGAAGCGCGCGATGCTGTTCGAAATCTCTGGAAGATTCCACTCGATGCACCGCTGGTGTTATTTGCCGGCAGCGGTTTTCGGCGCAAAGGCCTCGATCGGTTGCTCGCCCTATGGAAATCGCCGGCGTTGGAGCGGGTTTTTCTTCTGGTGGTCGGAACGGACGCCCGACTCGGCCGCTACCAAGCGGAGGGCGAAGCCATCGCGCCTGGCAAAATTATCTTTGCCGGACGTCAGGAACGTATCGAGAATTATTATGCCGCCGCGGATCTACTGGCGCTGCCGGCGCTCCAAGAGGCCTTTGGCAACGTCGTGCTGGAAGCGCTGGCGTCAGGATTGCCCGTGCTGGTGAGCCGCGAGGTCGGGGCGGCGGAAGTGCTTCGCGGACCGCTGGCCCTCGGTGTGATCGAACGGCCTGACGATGCCGCGGAGCTGGAAAAGAAGTTGCTTATGCTTTTGGAAAAATCACCAGAGCCCGCTTGTCGCGAAGCCGCGCGCGAGCTCGGCGAAGAGTATTCCTGGGAATATCATTTCCTCAAGCTCGATGCCCTGCTTCGTCAAAATTCTCGAGTGGCGCGTGGTGCTGCCTCCTAGTTTTGTCCGGCATAGACAAAGCGGGGTTACCCTGTGGGTCGACCGCGAGTTTGTCGATCCCGTTTTTCTCGATGCGCTTGCCGAGGCCGACGGCTTGTTCGCATTACCGACCTGCCAAATCGTCAAGGATCAGAAAAAGATCAAAGTGGCGCGGCTCGGATTGAGCATCGCCGGGCGTGAACGAATCCTGTACGTCAAGCGGTACAATTCTTTCTCACTGCGCTTCAAGGTGTTGTCGCCGCTCTTTCGGTCGGGCGCGCTCCGATCGCTCCGAGGCGCCGGGATCCTTGCGCGCGGGGGTATCGCATCGGCCAGGCCGGTGGCGGCGCTCGAAAAACGCAAATACGCTGTCCTGCTCCACAGTTTTTTTATTTCGGACGAAATTGCTGGCGGAAAAACCGCCGATGCTTACTGGATGGAGCACCTTCGGAGCAGGAGCGGGCCCGAAGGGTTTCGCTGCCGGCGTCGTTTTATTGAGCGGCTCGCCGGGCTGTTTCAATCACTGCACGCGGCGCGGATTTATCATAACGATCTCAAGGATGCCAATATTTTGGCCGTCGGCCGCAATGGTCACACCGATTGCGCCCTGTTTCTCCTCGATCTGGAAGGCGTTCGGCAATGCCACCGAATAGGGGAGAGGCGGCGGGTCAAAAATTTGGTCCAGCTATATCGCACTTTGGGCGGATACCTTTCGAGGCCTCAACAATTGTTTTTTCTCAAGGCATACCTGGAAGCCTCGTTCCTAGACCGCGGGTGCAAACGAAGGTGGATTGGGCGTGTGTTGCGCCGGGCCCGGCGTATCGATCGTGTCAAAGGCCAACAAGATGCGCGTGCAGCCTGTTGACGAAGTAAATCGATGGAGAAGTTAATGCCCAGGCACGAGCATGTCTCTCGGCTGTTCCTGTGCGCTTTGTTCGCAGCCGTTGTCGTTCGGCTGTTTGTTTTGATGCGGTACTACTGCATCAATTCGGACGGCGTGTATTATTTGCGCTCGGCCCAAGATTTTCTCAGCGGTGATGTTAAATCCGGCCTCGCGTCCGTTTATCCGCCCGGATATCCGTTACTGATAGCCGCAGTCTACCCGCTGATCCGCGATTGGGAATTGACCGGGCAATTCCTGTCATTCGTGTTCGGCGTGTTACTCTTGCTGCCGCTTTACGGCTTGTTGCGCAAGGTCTTCGGTGAGAGGGTGGCGCTGATCGCCGCGCTCCTGGCGGCGATCAGTCCTTATCTCGTGCGTTATTCGGTGCATGTGCGCACGGAAAGCCTATATCTATTCCTCTCGACCGCCGCAATTTATCTGTTTTTGAGAGCGATTGAGGAACGCCGTCTCACGCGCTTCTTTCTCGGCGGGCTGGTTGCCGGCTACGCGTTCGTGGTTCGCCCCGAGGCGATCGGCTTTGTTGCCTTGATCCCGCTCATGCTTCTGGCGCGCTGGGTCATCTGGAAAGATTTTAGCTTCACCTCCGTGGCGCGCTCTGCGGCCGCGCTCTGCTTGGGATTTTTTCTGTTTGCTTTGCCGTTTATCGTCTACTTGAGCATCGACACCGGCCATTTCGGCGCTCTGAGCCGGAAAGCGGGAATTACTCTGGCAATCAACCTGACTGAGTCCGGTGTGCTCGATGCCGACGATGCGTCTGTGGCGGAGGGGGGCATCCGCTCCCTTGAGTTTATCGAATATGTGCGGCAGCATCCTGTGCAGTACTTTGAGAAGGCCGTTTCCGATCTCCTGCCGGCGATCGGAGTATACTTCGAGGCTCTTTACTATTCCTACGTGCCGTTCCTTCTGATCGGACTATTCTTGCTGTTTCGTGACCGATTGGGCGACAAGCAAGAATCGCTTCTGCTCGGATTTGTCGCCTTTTACGTGTTTGGTTTTGCGCTGATTTATGTCAAGCGGCGCTACGCGCTGCAGGCGGTGCCCATTTCTCTGGCCTGGGTCGCCTGCGGCATGTTGTGGCTTTGGGATTGGCTGCAGACGCGCTATGCGCCGCCGAAAGCTCACGCTATCGTTGTCAGCGTGGCTTTGATATTCCTCGGTGCGACACTGCCAAAAACCTTGAGATCGGTATCCGCGGAGAAAGCCTACATCCGCGATGCGGGGCGCTACCTGAAAACGTTGAACCGCGACGGCGCATTGAAGGTTGCCGTCCTCGATCGGCGAATTACTTTTTATGCAGACGCCAAAACGGTCTCGCTGGTCGGCGTTGAGCCGACGGAATTATCAGCGAAGCTGCGTAAATCGGCGCCGGAATATTTGGCTGTGGAGGCCAAGGGCCTGCAAAAGTTTTTTCCGGACCTCGCCGTCGACCCTGCACGCTACGGCTTGAAATTGGAGAAAATTTTTACCGGAACGCGCAAGGACCGGCTGCTGGTGTACAAATTATCTTAAAGCCAAGCAGGTGACTTGGCGCCGAGCGCGACGATCTTGCTGTGATCGTACCGGCGTAGAATGCCACCAAAAAACGCGACTGCGCGGCGCAGCCAAACCGAGCTAAACATGCAGATAGGATTTGGCAATCCGTATGTAGTTGCGCCAATAGAACGGATAGAAACGAAACGAACGGAAGAGGCAGCGCCGGCCTTCGTCGTGCTGTCCCTCCTTGACGAGCCTTTGGCCTTCTCTTGACCAGATGCGCGCGTAGCTCGTCAGCAGCCTGGCCTGTTCATCGGGGTCATCGGAAAACAACTCCCAAAGCTTGTTATAGAGCATGCTATCCGCTTCGAAGCGGCGCTGGCGCGCATGACTGACCTGTTGGCGATGAATCCGCCGTTGGGCAAGAGCTTCTGGAATCCAACCGAAATCTGCCAGCCGATACATTTTCGCCCATAAAAGCGCATCTTCCCCACCTTGATAGAAAGATGTGTCGAAAGCGCCAGCCTTTTCGAAGATGCTTCGGCGCTTGAGCGAGGCTGAGGGAAAGGGGGTGGAGTGATAGTCAAGAAACGTTTTGATCGGTTTTTTGCGCTTTGCTCTTTTGCTCAAGTAAGATTTTTCAATAATCCTGCCGTTCTCGTCGATGATATCGAGGTCACTGTATACCAGGCCGAATTTAGGATCTGCCGCCAGCGCCGCGACTTCGGTTTCGAGCATGTTGGGATACCAGATGTCATCGGCGTCGAGGAAAGCGAGATACTCACCGGAAGAATGGCGGAAGCCTAGATTTCGCGCCATCGCTTGCCCGTTGTTCGATTGCTTCAGGTATTGAAGCCGGCCTCGATACCGCTGCACGACTTCATTGGTTTTATCGGTGGAGCCATCGTCCACAACGATGATCTCATAGTCCCGGAAGGTCTGCTGAAGCACGCTTTCGATTGCTTCCCCGATAAAGCGTTCGCAATTATACGCGGGAATGATGACGCTGACTTTTGGCATGGCGGCCTGCTAGACGGCTGCATTCAACAACGCGTTGTCGAAATTGACCGAGCGCCTTGCGGCGTCGGCCGGATTTTGATTTTTTTAGACGGCAGCTTTGGGACGAGCGGGATCATGACCGGTTGAAATTTTCTAAATAGTGTTTTCTCGACACGGCCGAAATGCTATCAATGAAATGGAAAATCGTAAAGGGAATTTGGCGTCTTTCCTTGGCTCAGTATCTTCGCCTGGGGTTTTTATCCCGAATCGGGTTGGTTGGTAGGCCTTTGGTCTTAGTCAGTTTGGACAGCCAGCCGAAAAATTCGGGCCGCAATTTTAACGGGTTCCGGTAAACGCATACATTTCGGGCGATTCCAAACATTTCTCTTAATAAGACTTCCTCGGAACCATGAGGCGTTTGTGATCGAGCGGTTGAGCGTTATTATCCCAACCCGAAATCGGGCGGATAGCCTCAAGGCTTTGCTCGACAGCATCAACAATAGCGAGCTCTCCGATGCAACGGAAATCGAGGTCATCGTCGTCAACAACGGCTCAACCGATCGCACGAACGAGCTTTTAGCGGGCGAGACGAAACTGCCCCGGCGTCATCGATTGATGCTCCTAGAGGAAAATCGACCTGGCAAGTCGCGTGCAATAAATCGCGGCCTGGACGCGGCTCGTGGCGAAATTCTAATGATTGTCGACGACGACGTTACGGTGGACTCACACTGTTTGGCAAAACATATTGACGCTCACGAGCGAGGCGATTTTGCGGCGATTCAAGGAAAAGTGCTGCCCGGGAAGGACCCGGAGGGCAGGGACGCCGACCCGAGACGTCTGCGCGAGTACAATATTCCACTCATCGACTATGGCCCTGAAATCGTGGAGATACGGGGCTTGACCGGAACCAATATGTCGTTTCAGCGCAAGGTTCTTCAAGCTGTCGGCAGGTTCGATATTCGGCTTGGACCAGGAGCATCGGGTTTCAGCGAAGACACTGAATTCTCCATACGGGTACGTGAAGCGGGATTCAAGATCGGCTATACCCCCCACGCGATTGTTTACCATGAGCTCAATCCGGGCCGTTACGGCCGAGCCTACAATCGCGATGTACAGTACCGTAAGGGATTCAGTCGAAGCCTCTACCGGCATGATCCGATCCTTTTCAAAGTCTTTCCGAACCTTCTTGCCAACTGTTTTCGCTTTGGTATTTACCGTCTTTTGGGTCTGTCGCAAAAAGCTTACAAGACCGAGGGGCGAATGATGAAATGTTGCGGCTACTTGGTAGGTAAGTTCTCCCAGCGGAAGCGCTCCGCTGGACGCGACACGATTTAGTTTTTCATTCCATGATCGAGCATCCGTCCGTATCGGTGATCATCGCGACCTACAATCGCGCTACCCTGCTGCACGCGACCATCGAAAGCATTTTTAACCAGCGATTTAAAAACTTTGAGCTGATCGTCGTTGATGATGGCTCGACCGATAACACGACGGAAGTTGTGACCGGTTACGGGCAACGGTTGCGTTACTACCGCCAGGAAAATCGCGGCCCTTCCGCCGCGCGCAATCTCGGTGTAAGCCATTCACGGGCGTCGTGGATTTCGATCCAGGATTCCGACGATCTTTGCGCGCCCAACCATCTCGAAGTTCTGTTTAATTATGCGACGGCCCATCCCAATATCGGCATGGTGGTCGCCAATGGCGGCTATGTCGACGGGAAAAATCACGATCGTGAGACGATTATTCCACTCAACAAGTCTAGGCGTCTAGCCCGAGCGGGTCTTCAGTTGTCCGATCTCTTCGATAAGAGCATCGTCCGCCTGCAAGCGGCGCTGATTTCGAAAAGCTGCTATGACACTGTGGGCGGTCACGATGAGAGCTTGCGCATCGCCATGGATCTCGATCTGGCGTTTCGCATATTCGCGCATTATCCGGTTGCTTATTTGGACGAGGTTGTGTTTTACTACCGCAAACATGAAGGCAACATCGGGCGCAATCATGAACTACGATTACTCGAAAATTTACGCGTCATTGAGAAGCTATTAGCCGAGTATCCTCGCGCGCACGAGCTCTTAGGGCATGGGCGGATTACCCATCGCATCGCTTATCGCTATTACCGTTTAGCCAAAGGACGGCGCAAAAACGGCGATCACGAAGGCGCCAGGGCCGCGCTGCAGAAAGCGCTCCTCTATCAGCCTTTGTCGGCAAAGTACCGCGCTTACCAATTTCTGTGGTCATAGGATCCCCATGGTCGAGGCCTTTGGTCGCGGCGGCGGGTAAGCGCCGGGTTCAACGACGGAATGCGGTTTTAGCTTAAGGAGCGCAGGTTTGAGAAGTATACTGGTTACGGGTGGATTTGGTTTTTTGGGCGGTCACTTGATCGAACTGTTGTTGTCAGATTCAAACAATCAGGTGCATGTCGTCGATAATCTTAGCACAAGCCCGTTGCCGCTGGAGGATCTCTTGCGTGAAATCGACCCGGCAGGGCGCTCCACCTATTCGATCAACGACATCGATTCTTTTTGCCGCGACGACGCTGAGCATAATTGGGATGAAATTTATCATCTGGCTTCGGTAGTCGGTCCGGCCGGTGTGCTGCCCCACGCCGGCCGGATTGCAGCGTCCATCGTCAACGACAGCGTTTCGATAGCCGGCTTGGCGCAGCGCAGCGGTGCCAAGCTGGTAGATGTTTCAACCAGTGAAGTTTACGGTGGCGGCCAGGCGGGCTATTGTTCGGAGTCGATGTCAAAAATTGTTCCGGCGAGCTCGTCGGCGCGGCTCGAGTACGCGGTGGGAAAACTTGCGGCAGAGACCTCGCTGCTCAATCTCGCCGACACGCAAAACCTGGACGCTCGCATCGTCAGGCCGTTTAACGTCACCGGCCCGCGCCAATCGGGCCGCGGCGGTTTTGTTTTGCCCCGCTTTATCGGCCAAGCGTTATCCGGAGTAGATATCACGGTATTTGGCGACGGGCAGCAAATCCGCGCCTTTACCCATGTCAAAGACATGGTTAACGGCATCGTCCATGCCATGCGCAACGGTGTTAAAGGCGGCGTCTACAATCTTGGCAACCCCGCCAACCGTTGCTCCATCCTGGAGCTGGCCGAAGAGGTGCGGGCGATCAGCCAAACGAAGAGCAAGATCGTTTTCGTCGATCCGAAGTCGATCTACGGGCGGCACTACGAAGAAGCCAACAATAAGTTTCCTGACGCGACCAAGGCGATCAGTGAACTCGGCTGGCAGCCGCGCTTCGGCAGGCACGAGGCGATCGGCGATACGTTGGGTTATATGCGGGGTTTGCCGGAGCGTCTGTTTCGTCACCTGCGCGGCTTCTAAAATTCCATGAGCGAGTCGATCAGCATCATCATCGCCACGGTCGGCCGGCTGGATCAGATCGAACGGCTGCTCACCAGCTTGTCGCAACTGGAAGGCTACGACGAGCTTCGTCCCGAGATCATAGTCGCCAACAACGCGCCGGATGAAAGTAAAGCCAAACTCGTCGAGGCTTTGGTCGGGAAATTTGCTGCGCGCCTAGCCCATCCCTGCCGTCACGTGCGCGAGCCTCGGCCCGGCAAATGCCGGGCGCAAAATCGCGCCATTCCTCTGGCCACCGGCTCTTTGCTAATTTTTCTCGACGACGATGTCGAGGTGACGCCCAGTTGGCTGCGCGCCGTGGCAGGTTTTTTTCAGGAATTTTCCGACGAGATTATGCAAGGGGCGATCCGGATGCGCGAAGAAGACCGCAACGATCCAGCGATTCAAAAAGAACTGCAGCGTTATCGAACCATCGACTTCATCGAATACCGCTTCGCACCAGGGAGAAGATTGAGAACTCTTACAGGCGGGAACATGGCGATCCGCCGCAGCGTGTTCGAGCGGGTCGGGCTCTTCAATGAAAAGCTCGGACCCGGACAGTCGGGAATCTCGGAAGATGTGGAGTTCGCCAAGCGGGCGCTTCAAGCCGGCTATAATATCGGCTACGAGCCCCGAGCGGTGGTGTACAACGAAATGGACCGCTCCCGTCTCACCGAGGAGTTTTTTCGCTTGCGTCACGAGCTTCAGGGGAGAAGCCGGCTCGCCTACAAGCAGCAAAGCGTTCTGCGCATTGTGCCCGATTACTTGAGATCGATCTTTACCTTCGGCTGGTATTCACTGTTCGGCAACGAGCGAAAAAAATACCGCGCCAAAGGGCGTTACTTTCACTACCGGGCCATGTTGGTGGCAAAGGCCAAGAAAAGCGCGGAAAACTGATCGGCAAAAGGCAAACGCATTGCAGAATGTTGGCCCGACCATCGCGGTGACCGGCATCCACGACCATGGACGGCGAAAATAAAACCAGCTCCTCCCGCCCCACGGTTTCCGCTATCCTAGTCTGCTTCAACGAAGAGGAGCGCATCGAAGATTGCCTGAAGAGTTTGCGTTGGTGCGACGAGATCGTCGTTGTCGATTCCTTCAGCACGGATCGAACTCCGGAAATTTGCCGGCGCTACACCGACCGATTTTTTCAACGCACCTGGGCGGGCTATCGCGACCAGAAAGCCTACGCCCATTCTCTGGCGACCAAAGATTGGGTATTGCTGGTCGATTCCGACGAGCGTGTAACCGCCGAGCTTGAGCGGGAAATCGTCGTCGCCTTGACGCGGCAAAACGACGCCTGCGCCGGCTATGCCGTGCCGCGCCTGGTCTATTATCTCGGCCGCTGGTGGCGGCACGGCGGCTGGTATCCCGACTATGACGTGCGGCTGTTCCGCCGCGATCGGGCTACCTGGGGCGGCTCGGACCCTCACGAAAAGATCATCGTCGACGGCGCGGTGCGCCGCTTACGCAATCCGCTGCACCATTTTTCCTACCGCAACATCGAAGATCACTTTCAGCGCATCAACCGCTTTACTTCGATCTCCTCGCGGGAGATCAAAAAAGAGGGCGGCCGGTGGCGCTTGAGCGATGCGCTCTTACGACCGGCAGCGCGGTTTTTGCGATCTTATGTCATCAAAGGCGGCTTTCTCGAGGGGTTCGCCGGTTTTTACGTCGCGCTCAGCGCCGCGGTTTATGTTTTTCTCAAGTATGCTAAGCTCTGGGAGCTTGAACTAGAGGAGAAAAAGAAACTTGGGCGGAAGCGGTAATAGCCGCCTTCTTAAGATCTTACACATCGATCCTGAAAAAAATTGGGGTGGTGGGGAGGCGCAGGTTCTGGGTCTCCTGGCTTATCTTTCGGCCAAGGGGCATCGCAACGATCTTTTAACCCACCCGAGCGGTTTGCTCTATAACCGCTGCCAAAAACTCGATGTTCGAATCCGCCCGTTGGTCATGCGTAACGATATCGATCTGCGCTGTGTTCTGGCGCTGCGCCGTTTGATCGGCGCGATGGCTTACGACATCGTGCATTTTCATACCAAGCGGGCCCATGCGCTGGCATTATGGCTGCCGCGCGGCGTGGGGCGACCCAAGTATGTGGTGACACGGCGAATGGACTATCCCGAGAAGCATGGCTGGCTCACCGATCGTTTGTATAATCGGCGCGTCGACGGGGTGGTAGCGATCTCACGAACGATTGCCGATCTTCTCGCCGACGCCGGCGTGGAGCGCAAAAAAATTCGCTGCATCCCGAGCGGTATCGAACCGCGACGGTTCGAGGCGAAGCGCGCGCCGGAGGAACGCGGCGAGAGCGCTCCCGTGGTCGGCTGCTTGGGCGGTCTGGAGGAGCGCAAGGGCCATCGCTATTTGATCGAAGCGGCGGCGCGTCTGAAAGCCGACGGGTTCAAAATTCGCTACCGAATCGCCGGCGCTGGACCGTTGCGCTCCGCGCTTGAAGCGGAAGCGGCACGCGCCGGGTTGCGCGATGAGGTGAGCTTTGTGGGTTTTATCGACGACCCGGCGGCGTTTCTCGCCGATATCGATCTCGTGGCGATGCCATCCCTGTTCGAAGGGTTGGGAGTCGCCGCCCTCGAAGCGATGGCCGCGGCGAAGCCGGTGATCGCTTTCAATGTTGGTGGTCTCGCCGAGTCGGTGGTCGACGGCTTCACCGGTTTGCTCGTCCCGCCCCGCGATGCCGGCGCGCTCGCCTCGGCGATCGCCAAACTGGTGGGCTCGCCGGGGCTAGCAGAGACAATGGGGCTGCAAGGGCGCGAGCGTGTACGGCAGCATTTTTCCTTGGACAACATGGCGCGGCAGAACGAGTCTTACTACTTTGAGCTATTAAATGCGCCGGCGTAACTTTACAGAGGCTTTGTGGCGATGAATCGGCTCTCGGCCATCCTCGATGAATTTGCTGGCCGCCATTTGCTCGTGATCGGCGATCTGATGCTCGATCGTTTCATCTGGGGCGAAGTTGAGCGCCTCTCGCCGGAGGCGCCGGTGCCAGTTCTTCGCGTCATCGACGAGAAAACGAGTCTGGGCGGCGCGGCGAATGTGATTCATAACGTCCGTTCGCTGGGCGGACGAGTGACCGCCTGCGGCATCGTCGGCAGGGACGACGCCGGCGGCCGCATCCTCGCCGCGCTCAAAAAGGTCGGGGCTTCCACTGCCGGCGTGTTCATCGACGGCGCTTTTCAGACGATTCAAAAGAGCCGCGTCATCGCCAGTCCACATCACCAGCAAATAGTCCGGTTGGACCGCGAAAACCGCCAACCCATCGCTCCCGCTACGTTGAAAAAAATGCGCGAATTCATCGCCGCCAAGGCGGCGCGGGTCGATGCGATCGTGATTTCCGATTACGGCAAGGGCGCGGTTCACGATGAGTTGCTCGACACTGTAGCGGCTATCGTCGGCAAGAGAAAAATCATTTGCGTCGTCGATCCGAAAAAAGAAAATTACGGGAGTTATCGGTTGCCTACGCTAGTCACGCCCAATAAAACCGAGGCTAGCGAAGCCGCCGGCATCCCAATTACGGACGAGACGACGCTGCGCATGGCCGGGAATAAATTGCTGCGCAAGTGGCGCGCCCAAGCGGTGCTAATCACGCGCGGCGCGGAGGGGATGAGTTTGTTTCGTCCCCGTCTGCCGGTCAAGCATTTTCCCACCGCGCCGCGGGATGTCTTCGATGTTACCGGAGCGGGCGATACGGTGGTCGCGGTGTGCGCGCTATCTTTGGCCGGCGGCGCGGCCTACGAAGAGGCGGCGGTGCTTGCCAATCTCGCCGCCGGATTTGTCGGCGACGAGGTGGGCACGGTGGCGGTTCCGATTGAAAAGTTGCGGCGGATTATCGAGGATAAGACATGAAGAGCATGACCGGTTACGGCGAGGGAGCCCATAGCGTGCGCGGCACCAAAGTGACGGTGCAGATCCGCAGCCTCAATCACCGGCACTTGGACCTGCAGCTCCGCGTGCCGAGAGAATACCTCGCCCTCGAGGAGGAAATTCGTAAAATCCTGCGGGGCAAGATTTTCCGCGGTCGCGTCGATCTGTTTGTCAATCGCTATGCGGCCAAAGCCCAGGCGCGAAAGTTGGAAATGGACGAAGAACTGGTGGGGCAATATATAGCCGGTATGAGGCGTCTGCAAAAAAAATATCGTCTAGGCGGCGAAGTGGGTGTATCGCTGCTTTCCAATATACCGGACTTGCTCCATGTGCGGGAACCGGAGTCCGACCCTGCAGGGGAACGCTTGGCGGTGATGAAAGCGCTCGACGGCGCTTTAAACAAATTGGAACGCTCCCGGGAGCGGGAAGGCGGCCAGCTCAGGGCGGACATGGAGTCGCAAATCCGCCGCCTGACACAGATCGCCGGTTTCCTGGAGCAGCGCACTGCGGAGACTCCGTTGCGATTGCAGAAGGGCGCGACTTCGGAGGCGGTCAACGGGTCTGGCGGAGAGAACGACCTGGCCAATGTGACATTGAAGGGCGATGTCAACGAAGAAATCGTCCGGCTTAAGACTCATGTGGCGGCCTTGGCGAGGGTGATTCGCGAGCGCGAGCCGGTGGGGAAAAAAATCGATTTTATGCTTCAGGAAGTCAACCGCGAGCTCAATACGATCAGCTCGAAAGTGCCGCAGTTGCCGGTTGTACAGTTGGTCCTGCAGGGGAAAGAGCGGGTCGAAAAAATTCGCGAGCAGGCGCAAAACATCGAATGAAGCGCCGATCGCGTGCGCCAGCTGAGCGGCTGGGAATTATTTTTATATTATCGGCGCCCTCCGGCGCGGGCAAAACCACGCTCTACAACGGCCTGCGCGAAATTTACCCCGAGATCGAGCTTTCGGTGTCTTATACGACGCGCGGAAGGCGTCCCGGTGAGATGGATGGTCGAGACTATCGTTTTGTCAGCGATCGACAGTTCGAGAAGTTCAAGCGGAAGGGCGCATTTGCCGAATGGGCCAAGGTTCATGACTATTTTTACGGCACGCCGAAAAAGCCGCTCGATCGCTGCGTGCGCGCCGGACGGGATATTCTCCTCGACATCGACGTTCAGGGCGCGCGCCAAATCAAGAAACACTTTCCGAAAGCGGTTTCTATTTTTCTCTTGCCGCCGTCATTGCGCGAATTGGAGCGCCGCCTGGCGGCGCGAGGCACCGACGACAAGAAAATCATCCGCCGCCGGCTGGCCAATGCCCGAGGTGAAATCGGCGAGATAATCCATTATGATTACTTCGTGGTGAACCGGGAAGTTAAGGCGGCAGTTTGTGCGTTGAGCGCCATTGTTGAGGCCGAGCGGGCGAAGATTTCCCGGGTCAGCGGATGGTTGATCGCGCCTTTGCGCCGCGGCGGTGCTCGGAAATCGAATGACCAAAGAAGCAAAAATTAGCGATCTGCTCGACAAGGTGAGGTCCTACTATCCCACCGCTAATGTAGAGCTGATCCGCAAGGCTTACGATTTCTCCGCCAAGGTCCACCAGGGCCAAAAGCGGCTTTCCGGCGAGCCTTATTTGATCCACCCCATGGCGGTGGCCAACATCATTGCTGATCTCAAGCTCGACGTGCCGAGCATCGTCGGCGGTCTGTTGCACGACACGGTCGAAGATACCCTCACGAGCCTCGACGAGATCAAGAGCTTATTCGGCCGCGAGATCGGCGCTCTTGTCGACGGCGTCACCAAACTGGGCCGGGCCAACTTCAGCAGCCGGGAAGAGAAGCAGGCGGAAAATTTCCGCAAAATGCTTCTCGCGATGGGCAAGGACGTGCGCGTGATCCTGATCAAGCTTGCTGACCGGGTTCACAATATGCGCACCCTGGATCATTTGCCGCCGCAGAAGCGTATCCTCACGGCCCAAGAAACTCTCGACATCTACGCGCCGTTATCCCATCGGCTCGGCATCGCCTGGATCAAAAGCGAGCTGGAAGACCTGGCGCTCAAATACCTGAATCCGGAAATTTACTACCAGCTCAAGCGCAACGTCGCCAAGAAAAAGAGTGACCGGGAAAAATACATCGACGAAATGATCTCGATCATCACCAAAAAACTCGAGGCCGAAGGCATCGACGCTGAAGTGAGCGGGCGGCCGAAACATTTTTACAGCATTTATCAAAAAATGGAGAGCCAGAATCTGCTCTACGATCAAATCTACGATCTGGTGGCGTTTCGAATTCTGGTGGACACCCAGCGCGAATGCTATGAAGCGCTGGGTGTGGTGCATTCTCAGTGGCGCCCGGTGCCTGGACGGTTCAAAGATTATATCGCCTTGCCCAAGCTCAACATGTATCAATCGCTGCACACCAGCGTCATCGGCCCCTATGGCGAGCGCATCGAGATCCAGATTCGCACCCACGAGATGCACCGCGTCGCGGAAGAGGGGATCGCGGCGCACTGGCGCTACAAGGAGGGCGAAGCGTTTCAGGTCAGCGATATGCAAAGATTTGCCTGGCTTCGACAAATGCTCGAATGGCAGGAAAACATGCAAGACCCGCAGGAGTTTCTGCACAGCCTGAAGGACGACCTGTTTTCCACCTCCATGTACGTGTTCACGCCCAAAGGGGACCTCTTGAACTTTCCCAAGGGTTCTACGGTCATCGATTTCGCTTATCGAATTCACTCCGAAGTCGGGCACCACTGTTCGGGTGCACGGGTGAACGGCCAATTGGTGTCGCTGAAGTACATCTTGCGCAGCGGCGATACGGTTGAAATCATCACCACCCAGCAGCAGTCCCCCACCCGAGACTGGCTGAAATGGGTCAAAACGCCGCGCGCAAAAACGAAGATCCGCGGTTGGCTGAAGGCCCAGCAGCGCGAACGAAGCGTGCTGCTCGGGCGGGAAATCCTCGACGGCGATCTGCACCGCCATCAGCTCGACTATGCCGCGTTGCGCGACGAGGGCAAAATCGACTGGGTGACCAAAGAGCTTGGCATGAAAGACGAGGAAGCGTTTCTGGCGGCGATCGGCTACGGCCGAATCACGACCCGCCATGTGCTCGCCAAGTTGATCGCCCCGGAAAAGCTCGACGCCGGGTTAAAGAAAGTGGACGGCGCCCTCGAATCGCTGTTTCGTCTGGTCTCCAAACAGAAGCGCGGTTTGGGGATACGCGTCAAAGGCGTAGACGATGTGCTGGTTCGCTTCGCGCTTTGCTGCCATCCGCTACCCGGCGAGCATATCGTCGGTTTTATCACGCGCGGGCGAGGCGTGACGATCCATACCGTCGGCTGTCCGACGGTTCTGGAGAGCGACCCGCATCGAAAAATCGACGTGAGCTGGGAGGATGCCGACCAGGAGCCGCGGCCGGTGAAGATCGAAGTGACTTGCGTTGACCAGCCGGGCCTGCTGGCCTCGATCAGCTCGGCGATCACTAGCGCCGAGGCTAACATTGCGCGCGCCCAGGTGCGGACTTTCTCGAGCCAGAGAGCGATCAACACCTTCGAGGTGATGATAAAAAATTCCGAGCACCTCGACCGCGTGTTGCAGAACATCGCCAAGGTCAACGGTGTCTACAAAGCGGTACGCGCCCGTGGAAAAACCGGCGGCAAGATTGAATTAGACCAGGTTCAGAAGGAAGAGTTGCACTGACTCGGACGAAGGCGACCGCCTAAGCGACTTTTTGCACGCGGCCGGAGTGGATGCAGTCGGTGCAAACCAACGCGCGTTTCACCTGACCCTCAAAGTTGCCTTTCACGCGCTGCAAATTGGGTTTCCAAGAGCGCTTGGTTTTATTATTGGCGTGGCTGACGTTGTAGCCGATCGAGCGGCCCTTACCGCAAATTGCGCATATCCTAGCCATTTAAATTTTGTATCCTTTCGATAATTTCCGTCGTTGAATTGCCCGGCAAGTAGGGAATGACGGCGACCCGGCCGCCTTCCCGTTCGACAATGTCGGCGCCGATGACCTTGTCCGCGCTCCAGTCTCCGCCTTTCGCCAACAAGTTGGGCTTGATCGCAGCGATCAATTTGTAGGGATCGGGTTCGTCGTAAACGATCACGTAGTCTACCATCTCCATAGCGGCAATCAACTCGATCCGATCGGTCTGCGGTAAAATGGGGCGGTGCGGACCCTTGATCGAGCGCACAGAGCGATCGCTGTTGATCCCGACGATCAAAATATCGCCGCCGGCTTTGGCTTGCCGCAAAATATGCACATGGCCACGGTGCAACAGATCAAAACAACCGTTGGTAAAAACAACCACCTTGCCGTCTTTTCGCGCCTGGGCGGCGATGGCCGTGAGTTCGGCTAAATTTTTTAGCTTATCCGGCACAGCCCTTTGGGTAACATGATAACTCGCTGTTTTCAATTCAAAATCAGAGCCATGAAGACACTCCATAGCTTGACCCTGAGGGGATAATTCGCTAAGGTCGAGAGCACGATAAACACTACCTCAAACCAGCTTTTTACTTCGTTTCCAAATCAATCAGGAGGCCACTATGGAATATCAGGATCTACGAGATTGGATCCAAATCGCCGAGGAGATGGGCGAGCTCAAGACACTGAAAGGTTGCGACTGGAACCTGGAAATCGGCGCGATCACTGAAATCGCCGCGCATAAGGAAGACGGCCCGGCGGTATTGTTTGAAGACATCAAAGGCTATCCCAAAGGCTATCGGGTATTGTCCAATTCGCTTTCATCGCGCAAACGCTTGGCGCTGACTCTCGGCCTCCCCGCCGGCGAAACCAAGATGGATTTCGTCAAGATTTGGAAAGACAACTATAAGAACATCAAGCCGATTCCGCCGAAGTTCGTAAAAAAGAGCCCGCTCTTCGATAACGTCTACAAAGAAGGCGAAATCGATATGTTCAAGTTCCCGACCCCGAAGTGGCATGACAAGGATGGCGGACGTTATATCGGAACGGGCAGCGTCGACATTACCCGCGACCCGGACGAAGGCTGGGTCAACTACGGCACCTACCGGGTCATGATTCACGACAAGAACAAAGTCGGCTTCTACATCTCGCCGGGCAAGCACGGCCGGATTCAGCGGGAGAAATACCAGGCCAGCGGCAAGCCGTTTAAGATGGCGATGTCCTTCGGGCACGACCCTCTGACCTTCCTGGCCGGTAGCATCGAGGTTCCCTATGGCGTGCCGGAGTATGAATTTATCGGTGGTCTGCGCGGTGAGCCGTTTGAAATGATCGAAGGCGAATATTCCGGCCTGCCGATTCCGGCCAACGCTGAGATCGTCATCGAAGGCGATGTTCACTTCGAAGCGCCGACGACGGAAGGCCCTTTCGGCGAGTGGACGGGCTATTACGCCAGCGCCGAGCGCGCCGAGCCCTGGGTCGAAGTGAAGCGGCTTTATCACCGCAACGAACCGATTATTCTCGGTTCGCCTCCGGGCCGGCCGCCCGCGGAGTTGGGCTGGTACCGTTCCTATCTCCGTTCGGCATTGATTTGGGACGAGATGGAAAAGGCCGGCGTGCCGGATGTAAAAGGTGTATGGCTCACGGTTTCTGGCGGCAGCCGTCTGATGATGGTGGTTTCGATCAAACAGCGCTACCCGGGCCATGCCAAGCAGGCTGCCGTGATCGCCTCACAGTGCCACGCTGGCGCCTATCTCGGCCGTTTCGTTGTAGTGGTCGATGACGATATCGATCCGTCGAACACCGACGACGTGATTTGGGCCATGTCAAGCCGCTGCGAACCGGAGCAGGACATTGATATTCTACGCCGCTGCTGGAGCGGTCCGCTCGACCCGGTGATCCATCCGACCAAGAAGGGCTTCAACTCGCGCGCGATCATCGACGCAACGCGGCCCTATGAGTGGATGAAAGATTTTCCGCCCGTAGCCGAATCGCCGCGGGAGGTTCTTGACGCCACTGCGAAGAAGTGGGGCGCGGAGCTGTTCGGCACCAACGGCAAGAAGTAGAGTTTTTAAGAGAGCTTTCAACTCGGAGGCAAGTCGATCACGATCGTGGTCGGCTTGCCTTTTTTTATGACTTCGAGGGTGATTTTTCTGGACGATTTTGCGGTTTGGAGTGCAGCTTCGAGGTTTGTAGCGGAAGAAATCGCTTGCCCATCGACCTTCGTGATGATATCGCCGCGCTGCAATCCGGCTTTCATCGCGGCGCTGCCAAGCTTCACGTCGGCGACCAGCACTCCTTTTTGCTGCTGGCTGTCGAGCAACTTGGCTATCTCAGGGGTCAAGTTTTGCGTCTGAATGCCGAGCTTATTTTGGGCTTCGTCCATGCCCAAGGATGCCGCCGGCAGCGGCTTGGCTTGGGCGAGGACCTGATTCGATGCAAAGATCGGCGCCTTCATCCGCAGAGCGATGGCGATAGCGTCGCTCGGCCGGCTGTCGATTTCCAGCTTTTGTCCTTTGGCAACCAGAGTGAGCAGCGCGAAGTAGGTGTTGTGGCGCAGCTCAGTGATGGTCACCCGCTGGAGGGTTGCGCCCATCGCCTTGAGCATATTGCGGATCAAGTCATGGGTGAGCGGCCGCGGCAGGGTGACGTGCTCGAGCTCGAGGGCGATCGCTTTCGCTTCGGCGACGTTGATCCAGATGGGCAGAAGTCTTTTATCCGAGACGGCTTCCAGGACGAGTACTGGGGACTGCGATTC
>JBLMXG010000232.1:0-17911 GCA_050257635.1 Chloroflexota bacterium
ACAAGAGTAGCAGCGGCGCGAGGAATTGCTACTAGCGTTCAGAGTCTCTTTCAAAGAACCCAAGGATTACAACTTTACAGAGACGGAATGTACAACCTGTGTCAAATACGCCGTTTATATATCCTTGACACAGGTTGTACATTCCGTCTCTGTAAAGTTGTAATCCTTGGGTTCTTTGAAAGAGACTCTGAACGCTAGTAGCAATTCCTCGCGCCGCTGCTACTCTTGTTTCGGCATTAACGTTGGCGGAAGGCTGTTTGAATGCCGCTTCAATAGCAGTCGAAAGTTGCGAGGCAATGTTTTCGGAGGAGTCAGGGGGTGGTTCGGCACATACTCTGCCGACGGTGCTACTGCTGTCATTGAGGCGTACCAGAACAATTCTCCTCTCAGCCGTGGTTGCCAGTGTACCGAGAGGCTCCCTTGACCATATACCGATGCGATCTTCAATGACGGGATTCTCCCTTCGACTCGCGACAAAGGCGCATCCCGTCGTAGTGGTTAAGGATGCCAGTAGAAACCAACCTATCAGCGAGTGGGCTTTCATTGTCGCACCCCCTCTAAAATCGTTAATGTCATGTCGCTATTGCCCTGGAACTTCGATCGCGTCCACACGAAACGCCTTCACCATCGAGCCGCCGCGAGGACAACGTCATCGCTAATTGTGGCTGACGAATTCACCTACTCAAACCTTGAACCACAAGGGAAAATTCCTCGAATGACCATGGTCGCTCGATTACTTGTAACCGCAAACGTGATGCCAAAACGGCAAGAGTGCCTAATTAACGGAAGTTACTCCGAACTCCCATCTATCGGTTTCGAAAATTGCAACTACAGTTTACTGCTGGAGTAAACATTGTTGACGCTTGGGGGGGTGATCCCCCTAAATAAAGCCTGACCGTGGTAATAATGACAGCGAAAGGATATGCACGTGGCGATCGGTTCACGCAAGATGATACCGACGTTGCCGTTACAACGAGGGCAAGAGTGGTAGAGGTAGCGGACTATGGTTCACTGGCGAAAGTTGCGGATTTGATTGACCGGTTTTTTTCTCCGCCTTGTTTCGGGCGGTCTCAAGCTCCCGGTAGCTGGTATCGAGCAAGGGCCGCGCGAGATCCAGGCCGAAAATCTCGGCATCTTCCCGCTCATCGAACGTCATGCTCCGCAGTCGAAACCGCTCAAGCTTTACCATCGAACGGTTGGGGCGCAGTCCAAATCGGCTTACTTACAGCTTTGACGCCACCTACAATGCTCCGTTCATGCGCCTTGCGAACAATGGTTTCCGACTGAGGAAGACTGATTTGAGTTGACGTTCGTCTATTGAGCCTTGAAAAAAGATATTTGACTAGCCAATCTAAATAGCTTATCTAGCGCACAGGCGGCTTGTCGCCTCGTAATCTTTATGGCCAGAAGGTACCTTACGTTCGTCACTTTGCTTGCGTTTTCTTTCGCCTGCGAAAGCTACGCTCAAGAAAAGAAACTCGAGCCTCTCATCGTCGCCTATAGTTCGTTCACCGGCAATCGCGCGCCGTTATGGATTGCTAAAGAAGTCGGGCTTTACGAAAAATATGGGTTGGACGTAAAACTCGTGAGTATCGCCGCCGGTAGCGTTTCCCTTACGGCATTGCTGGCCGGCAATGTCCAACTGACGACGGACTCGAGTTCGGGTGTTGTCAGCGCCGTAGCCCGCGGCGCACCGATCGTGACGGTTTCGACTAATGGTGCCCTGCCCTATCAACTCGTTGCGCTACCCTCGATCAAAACGCCGGCCCAACTTAAAGGTAAAATCGTCGGGAGCAGTCGGATCGGTGCCGGCACGGATTTTTTGCTTCGCCGGATTCTCGCCAAATTGGGATTAACTTTGGGCAAAGACGTCACACTGATCCCGACCGGCGTCAGCGAATCGGATAAGAGAATTCAACTGATGCTACAGGGCAAGATCGATGCGACGATCGGCGAATCGGATAAGGTTTTTCAATTCGCCGAGCTAGGAGGCCAGAAAATTTCTGTTCTCGGGGAGCCCAAGGATTTTGGCGTCCCTTCGCCCGGGAGCGAAATCAATACCACTCGGCAAATTTTGCGCGACTTGCGCCCGAGGCTTAAGGCGTTTTTCATGGCGTACAGTGAGGCTATTGCGTTGGGCAGAAAAAATCGCGCGCTCGCATATCAGGTATTCCGCAAATACATGCGGGTCGATAATCCAAAACTTCTGGACTTTACCTACCGAGTTCAGTTTATGGAGGCGATTCCCGCCATTCCCTATCCACGTGAAGATGCAATCCAGGCGAGCATAGAAGATCTGAAGCCGACGACGCCGAAGCTCGAAGGCATGAAGGCGGGAGATTTCTTCGATGCCTCGTTGATCAAAGAATTAGAAAACGAGGGCTTCTTCGAAAAGTTGGGCAAGTGATGATCTATCAGAAAGCAAAGTTTATCGTGCTGCTCGTTGGCGTTCTGTCATGGCCGCAGTTCCCGCTCCACGCGCAAGAGCGCGTGCGTATCGGCATTTCGGCGGTGTCGCTCGGATTCTTGCCAACGATTATCGCTGAAAAAAAGGGATTTTACGCAAAATACGGGCTTCTAGCGGAGCATGTACTGGTGCCCTGTGCGATCGCAACCAACGCCCTCCTATCTGAGGATCTCGATTATGCGGTCTGTACGGGGCCGGGCACCGCCGGAGCGATCAAAGGATTACCAATCAAGTTGATCATGACCACTCAAGACAAGCTCGGCTATTTGCTCCTCGTCAAGTCGAATGTCCAACGACTCACGGATCTACGTGGTAAAACGATCGGCATCAGCACATTTGGCAGCCAGCTCTATTTGACTTCCGTAACCTTGTTTCACAAGGCCGGTATGGAGCCGGGCAAGGACGTGAATCTTTTGCCCGCGGGCGACAACACGGCCCGAATTGCAGCTATCGACAGCGGGAGGATCGACGCAGCGTTCGTTTCGTCTCCCGCCGACATTTTCGGCGCCAAGCGAGGTTACAAAGTTTTGCTCTGGTCACGGGATCATGTGCCGCTCACACAAAATGCGATCGTCGTCACTGACAAGAAGCTCAAGCAATCGCCTGATCAAGTCAAGCGTACCATCAAAGGTACCATCGGGGCGCTCCAATTCATTCGCCATCGCGAGGAGGAATCCGTAGATATCGCTTCCAAATGGTTAAAGCTGGATCGCGCGACCACGCGTGCCGCGTTTGAAAATTATCTGCCTTGCTACAGTGTCGACGGAGGATTGAGTGACCAAGCTTTGCACGATTTGATTCAATACGAGCTTGATCGTTCCGCGTCGAAAAAAGACATCCCGCTGACTCAGGTCGCGAGCCGTGACCTGCTTCACCAGGCGCAAAAAGAACTCAACATTCATTAGGTATGACCGCTGACTCCGAAGCGAAGTGTTCCGCTCCTCTCGCGGGCATCCGAGTCTTGGATTTTACCCATGTGCTCGCCGGCCCTTTTTGCACTCGCCTGCTCGCCGATTTGGGCGCAGACGTCGTGCGCGTAGAAAGCAGCAAACATCCCGATCATCCCTGGCAGTCCACATTTATCAGCGACGACGGACGCCACGCGTCGTATCTAAATACCAATCGCAGCAAACGCTCGATCGCCATTGATTTAAAAATCTCGGCCGGACAAAAGCTTGCTAGAGAACTGGCCGCTGTCGCCGACGTGATGATTGAAAATTTCAGTGCCGGCGTCATGGAAAGGCTGACGCTCGGATACGAAACAATTAAAGTCAGGAATCCCGCCGTGATCTACGTCAGTATGTCGGGTTATGGTCATAACGGTCCGCGCCGAGATTGGACGAGCATGAACATGAATCTACAGGGATACAGCGGTCTAATGATGGTGACCGGGACCGAGGGCGATCCGCCGACCGCGATATCCAACTCGTGGAATGACTATATTGGCGGGCTTCACGCGTGCTTTGCGATCTTACAGGCCATCGATAAACGTACTGTCAGCGGCGAGGGAAGTTTGATTGATCTAAGCCAGTTCGAATGCAGCGCCGCAATGATCGGCTCGTTAATGGTGAGCAGTGCCGTCGATGGGAAAAACCCACAGCGGCGCGGCAACCGATCCGAAAGATTCGCGCCGCAAGGGGTTTACCGCTGCGCCGGCACAGACAACTGGTGCGCTCTCTGTGTCGAAACGGACGAACAATGGAAGGCTCTCGCCAATTTAATCGGTCGGGAACAGTGGAGCAAAGAGTCGCGTTTGATAACCGTCGCCGGCCGCAGGCAGCACCACGACGAAATCGATCACGCAATTTCGGCTTGGACGATACAAGACTCCAGCGAGCGCATTGAACAGCGCCTAAGCGCGAGAGGGATTCGGGCTCAACGCGTGCGCCGCATCGATGAGGTCGTTGATTCCACTGATGCTTCGACAGTTTTCGCCGCAATGACCGAGCGGCGCGTCGGACCAATGCTGACGACAAAGCTGCCGTTTTCTCTGTCCACCGTCGACCTTCCACCGCCTCAGAGCGCGCCGAGCCTGGGCGAACACAGCGCCGAAGTGTTGCGCAGTTGGTTGAATTGCGCGGAAATGGAAATTGCACAGTTGACAAAATTCGAGGTGCTTCGATGATCGGTTCCGAAGCGGACACTATCATTACACCGGAATTGCGTGCCTGGATCGGCCGAGAAACACCGCTCCATCAACTAGAAATCATTTCGGCCTCTGACGTGAGGCGTTATGTAGATGCCACGGGGGACGCCAATCCTCTCTGGCTCGACGATGATTTTGCACGCACTGCGGGGTATCGCGGCCGGATTCTCCCGCCGACGCTGGTTGGCTGGGTACCGTTTAGCTTCAAAGAAGGCACCGAGCGGTCGAAAACAGATCCGACCGATTTACGCCGACAGCTCCCGCTACCCACTGGATATACCAATGTTCGCAATGCTGGCTCGGAGACCGAGTGGATCGAGCCTGTTTACCTGGGTGAGCAACTTGCCACCCGGAGCATCATCGTCGATATAGTTGCGCGTCAAGGGAAAGCGGGACTGGGCATTTACATCAGTCAGGAAGAACAAGTAATGAATTCCCAGCAACAGATTGTGTTTCGCCGACATCACACACTGGCGGTCCTTCCCGATAAGAAGTTTGCCAGCGGCGGCTCACAGGCACCCCAATAAATGCTCCGCGTCATCGACCTTACCACGCTCACAGGAGCCTACGCGGCCCGGCTCTTCGCCGAGCAGGGGCACGAAGTAATTCGCGTCGAACCGCCCGAGGGCGATGAGCTGAGAACACTACCGCCATTTCTAAAGGATAAACAGGACCTCGAACACGGCGCGTTTCATCAATTTTTGAACGCCGGAAAAAAAAGCGTCACCGTCGATCTTAAACTTCCGGAAGGGCAAAAACGTTTGCTCGACTTGCTTGTTGAGGCCGATGTTTTGATGGCGAATTTTCCCCTACCCCTTGCCGAATCGGTTTGCTTGAGAACCAATCCCAAGCTCGTCCTGACGAAAATCATCGACGACGCGCCTGAGATTTGCGCGGTGGCGCGCTCCGGCCTTATGTCACTCACCGGCCAGCCGGGTCAAGGGCCGGTAACGCTCGGTGGCCATATTCCATCCATGGCGGTAGCGACCTATGTGGCCGTCGCCACCGCCGCGGCATTGCTTGTCCGAAATGCTTCGGGGCACGGCTTAGTCGCCACGGTTTCGGTACGCCAATCATTGGAATCCTTCGTCGAGCAGGCAATGGTCGAATACAGCTTCTCCGGTACCATCACTGAGCGGCGCGGCAGCAAAGGCGCGATCACTGCAGTCTCGGGTGCGCTGCCGTGCAAAGACGGCCACTGGGTGATCAGCCAAATTCATCGGCCCGGCCGCTGGGCGAAATTCGTTGACTGGGTACAAGATCCCGAGCTGAGCTCTGATCCGTCCTTGGCCGAAGAAGAAAACCAGCATAAAAGGCGGGACTTCATTATGGAGCGGCTGCACGCATGGGCGAGAGGCTTTACGAAAACAGAATTGGTCGAACAGGCCCAGCGGCTCCACTTTCCCGCCTCCCCGGTTTCCACCCCGCTTGATCTCGTCGCCGATCCGCAACTCATGACCCGTGGATTTTTAGCCGAGATGGATCACCCGGAATTTGGAAAACTTCTTTTTCCCCACGGCGCGATTGCGAGCATCCTCGGAACTCAGTTGGCGCCGGCGCCGAAGCTCGGCGAGCACAATGACCAGGTATTCGGTCGCTTGACTCGCCCGACGGCGCCCTCAGGTAGTGAGCAGGCTTGAGCTGGAAGGGGTATGCAACAACGCATCTATTTTGAAGATGTCTCGGCTGGCGACTTGATTCCACCGCGCGACTTCGGTCCGCTAACAATCGTGGATACCGTGCGCTGGGCAGGACTGCAAGAAAACTGGCAGCATCTGCATTACGATCGCGACCACGTCCGGCAACATAACGGGCTACGGACGTTTATTGCAAGCGGCGCCTATCGACAGGCTCTGCTCATGCGCATGTTGACCGACTGGATCGGTCCGCGCGGCAGGCTTAAGAAAATCAATATCCGGCACATCTATTCAACCTTCGAAGGCGATATGATGCGCTTCAGCGCCAAGATCGCTGAGAAGTCCGCAGATTCGTCGGAACATTGGGTGGTCTGTGATCTTGAAGGCACAAACCAGGACGATCGGCAGATCCTTACGGGGCGATGTACGTTATTGCTTCCGCGGCGAGATATAGACCGGGCGTGATTAAACATTTAGCAAACGTCACTCCAATAAACCTCATTGATGCGGACAAGACCTCTTCCCGTATTGAGCCGCGTGCAAACAGAGTTTTGGAGCAATCGCTCGCCGCCCGCCCTCGACATGTTGTATTCGAGCGGCGTTCCATTCCAAACAACATATGGCCTATTTCACAACCGCAGCAGGAAAAAAGCTCGTATCGATCACCCGCCGCGGGTCGAGTTCTCTGTCTTTATCGGCTTTGAGACTTTTAATGATCGTCTGTACGCCGCCTAGCGTCGGCACCGGTTCTTCCCGTATTCGCTTGCGTAGGTTTTCGTAAACGATCTTAAGTTCGGCGTCATTCTGGCGAGAAAATTTGCGCAGGTACGGAATTACCACCTCCGGATGGCTGCGATGAAACTTGATCCCCTCGACATACGCTTTCATGAACCGCTCCACCAACGGACGGTTCTCCGCTATTAACGATCCCCGCGTAGCAAGCGTATAATGGGCGTACTCGACGTCGAGATCAGTGAGATCGGCCATCACGTTCAAGCCCATGCGTTGCACCTCGATGATCTGCGGCGGTGAAAGCAAACTTGCCTGAACATGCCGTGCCTGGAGCGCCGCCATGCGCGCCACGGTCAAGCCCACTTGCAACATTCGCACATCTTTGTCAGGATCCAAGCCCCAACGGCGCAGCGCGACACGGCTTGCGAACTCGTCGCCGGAACCGAAGCGACTGATAGCCAGTGTTTTTCCTTTCAAGTCCTGCGGTTTCTTTAGCTCCGGCAAAGTGACCATGAGGTAGTTAAAGCGATTCATAAACACGGCAATGATCTTCAGATCGACACCGTTGGCAACTGCCGCAACCACAGGGACAGCACCGACATGGGCGAAATCTACCTCACCCGCAATCAGCGACTGGACTACCGTAGCGGAACTTCCAACCTGGATGTTCTCGACGTCGAAACCATATTTCTTGTAGATGCCCCCGTTGATGGCAACTTGGATATGGTCCGAAGTACCACCTATGTTGGCAACGCGGATTTTAGTAAGTTGTTGAGCTGAGACACATACGCTGGTAGCCGTAACGAGGAAAGCGCAAATAACTATAAGACTAAGACCTCGAATCATTGTTCTGTAATCCGAATAGGATTCCTGTGACGTCAATCCTTGTCCATCATTCGATTTATTAGACCCATCTCTCTGCAAATCAGAACGGCTCAACGAACTGAATCCAGCGATGGCAGTCTACTCACAAAATTCGATCATGCCCAGTTTGGTAAACCGAAACCGCTCATGCGCCCCTGCTGGCAATATCGTCATCTGATGAATCGCGTACTCGTGTTCGTACTGTCGCTTGGCATTGACTCCGTCAAGCGGTAGTACCACTTCATAACGAAAAACCCGGGCCGCTGTCGTCGCGGTATAAAGCACGGCGAAATTCGTCGCCGAACCGACAAGAATGAGGGACCGACACTTCCATGTATCCAATTGGGTCTTGAGCTCACCGCCCATAAACTTATCAAAGGCGTCCGGATAGAGGACGGGTTCCGCTGCTTGCGGCTTGAGCGGCGCGGCGACTTCGCCAAGCAGCGTGCCCTTACCAGCGGCGGAAACTGTGTAAAGGATTGGCACCGAAGCTTGCCTTGCGCGCACAAGGAATTCAGCCAACGGGTGCATCAGCTTTGAACAGACTTCTTCTGGATTTTCGCAGCGACGGTTCAAGTCAAGCACGACGATCGCAGTCGTCTTGGCGTCAAGCTTAAGCGTCTGCGGTTTCGGCCGATTAGGGCGTTCCTGTATCAATCGATTTCTCCTCAACAAATTCGGTATCTAATAACACCGCACAAGACGGACAGTAGATCTGTCGTAGAAGATACTGTCCGTTTAACTCGGACATCAGTGCCCCAGCTTTTGTCGGCGGCAGAAGTCGGACTTTACAGAATTGCCGCCAGTCCTCTTCCGCGCGGCAATGTTTTCGATGGCACTTGCTGCAACGAATCCATTCCGTGTCGTCCAATATCGCAACCTCAAGGTTGGCTCTTAGGGGGTGATTCATCTCGGCTCCTCAATCCGCTCTTGCCGGAGACTCGCGCGTAGTTTTTCGGTTTCTGCCAGGTCTGCCACGAGATCTTCGCCCCTGAGCACAATCCCGTAAATTTCCTTGGCTTCATCTTGCGAGACAATGCCATTCTCAACATCGTTCTGCACCCGCTGAGGCTCGCGTTCTAAAGGATCGCCATAGCCGCCTCCGCTCGACATACGCATGTAAAGCACATCGTTCTTACCTACGTCGAACTCGCAATAGGGTAATAGCCGAGCGGTCCCACCCACATCTTCAAGCGTGTCCGGCAAGTTTTCTTCAGCGATCATTTCAGCCACCCGGGTTCCTTCCCTGAGCATTAGCAAGCTCGGCGCGCCGGGATACCCACCGAACATTCCTTGGCCGGAATTTCTGAGGCCCGCCACGCCCAACGCTACGCCTTTAATCTTACCTTCAGGCGCATCGTGCACGGTGAGAGCTGATTCGCCGCCGGTGCCGCCGCGGTATCTTCCTGCGCCAGCACCTCCTCTGGTATTGCGGCGAAACAAGTAAAGTAACGGGAAATTTGCCTCGAGCCATTCTATATTATGACAACTGAGGCCCCGGCCAGTGTCGTCACCATCTTTGTAGGACCGCGCCCCTGTGCCATCCAGTGCACCTTCGGACAGTGTCGACACATAGTACTTGCCATGTTGATTTATGCCTGCGTGGCGTGCTAACCGATGGCCCGCATTAAGCGCCATGACTTCTCCCCGCCATTTTTCGCTCGTGGCGAGCATCTGCATGATTGCGGAGTTGGCGACAAACTTTACGGTCGCTCCGCCCGAAGTGGTGTTGAGCGATACCGGGGCTGGCGGGGTCGGATTGACCACAGTCCCCTCTGGAGCGATCACTTCGATCGGTTTCAGCGCGCCGTGATTTTTTGGCAGATCATAGGCGAGCGTGCAAAGAATCGCCTCGTAACAAGCGCCGAAGGTCGCGTGGTACGGAAGGTTTATCCCTTTCTTGGCCTGCGGGCTGCTACCGGTGAAGTCGAAGAGCAGACGGTCGTCTTTTTTATTGAGCGTAACGTGCACTTTCCAAGTGTCACCGGCGTGAATGCTGCCGGTGTCGCTCCAGGTTCCGTCGGGAATCTCGGCGACACGTTTGCGAAGAATCGCTTCGGAATAGTGCAGCATCTCCTGCGACACCGCAGTGACCAACTCTGGACCGAACTGCTCGTAGAGCGACTGCATGCGCGATTTCGCCACATTGTTCGCCGCGATCTCGCACTTCAGATCAAGGCCAACCATTACCGGTTGACGCGTCATGTTGATAAATGCGTCGAACAGATCTTTTCTCAGCTCGCCGCGATCGACCAATTTGATGCCAGGAATGCGAATGCCTTCATGGCAAATTTCCGTCGCGCCCGGCGAATTGCCCCCAGGCGACATTGCACCGATATCCATAACATGGACAAAAGTGGCGCTCCAGCCAACCAGCCGGCCCCTAAAATGAATCGGCGAAATCATATAGACATCCGACTGATGGATTGCCGCTAGATAGGGATCATTGAGAAGAAAAATATCGTCAGGATTGATGCCGCCGCTATTTTCAAACCTTTCGATGATTCTTTTGACCGCAAAACCTGCACAGGCAACATGCCAACCCATCGAATCACCCGCCGACAGCACGTCACCGTTGGCGAGGTAAAGTGATGCCATGTAATCGTGCATTTGCGTCGTGTTTACGGTGCCGCCGACACGCTCCAACGCCGTACCCATTTCCCTAGCAATCTGGTAAAGCCTATGCGAGAGAATTTCGAAAGTAATCGGGTCAACGCTCGAGATGATTGGATGGACCGACATCGTTTAACCTCCTAGATGGATTCTAACGTTAAAATACTCGTCCACGACCGCGCGGTCTTTAGGATTAACAACGATAGTCGTAACAGGAGTCTCGATGATCGCCGGTCCGTCTAACTCAATACCCGGTCCCATTTTCGTGAAATCATAAACCGGCGTTGACAAGAATTTTCGTTCTTCTTCGAAGTAAACATCGCGCCGGACCTTAAGAGCGCGCGCTCCATCGGACTTTTGAACTCGCTCGGCCTTGATATCGGGCTTTTTAAGCAAGCCAGTCGCTGTAAGCCGAAATGTCAATATTTCCTTCCCTGCTTCGCGATACCCAGAACCTTGGCCGAAAGCTTTTTCGTACAACTCGTCGAAAAGCGTGTAGAGCTTCTCCATGTTTCTATCCGTGATCGCCGCTGATCCGGCAGGGAAAGGCACGTTCAGCTCATGAACCTGATAGCGATAGCGCATATCGACGCTGCGGTTGACCGAGACTTCGCTTTTCTCAAAGCCCGCTGCACGCAGGTCGCTGAGCGCCCGTTCTAACAGCCCTGAAAAGTTTTCGTTTACTCGCTCAGCCTCGACGGGCACGACCACGTGATCCGATTTGCCGTATTCATAGACAACGTCGGAGCTGATGAGCCCCGTGGCGCCGTGCACCGAAGCGGTTAAAGGAATCACCACCTGCCGGATGCCCAACTCCACGGCGTAGCGGCTTGCGTGCACTGGCGCCGCGCCGCCGAAAGCGAAAAGCACAAAGTTTCGCGGATCGTGGCCTTTCTCGACGGTCGCTTTTCGGATTAAATCGCTCATGTGCGAGTTGGCGATGCGGTAAATACCGCTCGCCGCTTCCACCTCGGTCACGTTGAGCGGCTGGGCAATTTTTTCGCGGATCGCCTCGATCGTTTTCGTTTTGTTCAGCTTCATCCGGCCGCCGAGAAAATAATTCTCGTTGAGATAACCCAGAACGAGGTCGGCATCAGAAACCGTCGGCTCCGTGCCGCCGACATCGTAGCAGACCGGTCCGGGCGAGGCGCCCGCGCCCTGAGGACCGACTTTGAGCAGACCGGTCTCAGGATCGATCCACGCGATACTGCCGCCCCCCGCGCCGATGGATTCCACCCAGATCTTGGTCGAGAGTATGCTATGACGCAGGATCACCGGTTTGTAATCCCGCTCGATCACGCCATCGCGAACGACGCTGACTTTAAAGGTCGTCCCGCCCATGTCAGTCGCCAGGATGTTTTTCTCCCCGATATGCTCGCCTAAAAATCGCGTGCCGACGATGCCGGCCGCAGGACCGGATTCGATTATACCGACGGCATTTTTGCATGTGGACTCTATGCCCAGCACGCCGCCATACGCCTGCATGATCAGAGGCTCGCGCACCAGCCCCTTGCTGCGCAGAGTGCGCTGGAGGTTCTGCAAATAACTCGAAATCTTTGGCCCGATGTACGCGTTGAAGACAGTCGTCGCTGATCTTTCGTATTCGCCCAGGTACGGCGCCACGTCACCGGAAAGCGTAAAAAACATCTCGGGATACTTCTTCTTGAGGATCTCAGCCATCTGCTTTTCATGGCAATTGTTCATTATCGACCAGAGAAAGCAGATCGCGATGGATTCGACGCCCTTTGACACAAGTCGATCGATGGCCTGTTCGGCGGCCTGCACATCGAGCCGAACTAATTCTTGGCCTTTATAATCGATTCTTTCAGGCACCTCTTCAATCAGCTTACGGGGCACGAAAGGCTCGGGCTTGTCGAGGGCCGAACGGTGGGCGATTTCGTTTTCAGTGAGTCCTTCGGCAATCTTACCGCGCATCATGTGCAAGGTGTCGCCAAATCCTTTGGTCAAGATCAAGCCGGTACTGGCGCCGGCCCGCGTGATCAGCGTATTGTCGCCAATCGTGCAGGCATGAAAAAATAACTGCGTCGCGCTCAACAATTCACCCGCATCCTTCAGTCCGATATTACGGGCAGCGTCGCCGGTTGAATCGAGCGCCCCGACAGAAAAATCTGCGGGTGTCGATAGCGCCTTGCCGATGGTTACCTTTCCCTTCTCGTCTACAACCACGCAATCGGTGAAGGTTCCACCGATATCTACGCCGACAACATAGCTCATGATGCCGTATACCTCGATGTTCTCATATGGCTCCCAGCTAGCAGCCGTAACCGCCCTGACACTGAATCCCCATTTCTCTCTGTACTCCGCGCAAAAAACTCATATCGGCGATCTTCGAAATTGCGACCTTTTCTGGATCGATGCCCAAACGTGGAGCCGTCTGCCGCAAGTAGACTTTCATGCCCTCCTCGGTAAAACCGCCCGGGTCCTCAGGGTACATAAATTGAAGAACTTGCCGGGTTGCTTCACGAGCAACCTCCAGATTGATTTTAAGTTGTTTCACAGCGATTTGCGCGGCTTCTTCCGGCCGCTGGCGAATCAACAACAACGCCTTGAGATGAGCGCGCAGCCACCGTCTGATGAGGTCCGGATTTTCACGAATGAGCTTTTCGTTGACCGCCGTTCCCGAAAACGGCACAGGAAATACCGCGCCGGAGTGCATCAAAATATGATATCCCCTTCGTACTAACTCAGCAGCGATATCCGGATTGTTCGCTGCCGCCGCGACTTGTCCCTGATCCATCGCGATGACCCGTGCTTTAGCATCACCGATTGCAATGAACTTGACATCGCGCACTGCGTCGAGACCGAGCTTCGCTAAAATCAGCCGCGTTGCCAAGTCATTTGTCGCTCCCGGACTCGATATCGCAATGGTCTTTCCCCTGAGATCATCCGGCGTATGTATTTCGGGACGCACCGTAAATTGAAACGTCGATGTATTGTAATTAAAATAAATCGCTTTCAACGGCGCGCCCCGCAGTGCAGCCGTTATCGACGGACCGGCGACACCGAAATGGACCTCGTTAGCAATCAAAGCTGGCACCGAAACCCGCGAGTTTACCACGATAATTTTGAGATCGAGCCGTTCGTCCGTAAAATACCCTTTGGCCTTGGCGACGTAGGTGGGTAAATAACCAAAATCCGGCGTCGAGATCGCTTGATAAGCGGGAATAAAATTTTTCGTTTGCGAGAAGCAAAGATTGTAGACGAGGTTTGGAAATACGAGGACAATCGAGAGCACAAGACTTTTCATCACTTTGCTCCTGGAAGCAATTCTAAATATTTTTTACCGAGGGCTGCGTAACGCCTACCGATATCGAGCACGTCAGGCATCCACAGATCCAGCCCTTTCAATAATTGAGTTTCCCGAGCGGGTATTTTTGGATGTGCCGCCATTCGGTGGTGGGCCGCGAGAATCTTCTGGCCTTCCTCCGAAAGCAGATAGTCGATTAGCAGCGCGGCAGCGTGGGGGTGCGGTGCGGTTCGCGTCATGAACAAGAAGCTTGGCCGCAAATATAGAGGTTTAACCGGGGCGAACCAAACCGGCGCGCCTTGCTCGGACATGCTCAGGATCGTATTTAAGTTCGTCTCAACGGCGAGATCATACTCGCCCGCCGCAACCAGCTGGGTTAACAATCGTCGCCCCCGTACGTAATGCAGTTGTTGTTCATCGAGTCCACGCAGAAGCCGGCTGGCGGCGCCTTCACCCATCTGCTGTAGCAGTGCGCCGAACCAGTAATAGGACTGGCTGTCCATCGCCAGCTTGCCTTTCCACCGCGGGCGAAGTAGATCAGCCAGCCGCTGCGGAACCTCTTCCTTACCGACAAGTCGCGTGTTGTACGCAGGCACGAGAACATTGATAAGAACCACGTTCCAGAAATTATCTTTGTCGCGAAACGATCCTGGATAGGCAGTGAGCTGCGGTGAGCTGTAACGCGCCATCACTCCTTTGTCGATGAGGACGAGAATACCCAACTCACCGCTCATGATCGCATCGGCAGCCAACTTACCGGCACGGGCTTCGGTTTCGACTCGCGCAATGATCGCTGCTCCGGAAAATCGCCCCACTTGCACACTCACACCGGGATATTTCTTCATGAAATCACTCGCAAGGGCGTTGGCAACAATGGTATCCAGGTTGAGATAGATCACTACTTGACCTTCGGCGCGCGCACCTTCGAGCAGGCGCGCTTCTCGCTCTGCAGCGGATAAGCCATCCAACCCTGACAATTTTGACGTGCCAACCTGAGCAGAACCGCTTCCCCTTGCTCCAATGAAAAAGACGAGAAGTGCGAGACCAAGAATCGGATGGAACTTCATACCTTGCTACAGTCCTCTCGGTATTTCCGTTTGAGATTCACGTGCACATATCGGGGTATGACAAAATAAGATGCTTCTGCGTCCGCAAAAGAAAACCCAGAACAAAACATTACAGCGCTGGCCGTACAATCCTTATGGACTCTCAAAATCTTTCATAACGTGGTTACCGTTCGAGCCAAGAATTTACATTTATCAATCGGCCATTCGTAACCTTACTCTTGCTCGGGGTCAGCGCATAATAGGACGGAAGATTTGGTGGGCGCAAGACTTTGCATTGGGCCACCATGAATTGCACAGAGAGGGCTTTTCTTCAAAGGAATTGGACGCACGACTTAAGTTTGAGAACCCAATGAGGTCTCTCAGCGTAACCACAAGTACGACTTTTATCGCCAACAGTACGATCCGCTTTATTCGGTTTATGTGATTTATTCGCCGGATGTGCCGGTCTGTCGTTCCGATGAGGGATTCCTGCTCGAGGAGCCGTGTAAAGTCTTGATCCGCACTTCACCCGCCGTGAACACCGATGCCGTCGAGGAGAACAAGCGGAATAAGATCCTTCCCGCAATGGAGTCGAGGATATTAAAAGTTCTCAGCGTCGGCCTCTTGATTGGCCATGACAGCATCGTGCTCGGCGCTTGGGGATGCGGCGCCTTCGGCAACGATCCCTACGAAATCGCCAAACTATTCCACGGGGCTTTGGAACAGAACTTCAAGGGCGCTTATGCTCGGGTAGTCTTTGTGATCCCCGATTGGTCACCTGAGCGCCGATTTATCGCCCCCCTTCAAAAGAGTTGTGCCCCGGGTGCCTAACAAGCGAAATCTGGGCATGGACATTAACGATCGATTCCGAGGTTGTTTGCTAGGACTTGCCGTCGGCGACGCAGTCGGGACGACTCTAGAATTCAAGCCGCCGGGTTCCTTCATACCGATTAGCGGTATGACTGGAGGCGGACCGTTCAATCTAAAATCGGGCGAGTGGACAGACGGTACGTCCATGGCGCTCTGTCTGGCCACCAGTCTGGTGGAGACCGGCCGATTCGATCCTAAGGATCAGATGGACCGGTATTGGCGCTGGTGGAAGGAAGGATATCTCAGCAGCAACGGGCATTGCTTCGATATTGGCAATACCGTTGCGGCAGCACTGAGACGATATCAAACGACAGGCGATCCGATGGCCGGCTCGACCAGTCCTCATTCAGCCGGCAACGGTTCGATCATGCGCCTTGCACCGGTGCCGATGTTCTACTACCCCGATTTGTCTGCGGCGAGTCGTTACTCCGCTGAAAGCTCGCGAACGACCCATGGTGCCGCCGAGTGCATTGATGCGTGCCGTTTGCTGGCCGGGATGATCTGCCGCGCGCTCTCCGGAGGATCGAAAGAAGAGGTCCTGCTCGGGGAAGCCGGGTCGTTTCAGGGCGAACCCAAGATTGCGGCGATTGCCAGAGGAGAGTATGAAAAAAAGTCGATCAACCAGATTCGTGGGAGCGGATATGTGGTCGAAAGCCTGGAGGCTGCGCTCTGGTGCTTCCTGCACACCGACAGTTTCGACGCCGCGGTTCTAAACGCCGCGAACCTGGGCGATGATGCCGATACGACAGCTGCTATATGCGGCCAGGCGGCCGGAGCGTTCTATGGCGAATGCGGCATACCGAAGAGATGGCTGAACAAACTGGTGATGCGACAAGAAATATCAACTCTCGCTGATCGCCTTTTCGAAGCTGATCGGTAGCGCGCCCAATCCCAAATCGTTGGTAATGCATCACTGCAAGACCTGACCATGGCGCTGACCCCGGCTTTCCCCTGGCGAATAACTCAATACTCAGACACCGACCCGACGACCAGGCTTGTACTGATCGACGCGCCCCTGTTCTCAATCAGAAAGAGTTGAAATCCGGCTGAATGCCGGGCTAAAAATTCGCAAGCTTGCATTTATTCGCTTATAAGCTAAACTCCATTTAGTGGAAATCCGCCATTATCTCGCCGCGTCGGGTAAGGATCTCTATCAACAATGGCTCGACAAGCTTAAAGATTTGCCAGGACGGGTTGCCATTCAGCGGCGGGTAGACCGCTTGGCGGGCGGAAACTTTGGCGATCACAAGTTCTGCCGCAATGGAGTGTGGGAATTGCGAGTCGACTACGGTCCTGGTTATCGCGTGTATTACGCGCGTGAAGGGCGGGCCATAGTGCTCCTGCTGTGCGGCGGCTCCAAGCGTACGCAGTCGGCGGATATCAAAGACGCGGTAGAATGTTGGCGAGACTACCAGCGGAGGAAACCATGACACGGAAAGCAAAATCAGTCCCCTCTCGCAGCCACGAGGAAGCAACCATCGAAAGTTTTCGCAAGGACCCGGTTTTTGCCGCTGAATACTTAAACTCCGTCCTCGAAGACGGCGATCAAACCGAATTGATGCTCGCCTTGAGACGCATGTCCAAAGCCTTCGGTGGCGTGTCGAAACTCGCTGAAAAGACCCACTTGAACGTCAACACCCTCTACCGCACCCTATCACCGAAGGGCAATCCGGAACTCAAGAGCCTCAGGGCGCTTCTCCGCGCCATGGGAATGCAGCTCACGGTCCGTCCTTTGCGAAAGCGTGTGGCGTGAAATGCGCATCGAGCAGGTGAATCAAGCAATAACCACAGTCCGCTCTGCGCACAGACGCAAAAAAGGACATTCTACTTTTCGAAGCACCGGTTTAGCTGTCTTTCTCCATATCCACCGTCCCCAGCCGGTACGATGCAAATGAAAAGTAAAATGTCCCGACTTCTTTCCCCTACTGAGCGAAATGTAGAATATCCCCTTTCCTGCACTCCAAGAAATGGCCGGATCGCCTGGTGATGCGGCAGGAGATAACCGAGCTGGCCGACCGTCTCTTCGAAGACCATTGGTCCCACGTGGCCGTCGTCAGTAGGGGATGTAAGCCCCCCCGCGGTCTGTGCCAACCCATCTCTGCTCGAGCGCCTCACTTTGGCGTGTCCCTTGCCCGCCGAAGGTCGCTGGTGGAATAATGCCGCCGTGGCCGATGACATCTATCAGAATCTGTTGCGCATCCTGCGTTACGAATCCAAGGACACCACCTACAAGTTCGCCTTGCTACGCGGGCTCATCGAGATCTCCTC
>JBLMXG010000233.1:0-2631 GCA_050257635.1 Chloroflexota bacterium
GGTCTTCAATCCGGGCATCATGGTGCTCGCGTTTCTCTTTTCCGGCGCCGTCGGTGTGATCTTCGGTTACGTGCCGGCGCGGCGCGCGGCCCAACTCGATCCGATCGAGGCGCTGCGCCACGAGTGAATGGACAATGGTATGGAATCGCTGCAGACACGATTCACTTATCGCTGGTTGCCACCGCTGCTTCTTGGTGTCGCCGCGATCATGCTTCCCGGCTGCTTCGCCGTCGGACCGGATTACAAAACGCCCGATCTCTCAGTGCCGGCTGGCTGGAGTCAGAGCTTACAAGGGGGTGTGACTGCGGCAGCGCCGGGTGCAGACGCGCTCGCGCAATGGTGGAACGTCCTCAACGATCCGGACCTGTCCAATCTGATCGAGCGCGCGGTCGACGGCAACTTGGATCTGAAAACGGCTCAAGCGAGGGTGCGCGAAGCGCGGGCGCGGCGCGGCATCGCGCAAGCAGACTTGTTTCCAACGCTGAACGCCGGCGGATCGGCAACGCGCAGCCGCGGCAGCGAACAGACCGGCAGCGGCGAGATCAGAGACCTTTACAGGCTCGGCTTCGATGCGAGCTGGGAGTTGGACATTTTCGGTCGCGTGCGCCGCTCGGTGGAAGCGGCGCAAGGCGATCTCGAAGCGAGCGAGGCCGATTACCATGATGTGCTCGTGAGCCTGGTCGCTGAAGTAGCGCTCAACTACGTCGAGGCGCGAACGCTGCAAGCCCAGCTCGACGTGGCAGAGGCAAATCTAAAAACCCAGCAGGAGACGCTGCAACTCACGCAGTGGCGCTTCGAAGCGGGTCTGGTGAGCCGCCTCGATGTCGAACAGGCGCGCGGCAATTTTGAGAGCACCCGCGCGCAACTGCCGAAGCTGCGCTCGGCCATCGAAGAAGCAAAGAATCGCCTCGCCGTGCTCCTCGGTGCGTTCCCCGGCGCGGTAGCGGCTCAGCTCGGACCCAGCAAGCCGATTCCGGAAGCGCCGCTCGAAGTGGCGATCGGCGTGCCCGCTGAAACCTTGCGCCGCCGTCCGGACGTCCGGCGCGCCGAGCGCCAGCTTGCGGCTCAAACGGCCCGCATCGGTGTTGCCACGGCGGATCTCTATCCGACTTTTACTCTGCCGGGATCGATCGGGCTCGACGCGCTGACCACGCACGATTTTTTCAATAGCGCCAATCGCGCCTGGAGCATCGCCGGCAGTTTCGCGTGGCCGGTCTTCAAGGGCGGCGCGATTCGCCAGAATATCGAAGTGCAAAACGCGCTGCAGGAGCAGGCGTTGAACCAGTATGAGGGAACGATTCGAACGGCGCTCGAAGATGTGGAAAATGCGCTCGTGAACTACGCCGAGGAGCAAAACCGCAAGCTGGCGCTGGCGGAAGCGACCGACGCCGCGCAAAAATCCGCGGCGCTGGCGCGCAATCAATACGCCTCCGGATTGATCGACTTTCAAAGCGTGCTCGACGCCGAGCGCTCCCTGCTGACTTTTCAAGACCAATTGGCGCAAAGCCGCGGTCAAGTGACGTTAAATCTCATCAGTCTCTATAAAGCCTTGGGTGGCGGATGGACCGCGATGACGGGGGCCCAACCATGAGCAAGTATCACGCGCTTCGATTCGTCGTCCATGAACATCGCGCTTCTCACTACCACTTCGATTTTCGTTTGGAGATCGGCGGAGTGCTTAAATCCTGGGCGGTCCCTAAAGGGCCGTCGATGAATCCGCGCGACAAACGGCTTGCGGTCGCGGTGCCGGATCATCCGCTCGAGTACGCGGATTTTGAGGGCATCATACCGGAGGGCAGTTATGGAGCCGGAGAAGTGGTGATCTGGGACGCTGGAAAATTTATTCCATTCGACGACCCCGAGGTCGAGCTGCAGCAAGGACGGTTGGAGTTTCTTCTGGAGGGAAAGCGCCTGTGCGGTGAATTCGCTCTGGTACGCTTTACCGGCAAACGCAAACAATGGCTGTTGATGAAAAAGCGCGATGCCTATGCGGACCCCAACTGGAAGACCGAACCAATTTTGGCTCATTCCGAGCACAGAGTTTTGCGAAAAAAGATTCGGTCTTCCGGGCACTCTTAGCTTCGGCAAGCAAAAGCTTGCCGCCACGCATCGCGCGAACGGACAGCTACCGCGATTCAGGTTGCCCGCGGCGGATTGAAAGGAGCAAACCATGGTTCACACCGAACCACAGATAAATCATATAATAGATGCGATCCACCAGCGGCGATCCGTGCGATCCTATTCGCCGCGGCGGCTCGACCCGGCGACGATTCAGGCTCTGCTCGACGCGGCCATTTGGGCGCCGACAGCGGTGCACGAAGAGCCTTGGGCGTTTGTTATCGTCCAAGACCGGGCGGCTTTGCAGCGTCTCTCGGATCGGGCAAAAAAGATTTTTGCCGCGGAGGCCGATCATGCCCACCCGGAGCAAGCGCGCCATCTCCTCGACATACTCGCCCAGCCGGACTTCAATATTTTTTATAACGCGGGCATGCTCATCGTCATTTGCGCCAGGCCCAAAGGCGCATTTGTCACTGCCGACTGCTGGCTTGCGGCGGAGAACCTCATGCTCGCCGCCTATAGCATGGGACTTGGCTCCTGTGTGATCGGGTTTGCCGTCCCGGCGCTGAACAC
>JBLMXG010000234.1:0-3798 GCA_050257635.1 Chloroflexota bacterium
CACATGTGAGCGTTCTCATGGGCCACCACATCGGCCACCCGCTCGAGCTCCGCACGCGTCGCCCGCTCGCTGTCGACCAGGAGAGCAGTCTCGCGAAAAGTAATCGCGCCGAGATTTTCCATCGCCCCCGATGCAAAGTCGGGGATCGCGATCAAGTCGAGCTTATCTCCGGGATAGGGGATGCCATAATAGTGGCTGAAATGTTCCAACGACGCTTTGCCGATGTCCAGAGCGAAGCGCGCCAGGTGCTGCTTGCCCGGCACCGCCCAGACGCGGAGCGGCGTACTCCCCACCGCCACCGGTCCGGCGGCTTCGAATTCGCCGACGATGAAGGCGACCAGGTACGTCGACATCTTCATCGAATCGGCGAAGACGACCTCTTTTTTACCTGTTCCCGGCAAGACCGTCTCGCGCACCGCGCGCGCGTTGGAGATCCCGGTAAGATTTTTGTCGATCACTAGCGTGACTTGATATACCGCCTTGAACGCGGGCTCGTCCCAGCAAGGAAATGCCCGGCGCGCATCGGTGGACTCGAATTGCGTCGATGCCAGCGGCTTGTCTTTGCCGTCGGCGCCTTTGTAGGTGCTGCGGTAAAAACCGTGCAACTTGTCGTTGAGAATCCCTGAGAAGCGAATTTGCAACTCGCAGCGGCCGGGCGGCACCGAGCCGGTAAAGCTTAGCACCGCCTGTTCGTTTTCCGCATCGAGCCGCACGCTTCCAGACAAAACCTGCCCGTCGGGCCGGCGCAGCGAAACCGCGTGGAGTTCCAGCTCGCATGCATTGAGAACGATCTCGCGGACCGGCTGGAGAACGGTAACGAAAATTTTCTCCTCACCGGTGAAGGTCCAGCTCGACAAATCGGGCTGGAGCGTCAACTCATAGCGCTCCGGCGTTACCGTCGTTGGCAGGCGGTAAGGTTTCTCAGTCGGCATAGCGGCTCCTTATATTAGAATTCTACCGATTGATTGAGTTTTCGACAGAACGACTTCAAAAAATTTTAACGCGCAAAGAAGCCAAGAACGCAAAGAGTCCCTATTTATATTCCCGAGCCTGGCGCTCATTGGCCTTGGCACAACACAAGTAAAGTATTCCGATGTCCTACCCGCGTCGAAATTTCAAACAGGTGCGTTTACTCTCAATTAACTCCAACTCGTTCGCTTTGCGATAGGCCCGCTTCACCCGAGCACACGCAATCATCCTGCTGCGCGATGACGCGCGCTTCGTGTTTATGCTTCCGCGCGCAGCGCTTCGAGCGGCGAGCGGCGGAAAATACCCAGCGAGCCGATAGCGCCGGCCAATAGTGCGGCAACTATGACCAAAACAACAATTGCGAGCACGGGGAAGAGCGAGATCGTCGCCGGCGTGCGAAAGAAGTATAGGCCCAATCCCCATGTCGCCGTGACGCCGAGAACCGCGCCCGCGGCTCCTGCCGTGCCGCCCAGGAGCAAATACTCGGCGCCGATCACACCCAGGATCTGGCCGCGCGGCGCGCCGAGAGTTCTGAGTAGAATGCTTTCTCTAAGACGCTGGGAGCGGCTGCTCAACACCGCGCTCGCAAGCACGGCGAGACCGGTCATGATCGTAAACAGCGCGATGAAGCGCATCGCCGCCGAAACCTTGGACAGAATCGAATCGAGGGTATTGAGGATCAAACTCAAGTCGATCACCGACACGTTTGGGAAGCGCTCGACGACGGCGCGCTGCAAGTCGGCGGCCGCCTGCTGGCTGCCCGCGCGGGCCACCAGCGCGTAAAACTGCGGCGCGCTCTCCAGCGCGCCCTCGGGAAACACCACAAAAAAATTCGGCTGCACGCGCCGCCAGTCGACTTGGCGCAAGCTCGCTACCCGCGTCGCAATCGGCACCCCTTGGATTTCAAACTGCAAGAGATCGCCCACGCCGACACGCAGAGCATCGGCAATGCCTTTTTCCAGCGAGATCGGGATCGGCTCCGTTTCCGGGGCGATTTTTCCCTGCCAACTTCCAGCGATAATCTCCTCCGTGGCCGTCAAATGGTCGCGATAAGTCGATCGGTATTCACGTCGCAGCGCCCAGTTCGAAATCTGCGCATTTGCATCGGCGCGGAGCTGCTCGACGCTTCGTCCCTTGACCGCACTCAAGCGCATGGTGACGATCGGCACTTCGCCCTCCGGAGTAACCCCCTGCGATCGGACAAGCTCGGCCAGGCTTCGACGCTGATTGGGTTGCACGTCGAAGAGCACCAGGTTGGGCTCGCCGCTGCCGGCGCGTCCGGCTACCTGCGCCACCAGCGTACGCTGCACACTATAGAGGGTGACGAGAAAAAAAGTTCCGAGGCCGAGCGCCAGCATCACGACTGTGGTCTGATTGTTGGGGCGATGTAAATTAGCCAGCCCCTGGCGCCAGGCAAACGAGAGAAAACTGGGTCCAAACCGCCGCATCGCTGCAGTGGCCGCGCGCGCCAGCAAAACCAGCACGCCGAATACTGCCGCCACCGTCGCGGCAAACCACGATCCCTGCGCCAGGCTGTCGGTCGCCCACACGGCGAAGGCCCATACGCCGGCGCCGATCAAGCCGAAACAGAGCCACACGAGGCGATCCGGCGCCGCGCGCTCGGTGTCAAAGGATGCGCGCAGCGCCAACAAGGGCGAGACCCGCCGAAGCGGCAGCAGCGGGATCAACGCGAAAGACAGCCCCGCGCCCAGGCCGACTGCTAGGCCCGCGCCGAGTCCGGCCGGCGCGAGCGCGATCACGGTGGTCACCGGCAAGAAGTCTCTGAGCGCGCGTGCCAGCAAATATTGCGCTGCCACGCCCAGGGCGACGCCGAGCAGCGAGCTGACCGAGGCCAGCAAGAAAACTTGAATCATGAAGACGGAGACGGTTTCGCTCGGTCCCGCGCCGATGCAGCGGAGCAAGGCCGCCGAGCGCGCCTTGGCGCCGGCAAAAACGTGGACTACGCTCGCGACGCCCACTCCGGCCAGCAACACCGCGATAAACACCGCCAGGGTCAAGTAGCGCGCGAGATTTTCCGTCGACGCGGCAATCGAGGCGGCGCGCCGGCTCACGGTGTCGGCCCGCAAGTGCAGCCGTTCAAGTTGCGGCGTCAACCGTTGGACCAGGGCATCGACGCCTACGTTCGGGGGAAATTTGAAATAAACCCGGTACCGTACCAGGCTGCCTTTTTGCAGAAGCCCGGTGCGGGCCAAATATTCCATCGGAATGTAGACCCGAGGGCTGATCAGCGAAAACGCAAGAGTCTCGCCGGGAATTTTGCGCAGCTTGCCGGCGATCTGGAATTCCTGCTCGCCAATTTTGATCCGGTCACCGATCCGGGCGTGGAACTGCAACATGACGTTCTCATCGACCAGCGCGTTGGCGCCCCGATGGAAATCTGTCAAGGACAATGCCGGTTCGGTCTCGATGGCGCCGTAATAGGGAAAACTGCCGCTCACCGCGCGTACCTGTACCAGCCGCGAGCCACCGCCGCGAGAAAAGTAAACCATCGAGGCAAAGCCGACCTGGCGCGACTGATCGCCGCGGAAGGAACGAAACAAAGATTCCGCCTCGTTGGTAAACGGCTCGCGGCCGTCGAGCGCGAGATCGGCGCCGAGCAGGGTCTTCGATTGAAGCTGCACGCTCGATTGTAAATTTTCCCGAAACGAAAAGACCGCCACCACCGAAGCCACCGCAAGGACTACGCTGGACATGGATAACAGCAAGGGACGCATACCGCGCCGGCCGTCGCGCCGCGCGAGACGCCACACCCAACGTTTCAGCAGGGCCGTCATGACAGCGCCGCCTAACCCTGGGCCAAGGCTCTCT
>JBLMXG010000235.1:0-4257 GCA_050257635.1 Chloroflexota bacterium
CGCGGCGAAGATCGCGGCGATTTGTTGCACCTCTCACGAAAGGTTGCCGATGGCGTCGCTTCGGCGTTTGCTCTCGACGACGTGATCGACGCCTTCAGGTTCGGCAGCGGCCGCGATTTGACCGGCTATGTCGACGGCACGGAGAACCCCAAAGGAAATAAGGCAACCGCCGCTGCAATCTTGCGCGGACAAGGCGCGGGCATGGAAGGTTCGAGCTTTGTTGCTGTCCAAAAGTGGAACCACGATTTTGCCGCGTTTGAGGCCATGAACAGCAAAGATCAGAACAACGCCATCGGCCGGCGCAGGAAGGATGACAAGGAATTGACCAACGCGCCGGCTTCGTCGCATGTCAAGCGCACGGCGCAGGAGAGCTTCGAGCCGGAAGCTTTCATCCTGCGCCGCTCGATGCCGTGGGCCGAGAAAACCAGCGGCGGTTTAAACTTCGTAGCTTTTGGAAAATCGTTCGATGCCTTCGAAGCTCAACTCAAGCGCATGGTCGGCGCCGAAGACGGCATTACCGACGCGCTATTCAAGTTTACTCAGCCGGTATCAGGAAGTTATTTCTGGTGTCCGCCGATGCAGCGGGGAAAATTGGATTTGCGCGCGTTGGGAATTTGACGCCGACGCGAGCGCGGGATCGAGCGAACGGAAGCACGCATAGTTCGACGATCTCCGATTGGCCGAGGACAACGCGGCATCATGAAATGCGGCGCCACTGGAGCGAGAGCGTCGTGATCGTCCGGCACAGGCGACGGAAGCGATGAACGCGGAATTTGTCATCGACGCTTACGCAGCGATGGGCAAAGGCGGCGCGCTGCGCCCTTACCGTTATCAGCGAGGTGTTCTCGGGGCGCACGATGTGGCGATTGCGATCACCCACTGTGGCGTCTGCCATTCCGACGTTCACCTACTCGACAACGATTGGAACCTCACGTCGTATCCGTTTGTGCCCGGCCACGAAATCGTCGGCATCATTGTCGCTAGCGGCAGTGAAGTCGCTCGCTTACGCATCGGCGAGCGCGTCGGTGTGGGGTGGCTCGCGGGCTCGTGCATGGAATGCCCGCAATGCCTTGGCGGTAACGAAAATCTTTGCCGGCAAGGCCGCGCCACCTGCGTCGCCGGGTACGGCGGTTATGCGGTCGAGGTTTGTGTCGACGGCCGGTTTGCTGTACCGGTTCCGAATACGCTCCCATCCGAACAGGCCGCACCGCTGCTCTGCGCGGGAATCACGGTGTTTGCCCCTTTGCACCGCGCCGGCTTAAAATCAAATGGCCGAGTCGGCGTTGTCGGGCTCGGCGGCTTGGGTCACCTGGCGGTGCAGTACGGCAAAGCGATGGGCAGCGCAGTGACGGTATTTTCGACGACAGCGGCTAAAGCCGAGGAAGCGTATCGCTTCGGCGCCGACCGCTTCGTCGCCGTGGAGCGGCGCGATTCGATCATCGCCGAGGCGGGCACTTGCGATCTGATTTTGGCCACCGTGCCCGTCGATCTACCCTGGGCGGAGTACTTGCGCGCGCTGAAACCCAACGGCGCGCTCTGCATCGTTGGCGCCGTGCCGGGTGAAATAAAAATTCCGGCGCTCGATTTGATCGACGGCCAAAAAAGTGTCGGCGGCAGCGCGGTGGGATCGAATCATCAAATTCGCGAGATGTTTCAGTTTTCCGTAAAGCATGGAATCGCGCCCGCCGTCGAGCTTTATCCGATGAAAGAGGTCAACCGAGCTATCGAGCGTTTGCGGGTAAATCGAGTGCGCTATCGCGCCGTGCTGGTCAACGAATCTTAACTCTGCTGTTGCAACATCGATGTTATCGTCGTTCTATTTGGTCATCGTTGCGGTTTTGCTGTGCATGACATTCGGCCGTGTGATTTTTCGCCCGGCGCCGAAGGGAATCGATTGGGCGCTGGAGGTCGCGTTCATTCGGCTCGAATTTCCTCCCGAGCAGCGTCTGGTCGCCCAGCAGCTGGCCGCCGGCCTGGCCGAAATTGTCGGGATGAAAATCAAACAGCTCAAACCCGAGCATAACTTGAGACAAATCGCGGAGTGGGCCGAAAACGAAATTTACGCCAAGGATCTGATCACGTTGTTCCTCGTCGCCTTCGATGTGAAGTGCGATCCCGACACTACGTTCAGAGCGCTGGTGGCGAAAGTGGCGCAAAAAAAAGCGGAACAACCGGCGACGGGGGCACCGGCGTGAAAAAATCGCGTTCTCGGCACGCTCGTCTCGCGCAGGTGATAAGATTTTAAGGAAAGCTGAATTATGAAAAAACTTGGCTGGTTCATGGCAGCGCTGGTTTTTATTCCCGCCACTTTGCCGGCAGCCACCGCCCGGGCGCCGCTGGAGAAAATCCGCCTTGCTTACAGCGCCATCGGCGGCTCGCAAGCGTCGTTTTGGATTCCCTACGAGGCGGGAATTTTTCGGAAACACGGGCTTGACGTGGAGCTGCTCTACGTGGCCGGCGGGGGACGCGCCGCTCAAGTGGTCCAGTCGGGCGAAGTTCCCATCGGGGTGTTTACCGGTGGGGCGGTGATCAATGCCGATCTCGCCGGCGGCGACTTGGTCGTGGTCGCCAGCTCGATGAACGTAATGACCTTCGTCGTGATGGCGCGGCCGGAAATCAAACGGCCGGAGGATCTCAAAGGTAAGAAAGTCGGCGTTTCCCGTTTCGGATCCGCCACCGACTTCGGTCTGCGCTACGCCGAAGAAAAATGGCCGGTCAAGCGCCAGCGCGATTTTGCCGTCATTCAGGTGGGCGGCGTGACTGACGTCTTCAACGCGCTGCGGGCTGGCGCTCTGGACGCCGCGGTAATCAACGCTGAGCTGGCGATCCTCGGGCGGCGCGAAGGATTCCGCGAGCTGGCGGATATCGCCAAGCTGGGCGTCAACTTTCCGACTTCTTCGGCGGTGACGACGCGATCTTTCATCAAACGCAACGAGAACGCTGTCGGAAAATTTATCCGCGGGTTCGTCGAGGGTATCCACTTCGCTAAAACCCAGCGCGCTGCTGCCATTGCCATCATGAAAAAATATCTCCGCAGCAGCGACGCGGGGATGTTAGACGACCTTTACGACCTGTATATCGTGCGCAACATCCCGCGCATTCCGCGCCCGTCGCCGGAGGCGCTCAAGACCGTCTTGGATCAAATGGCCGAAACCGACCCGCGCGCCGCTCGGCTCAAGCCCGAGCAATTCATCGACCCGCGTTTTTTTCAGGAGCTGGACAAAGAGGGGTTCATTCAAAAGCTTTGGCAGTGAGTGCGCCGCGCCTTTGGCACGCCGAAAATCCGAGGTCGACGGTTTGGTCCGTGAATCGAGCACTTCGTCAGATGCTCGACCCAGCGGCGCACAGTGATTTAGTCATGGTGTGTGGACCTTCGTGCCCTCATCCGATAAAGTAATTGGATCAAAATGGAACAAGAATCTGATGCGAACGAATCCCTTCAACTAAAAAACGCCAGCGTCGAAGCCAGATCCGAGATCCAAGGATATCTTGAGGTCAGTCACGAGCAGCACAAGCTGTTTCCGCGCGCCGCTCTGGTCGGGCTCTGCGCCGGCGGCGTCGCGGTAATCTTCCGTGCTTTGCTTGCCATGGCCGACGGCTTGCGTAATCAACTCATCCTTTGGGCCTACACCATGCCGATGTTCGGCTGGATCTTCCCGATGCTGTTCAGCGCCGTCGGCGCGTTGATCGGTACCGCCCTGGTCGTTCGATACGCGCCGGAAGCGAGCGGCAGCGGCATCCCAAACCTCAAAGCGGTCTTGCATCGCTTCCGCGACCTCACCTGGGGCCGTGTTCTGGCCGTGAAGATGTCCAGCGGCGTGGTAGCGATCGGCAGCGGATTGGCGCTCGGCCGCGAAGGCCCGACGGTGCAGATGGGCGGCGCAGTGGCCGACGGTATCTCGCGCGGGTTGAAGGTGTCGTCGCAAGATCGTTTGACGCTGACGGCGGCCGGCGCAGGCGCGGGGCTCGCGGCGGCGTTCAATGCGCCCTTGTCGGGATTGGCCTTCGTCCTTGAAGAGATGCAGCGTGACTTTCGTCCTGCGGTTTTCGGCGCCGCCTTCGTGGCCGCCGCCGCATCGGATGTTGTGGCGCGCTCGGCGTCCGGACAGCTGCCGGTGTTCACGATTCCAAGCTACGCGATGCCGCCGCTGTCGGCGCTGCCGGCGTTTGCGCTGCTCGGGGTGTTCGCCGGTTTGCTCGGCGTGGCGTACAACCGCGGCCTCCTCGGCACGCTCGATCTGATGGCCCGCGTTCCCG
>JBLMXG010000236.1:0-5822 GCA_050257635.1 Chloroflexota bacterium
ACGGAGATTAGATTTCTCGTTCGCCATAGAGTATAGGTCATCTGGCATAGAGCTTGCTCGCGAATGATGAAAACTTGTCAATCTCTAAGAATTCTTTGACCGAATTTATCGCAGAAAAGACAGACCGTGAATCCGAAAATTCTTCTTGTTGATGATGATGAAACTCTTCTAGAACAGATGCGCCGGCCCTTGGAGCAGGAATATCTGGTATGGACTGCTTCGACGGAAAGGGAGGCAATAAGCATCTTCGAGAAGGAAAAGCCCGCAGTCGTGACCTTGGATCTCTCTTTGAACCCGCACATTCCTACCGATCTTGGCGGTATGCGTTTGCTCGAGCAGGTTCTTTCCGAAGAGCCGTCCACCCGCGCCATCGTCATCACCGGCAATCATGAGGAGCAAAACGCTCTCCTCGCCGTTCGGCTCGGAGCGTTCGATTATTTTTCCAAACCCGTTGGCCTCGACGAGCTCAGAGTCACGATCAAGCGTGCATTTCATCTGCACGCTTTGCAGCGTAAGGCACATCAAATTGAGCGGAACGTCGGCGACGATTTTCACGGCATGGTGGGCGCATCGAAATGCATGAAGGACATCTTCCGTTTTATCAAGCGTGTCGCCGTATCCGATATTTCGGTGCTTATTTGCGGCGAGAGTGGCACTGGAAAAGAAGTCGTCGCCCGCGCTATTCACAGCGAGAGCCAACGAAAAAACAATCCCTTCGTCGTGGTCAATTGCGGCGCCATCCCGGAAAATTTACTGGAAAACGAACTTTTCGGTCATGAGAAAGGAGCCTTTACCGGCGCCCACGCCCAAAAACGTGGCAAGTTCGAAACGGCGCATTCCGGCACGTTATTTCTTGACGAAATTGGCGAGTTGGCTCCACCGCTGCAGGTCAAACTTCTCCGCTTCCTACAGGATCGAAAAATCGAGCGCGTCGGCGGCACAAGGCCAATGGAAGTCGACGTTAGGATCATTGCCGCCACCAATCGCGACTTAAAAAAGGACATGGAAAAACACTTGTTCCGCGAGGACCTTTACTATCGGTTGAAGGTTGTGCCGTTAGACATACCACCATTGCGCGAACGAGAGGAAGATACTATTCTTTTGGCGCATCATTTCTTAAAAAAATGCTGCAAAGAGTACCGTAAGCCTCCGATGACCCTGTCGCCAGAAGCGGAGAGTTCGATCCGGGCACACCCCTGGCCTGGCAATGTGCGCGAGCTCGAAAATTTGATCACTCGCTCCGTAGTGTTAAGTGCTCGGTCGGTGCTCAGAGCGAGAGATTTAGGCTTTCCGTTGGATGACATTCCCAACAACATCAACCTCAAGTTCGCAAAAAAAGCGATCGAACTCGACTACGTAAAAAAGGCTCTGTTGCGCAACGGCGGTGTGGTGAGCCGCGCCGCGCGTGAGCTGGGCATAAGCCGGGTCAATCTTTACGACCTCATAAGCAAATACAACATTCGGATTCAGGAATTCAAAATAATGAGAGTGGTCAACAAACCACAGATTAAAACCCCGGAGGTCGCGAAATTTGAACGCGCTTAGAACCAAGCTTGAAAGCCACCGGGCAACCGCAGCCGTGATCGGTCTCGGCTACGTCGGATTGCCGTTGGCAATGGAAATTGCCACCGCCGGATTTGATGTTATCGGCATCGATCTCGACGACAAAAAAATTGCCGCTTTGAAGCAGGGCAAATCATACATCCTCGACGTTTCGCAACGACTCGTCGCGAATCACGTTGACTCTGGAAAATTCACGCCGACATCCGATTTCAGCGCCCTCGCCCGAGCGGACACGGTCAGCATTTGCGTACCGACGCCGCTGAGCAAAAGCCGCGATCCGGACATTTCGTTCATCCTTTCCGCCACGAAAGAGATTCGAACCTACTTACATCCCGGCCAACTCGTCGTCCTAGAGAGCACCACGTATCCGGGCACCACCGATGAACTGATTGTGCCCGAGCTCGAAAGCTCGGGGCTCAAGGTCGGCCAGGATTTTTGCGTCGCTTTTTCACCGGAACGCATCGACCCGGGCAACGCCACTTTCGACACCCACAATACGCCGAAAATCGTCGGCGGCATCACCTCCCAGTGCACAGAAATCGCGCGCTTGTTTTATTCCCAGTTCATCGAACGCGTAATCCCGGTGAGCAGCACCAAATGCGCGGAGATGGTCAAACTTTTGGAAAACACGTTCCGCAGCGTCAACATCGGCATGGTCAATGAACTCGCTCTAATGTGCGATCTTTTGGGAGTGGATGTTTATGAAGTTATCGACGCCGCCGCGACCAAACCTTTCGGCTTCAGCCCCTTCTACCCCGGACCGGGACTCGGCGGCCATTGCATCCCGATCGATCCACATTATCTTGCATGGAAACTCAAGGCGCTGAACTTCCAGGCTCGTTTTATCGGCCTGGCCGCAGAAATTAACGGCATGATGCCGTCGATTGTAACGAATCTGGCGGCCGACGGGCTCAACCGCGCCTCCAAGAGCATCCGTGGCTCTAAAATCATGATCTTAGGAGTCGCCTACAAGAAAAACGTCAGCGACTGCCGCGAATCTCCCGCCCTCGACGTCATGCGGCTGCTGCAGGAAAAGGGCGCGGTCTTGACTTACAACGATCCTCTGGTGCCGAGTTTACGGTTAGGCAAAAGCGCGCTCGAATCAATTGAAGCTTCACGGGCAAATATCTCCGCGCATGATTGCGTGATCATCTTGACCGACCACAGCGTGTATAACTTCTCTGAAATTGTCGACGCGGCGAAGTTGGTCATCGACACTCGAAATGCAACAAAGGACCTGCACGCCTTCAGAGATCGGATCATCAAATTAGGCGCCGGCAACGGCGCGCCCTCGGAGGCTCGCGACAACGAGGGGCACGAAACCACCGGCATGCAATGGGCGGCTCACTAAGGGCAAGGATTCGCGGCGGGCTCGGGCAAGGGCGACAATTTCAAACGAGCGGGCAAGTTTCAGCCTGCTACTGATGCGCTGCAGCCACTTCCAAACCTGAGGGCGTCGCGGCGTTTTTCTGCCGGGCACCCCTGCAGCGGCGATTCATCGCCGAGCAATAAAGCGCTGTGATCATTTCCCATGGCAGCGTTTATACTTCTTGCCGCTACCACAAGGACAGGGGGCGTTGCGACCGACCTTTTCGCCGTCCCGTCTGGCGGCCGTACCGGGCTGGGCCGCTATGGGGTCGGCGCCATGGCTTAGGACCATTCTTTGTTGGCGCGGCTGCTCCAACTCGATTTCGGGAGCGACGGTTTCCCGTGCCAATTCCACCGTGAAGAGTTTCTGCACGACATCTTCTTCTTTACGATGGATCATCTCTTCGAACATGTCGTAGCCTTCTTTTTGATACTCCTGCAGCGGGTTTTTCTGTCCGTAACCGCGCAAGCCGATCCCTTCTTTCAGGTGATCCATGTTCAGAAGATGATCTTTCCAGAGGTTATCAATGGTTTGTAAGAGAATAATTTTTTCCAATTGGCGGAGCATCGGCGCGCCGAAGCGCGCTTCTTTGTCCTCATAGCTTCGGTCGATGCGCTTCAGCACCGTTTCACTGACGTTCTCCGCCGACAATTGATCTTCATCTTCCGCCTTGAAATCGAAACGCAGGTTGAATTGATGGTATAAAGCTTCGCTCAAGCCGTTCAAATCCCAATCCGCCGGATGGAGATCCTTATCCGCGTAACGCGCGATAATGTCATCGGCCAGAGTTTCGGCCAATTCCACAACCTGCTCCTTAAGCCCCTCGCCTTTGAGAACTTCGCGCCGCTCGTTGTATACGACTTCGCGCTGTTTGTTGAGGACGTCATCGTATTCCAGCAGGTGCTTGCGGATATCGAAATTATGCGCTTCGACTTTCTTCTGCGCGTTCTCGATCGCTCGTGTGACCAGACCATGCTCGATCGGCACTCCCTCTTCCATGCCGAGCCTGCTCATGATTCCCTGAATGCGATCGGCGCCAAAAATGCGCATCAAGTCGTCTTCCAGGGACAGATAAAAACGCGAAGAGCCTGGATCCCCTTGGCGGCCGGCGCGGCCGCGCAGTTGGTTATCGATGCGCCGGCTCTCGTGCCGCTCGGTGCCCAGAATGTGCAGACCGCCGGCCTGAATCACCTTTTCCTTCTCTGCGCTGCAGAGATCGTTGTATTGCGCCAGGATTTCATCGAAGCGCTGACGGTACTGGTCCGGCGCCTTGTCGAGCTCTTCACGGACCTGCTCGACCATCCGCAGGTATTCCTGGCGTTTGGCTTCGTAATTTTGCTGCGCCTGCTGCACGGCTTGCTCGTAGGGAAGACGAACTTCCTCGCACCGCACCTCTGCTTCTTCAAAGGCTCGATAGGCATCCTCATATTCTCGCACCACCTCGGCGTGCTCGCCGCGTGCGAGTAGAGTCCGCGCGTTTTCGAATTCCAGATCGATGAGCCGTTGCTCGTAAAGCCGGCGCCGCTCGTCGAGCGCTTCGATCATACCGTCGCGCTCTCCGCTGTGCTGCTGCCAACGCTCCAGCGCTTCGGAAAACTCAAGCCTGGCTTCTTCGAATTCGGCCGAGGTTGAATCCCCGTTCCGGCCGCCGACAATCGCGCTTTCAAGCGCCTCTTTGGCTTTCAGGTAGCCGTCGGGAATAGGCTGCGTGTTATGCAGCGCTTCGATCAACTCGCTTGCCGACAGGTCTTCGTAACGCTCGCGCGCCGCGCGAAATGGCGAGATCGCGCGGATCTCGCGTTGCAGTTCGGTGGTTCGCTTCAATGCGTCGCCGCGCTGCTGCCCGAAAATTTCTCCGTCCTTGACGTATTTTTTCTCCGCTTTCTGGACTTCTTCCTCGTATTTCTCCCGCAGCTCGCGCAAGGCGTCTTCGTAGCGCGCCGCGCCTTCGATCGGGAGCTTGGCGGCGCGGCTGATCCATTCATTTTCCATATCCGAGCGCGCCAGAAACTCCGGATTACCGCCGAGCAAGATGTCCGTGCCGCGTCCGGCCATGTTGGTCGCGATCGTCACCGTGTTGAACCGGCCTGCCTGCGCGATGATGCTGGCCTCGGCTTCGTGGTTCACCGCATTCAAGACATTGTGCTTGATTCCTTTTTTCTTGAGCATGCGCGAGATTCGCTCGGATTTCGCCACCGAGGTGGTTCCGACGAGGATCGGCTGCCCATTTTTATTGCGTTCTTCGATTTCCTGCACAACCGCGTCATATTTTTCGTTGTCGGTGCGATAGACCACGTCCGCGAGATCGTGCCGGACCATGGCGCGGTGCGTCGGCACCACCGTAACGTCCAGTTTGTAGATCTTCTTAAACTCGGGCGCTTCGGTGTCCGCCGTTCCCGTCATACCGGCAAGCTTTTTGTACATGCGGAAATAATTTTGGATCGTGATCGTTGCCAGGGTTTGATTTTCTTCGCGGATGTGGACGCGCTCTTTGGCCTCCACCGCTTGGTGCAAGCCATCGGACCATCGTCGGCCGGGCATGAGCCGGCCGGTGAATTCGTCGACAATGATCACTTCGCCGTCTTTGACCACGTAATCGACATCGCGCTTGAAAATCGCGTGCGCTTTGAGGGCCTGCTGAACGTGGTGCAACGTGTCGATCTGGCGCGGGTCGTAGAGATTATGCACGCCGAGCAAACGCTCGACCTTGGCAACTCCGGTCTCGGTCAACGTCACCGAGCGGCTTTTCTCGTCCACCGTGTAGTCACCCTTGGCCTCGATCGCCGCGCGCTCCTCCTGGGAGGGGTCGCCTTGAATCACCGCGCCTCTTTGCAGCTTGGGGATGATCCGGTCGATGAGATAATACTTGTCCGTGGACTCTTCCGCCGGC
>JBLMXG010000237.1:0-13091 GCA_050257635.1 Chloroflexota bacterium
GAAGCGCGCAGATTTATTGTAATACTCCCCATCGCCTATGTCCGCTAATTGAATTAACCGGACATCACCATTTGGGTCTTGATCCTTCGACTCGACCCAATCGCCATCGACAAACACCTCCGCTGATTCTAAGGCCCGCGAAATCGAGACAAGAGGCCAATTCAATGAAGCATCTCCTCTAGCTCCTTCATCCCCTGCTGAATCTCCGCTTCCATTTCACCGAGGCTCGCGAGAATTTCACTCGGCGCGCGCTGGGCGACTTCTTCGTGGACCACTTCCTTGTAGCGGTTGATCGAGAGATCGTAGCCTTGCGCGGCGATATCGGCCTTTGGGACAAGGAAAGATTGCTCGGTGCGTTTGCGGGCGAATTCGCCGCCGTAGTTGGCGGATTCTTCGGCGGCGAGGGGAGTTGATCGTTTGCCGTTGCCCTCACCCCTGCCCTCTCCTGCAAGCGGGCGAGGGAGTGAACGCAACGTGCGCCACCGCGCGAGGATATCGGGGAGGTTATTTTTCGCGTGTTCTTCGGGAGTGAGAACTGGATTCCGGTTTTCACTGGCATGACGAATTTCGCCCCCGCCATTTTCGTCACCCCGGCGGATGCCGGGGTCCAGGCTGCCACGCGGCGTGGGGCCGAGTTTTTCTTCGGGCAGCAACGGCGTGCGCTTGTCGTCGAGGCTCCAGCCGTCGGCGTCCACGTCGTAGAACCACACGTAGTCCGTGCCGCCCGAGTTGGTCTTGGTGAAAACGAGAATCGCGGTGGAGACGCCGGCGTAAGGCTTGAAGACGCCGCCGGGGAGCGAGATCACGGCGTCGAGCTTCTGGTCTTCGACGAGAATTTTCCGCAAGGTCTTGTGCGCCTTGGACGAACCGAAAAGCACGCCGTCGGGCACAATGACGGCGGCGCGCCCGCCGGGCTTGAGCAAGCGCAAATAGAGGGCGAGAAAGAGCAGTTCGGTTTTCCTCGTCTTCACCACCTGGAGCAGATCCTTGGCGCAGTTCTCGTAGTCAAGCGATCCGGCGAAGGGGGAGTTCGCGGTGATCAGAGTGTATTTTTCCTCTTCGCCCGCGTGGTCTTGCGCGAGCGAGTCGCGGTAGCGGATGTCGGGATTGTCGACGCCGTGCAGCAACATGTTCATGCTGCCGATGCGCAGCATGGTGTTATCGAAGTCGAAGGCATGGAAGAGGCCATGGTGAAAGTGGGCGTTGAACTTCGGGTCTCGGAAAATTTCCGGGTGATGCTGCCGGAGATATTCACCGACCGCCACAGGAAAGCCGCAGGTGCCGCTGGCGGGGTCACACATGATGTCGGTGGGCACCGGCTCGACAATCACAACCATCAATTGGATGATATGGCGCGGCGTGCGGAACTGGCCGTTCTGTCCGGCGCTCGCGATCTTGGCGAGCATGTACTCGTATAGGTCGCCCTTGGTGTCGCGCTCCTCCATCGGCACCTTGTCGATCAGATCGACGACCTTCGCAAGCAGTCCGGGCGTCGGAATCGTGAAGCGCGCGTCCTTCATATGATGCGCGTAGGTCGACTGATCGCCGCCTAGTTGGCGCAGAAACGGAAACACATGCTCACCGACAACATTGTACATATCGGCGGGGGGAAAATTTCGAAAGTGCGACCAGCGATAGTCCGCGTAGGGACGCGGCGAGCGCGGGTGATCGTCGTCGCCTTCGGGGAATAAACGCCGCTCGATGGGCTTCTTCAGCCGAGTGGCTTTCAATTCTTCCAGCGTGTGCAGCTCGTCCAATCGTTTAATTAAAAGCAGATAAGTGATTTGCTCAATCACCTCCAACGGATTGGTAATCCCGCCGGACCAAAATGCATTCCAAATTTGATCGATTTGGTTACGGATTTCGTTGGTCAGCATCGCCGAGTTTTTTGTTCTTCCGGGTGAAGTTTTGCCGCAGTTTAGTAAATTTTAAATGGATCCGGCAAGGGAACGTGCAAGTGATTCAGCGCGGAACGATGAGAGGAAAGCGAACAGAGCTGATAAATCGCCGCAAACTTATTCTGGAGAAATCCAAGGACTCCAGACGATCACCGGCATCGCCTCGTTCCGCGAAGTGGGCGGATTCAACCATCCACTTCGGAACCTACGGACGGTCGGCTATGTTGCTTGGTTATATCAAGCCGATAGTGTGTTCCGCGTGCACGCACACCTAGCCCGCTTTGAAGGTCGCGGTCACCTGCTGATGGCCACCGTTTTCTTTGAGCCCTTCCTCGTAATAGAGGCCGAGAGCCTGAAGCACGGGCAAGTCCTGGATAGAGAACAGCGCGGCATCGGCGCTCGCCGACCCATTCGCGTGCTCGTGCAGCGCCCAGGGCGGAACTGCGAGGACATCGCCCTTTTGCCAATCGAAACGTTGCCCATCGATTACGGTAAAGCCCGCGCCTCGTACGACGTGATAGACCGCGCTGCCCGTGTGCCGATGCGCATGGGTGTGCTCGCCCGGTCGCAGCAGCTGGATCATGCAGGCCATGGTCGGCAGTACGGGCCCGCCGGTCTGCGGATGACGATACTCAAGCAACACGCCGTCGTAGGCGCTGCCCGCCTGGTCGCGCAGCGAGTCCAAAGCCTTCCATGCATCGTCCCATCGGTAAAGCAGGAGCGGCGACGCCTGCGGTCGCTGCTTGACCCAGGTCGGGGTGATATGGGCATGGCCGTACATTTTTGCGGAAGCGTTGGGCGGGCGAGAGACCGGCACCTGTGGCGCGGAATAAAACTGGAAGAACATCGCTTCCAAAGATGCGATCAAGGGAATGTCCAGGCCATCCATCCAAACCACGCGATCCTTGGTCTCGTTGCCGTGGTCATGCCAGGCCCAGCTTGGCGTCAAAATCAAATCTCCGGGCGCCATGTAAACCCGCTCGCCGTCTACCGCCGTATAGGCGCCGGTGCCTTCGATGATAAAGCGGATCGCCGTCGGCGTGTGGCGGTGTGCGCGCGCCACCTCACCCGGCAGAAGAATCTGTAAAGCGGCGATTAAATTATTCGTCGTCGCCCAGCGGCCGCCAAGCCCGGGGTTGAACAATTGCAAAGCACGCCGCTCATCGCCCACCGGCACGGCCCGCGCCGATTCCTCGATAATCGACTCGGTGATGGACCAGGGCCACATGTGCGGAATCATCTTCGGCTGCGGTTGCGGCGTCATCTGGCTCGCCAGCTCCCACAGTCCATACATGTTGTGGGCATGCATGCGCTCGTGAAAAGCGGCGCGAAAGGCATCCGCCTCCGACCTGATTTCCGATTTAGCCATGGCGACCTCCAGAATCGAACGACCGGCACATGCACCGAGGGAATGTAACGGCGCCGGTAAGGCTAAGCGTAACCGACGCTCTATTCCCAAGTCAAATCATGGCGGAGTTGCCGTCTCAGCGGTTCCATGTTGTTATAGAGGGACGGTATTTAAACTACTGGGCTGAGCTTAAGTTTATCCGTAACCATTCCACAGTAATGTTCCGCTAGCGGCGTGCAAACGAGAACCCAACTCCATGTTTCCCTATCGGGACGAAAATGAAACCCAGCGCGCGGCGATCGTCACCGGGGCGTTTATCGCCCTGAATGTATTGGTCTGGATCTTCGTGCAAGGAGCCGGCGCTACTTTGCCGCTGGCTAGCTCGGTCTGCAACCTCGGTCTTATACCCGGCGAATTGACGCTGTCGCTGCCGCCCGGGACACAGTTCCCGATGGGCGACAGGCTGCTTTGCCTGACCGATGCCGGCCGCCAATCTTCGCATTTGTTTACTTCCATGTTTCTGCATGGCTCCTGGATGCATCTGTTGGGCAATATGTGGTTCCTATGGCTCTTCGGCAACAACGTCGAAGACTCTATGGGGCGGCTGCGTTTTATTCTTTTCTATCTCGCCTGCGGTCTCGCCGCAGCCGCAGGCCAGGTGCTGACGAGCCCTAGCTCGGTGGTCCCTATGGTCGGCGCCTCCGGCGCGATCAGCGGCGTCATGGGGGCGTACTTGATCCTCTACCCACGGGTGCGGGTTTATGCACTGGTGTTTTTGGGTTTCTTTTTCACCTCCATCGCGATGCCCGCGTGGGTCATGCTCGGCTATTGGTTTCTCATTCAGTTCGTGAGTGGTCTAGTAACCGCGGGCGATGATGTCGGCGGCGTCGCTTTCTGGGCGCATGTCGGCGGTTTCGCCGCCGGCATCGCGCTGATCAAACTGTTCGTTCGCGAAGACTACCTCCAGGCCCACCGAACCGGCCATTGGCGGCCGAGCCGGGTCGGGTTTGAGTGATCGGCCGGGCCAACTATCCTATCGGGTCGTATCCCGAGCTCCCTGTCCAACGGTTGTCGGGCGTCGATTGTGAATCGCAGCGGAGCTGTTATATTGAGCGCACTTGTGATTCAAAAATATTTGGGTGAGATTTGATCTCCAGTACAATGTAGAGATTCTCATCTTTATCCATGGCGATGGCGTCCAGTCCGCGCCGCAGGAACTGCGCATGGAGAAAGTTTCTTAGCTGCTCGGACGAGAGTTCGCTTTCGGCAGCCCGCCGTTACCTCTTTTTTAATCCTGCGGATCTTCCGCTGCGCCCGGCTCTCGCGCGATCCCGCGTCAGCAAGAGTGCAACCGAGGAGGAGTTAAATGTTTGGTGCCTTAGAATACGCGTTAGGAATTTATGCCATTAGCCTTGTCGTCACCTTGCTCGTCTGCCTGGTTATCGTTGCCATCCGCTGGTTCTCAGGCGACAAAAAACCGCCCGTTACCGCCTCCGGAAAATCTCAAGCGTAATACACTGTTGTAAGGGAGCAAGCGATCGTGTGGACTCAAGCCGCGCATATCTTTGAAGGACTTTCCACTTTCGGGGAAATGGATTTTCAGACAATGACGATTCGCATCGTTCTGATGCTCGCCGGCTTTTTGCTGATCTACCTCAGCGCCAAAGACATCCTCGACCCCATGGTGCTCATGCCGATGGGGCTAGCCATGGTTTTGGTGAACGGCGCAACCTTGACCATCGAAGGCAAGCTCGCCAACTTGTTTGTCGACCCGATGCTGGTGGAGCCCGGCAAGATCGTCGAGAGCATGCAGATCTTCTTTCTCCAACCGATCTACAACCTGATGTTTTCCAACGGCCTGATTGCCTGTCTCGTGTTCATGGGCATCGGCGTGATCACGCCGCTCGATTACTTGATCGCTTCGCCCTTGACCAGCCTGTTGATCGCCATCGGCGCCGAGCTGGGATCGATCTTGACCTTTCCGCTCGCCGTCGGACTCGGCTTCAATTACAAGGAAGCGGCGGCCATCGCCATCGTCGGCGGCGCCGATGGTCCGATGGTGTTGTTTACATCTCTCGAGCTCGCCAAAAAGCTCTTCGTGCCGATTTCCGTGGTTGCCTATGTTTACCTGAGCATCACTTATGCGCTCTATCCCTTTCTCATCAAGCTGCTGATTCCAAAAACTCTCCAGGGTATCGTCATGGACCTGCATGCCATTCCCAAGGTGTCGTCGCGCCAGAAATTGATCTTTTCGGTATTGGCCGCGGCGGTGCTGTCGATTCTTTTTCCCGTCGCCGCGCCTCTGTTCGCGTCTTTTTTCATCGGCGTCATGGTCCGCGAGGCCGACCTGCCGCGCTATCAGCGCTTTCTCGACGAAGTCATGCTGACTGGCTCGACGTTCTTCCTCGGTTTCGTGCTCGGCGCGCTGTTCAGTTTTTATGTCGTAACCGATGCGCGCGTGTTGCTGATTATGGTCCTCGGGCTGATCTCGATCCTTCTCTCCGGACTCGGCGGCATCGCAGCGGGACTGATCGCCTACAAAGTTTCCGGCGGCAAGATCAATCCGCTCATCGGCATCGCCGGTGTCTCCTGCGTACCGACCACCGCCAAGGTGGCGCAAAAATGCGCCATGTCAGCAAACAAGCACGCGATCATTCTGCCCTTCGCCATGGGCCCCAATGTCGCCGGCGTCATCACCACCGCCATCATCGCCGGCATTTACGTCGGCTTACTACGCTGAATTTTTAGGGAGTTCCGAACAGTCGCCAACCAGCCCGAAGCGAGAGGCGCAAACAGTCGGTACAAGGAAATGTCCATCGTTCCAAGCCGGACAGGTTTCGACTTGCGCCGGAGAACTAGCGAACTCTTTTTCTTTCCAACTCTATCCTCGACATAAACTTGGGAGAAATTTCGCGCAAGCGCTCGTCGGCCATCCGTCCGCTCCGGGTCATGTAATCGTACGCCAGCTCCCAAGGCCGCAGCTTCATCTTTTCTTCCAAACGTTCGTACCAATAGGAGCTGGTATTCGCCGCAACGACGATTTTTTCCACGATGGGTCGGCGCTCGCTCTCGAAGTTAGCGAGCGCGCGCGCCACGCCCGATCCCGATTCGCCGAAGGCGCGGTCGAGCGCAATGGCGTCTTCGAAAGCAAGACGGGTGCCCGAGCCGATGGAGAAATGCACCGTGCGTAAGGCGTCGCCGATCAGCACGACGTTGCCCACCGACCAGCGAGCGGTGGTCAGCAACGGAAATTGCCGCCAGACCGATTTATTAGATATCAGCGGACAGCCGTTTAAGTCCGGCGCGAACATTTCCTCGCAGTAACGCTGGCTTTCTTCCGCCGATCGAACATTCAAGCCTGCCCGGCGCCAAGTCGCTTCATCGCACTCGACCACGAAGGTGCTCATCGTCGCGCTATGCCGGTAATGGTGCGCGACGAAAAAACCGGCCGCATTGCAACGAAAAGTCAAGCTCAGGCACTCGAAAGGCTGCCGCGTGCCGTACCAGGCGAAGCGATTGGTCAGCCATTCCAACCGCGGCAAGAATTCTTTTTCCAACTCGCGACGCACGATGGAATTGGCGCCGTCGGCGCCCACCAGCACATCGCAGTCGTCAATTTCATTGAGCGCAGCGATGGGCCGGCTATAGAAAATTTCCACGCCGGCTTGGGCGCAAAGCTCCTGAAGAAAGCGGTTGAGATCGAGCCGGCCGATGGCGGAAAACCCATTGCCGTCGATATCGACCCTCTGGTCGTGATGCACGATGCGCTGCATCGGCCACGATTCCAGTCGGAGGAGGAGCTGCTTGTGAAAATCGCCGACGTCGCGTTCCAGAAAGGCCAGTGCACCGTGGGAAAACACCACCCCGAAGCCGTAAGTTGCGTCCGGCGGGTTTTGCTCGAAGACATGAATGCGCCAGGAAGCGAAGCGCCGCTTGATCAGCAGTGCAAATAATAACCCGGCCGGGCCGGCGCCGACGATGTTAACGAGCATACCTATCAACTATTAGGAGTGGGCCGCCGCCCCAACATTCCAAGCCGCACTACTTTCCCGGCTCGCCATAGAGACGCTTGACCAGGCCGCTCGCCTCGATCTCGCGCAGGAGCCGCGGATCGACGAACTCCTTCGGGTCGACGCCTTTGACCCGGGAATTGGTTTCAGCAACCTGGGTGATGCCAAGCTTCATATCCTCGATATTCGGATAGGGGATGCGCTCGAATGCGGCGGCATAAACCCGCTGCGTCTCCTCGAGCATCGCCCGGTCGGTCGTGTGAGTATATTTTCCGATCACGTTCATGGCGAAATTGGGATCGGTCTTGAAGCGATGCACCGCTTCGATATGGGCTTCGAGAAATTCCCGGATCGCGGACTCGCGCGTGCGCAGCAGCTTTTGTGTCACGATGACCGAGGAGAGCGGATAGCGGAATCCTTGCGTGTTGTAATCGACTAACACGCGAAAGCCCGCGGCGCGCGCTTGCAGCACTGCCGGAAAACCGAAGGTGCCGCCCTGGATTTGCCCAGCCTTGAGGCCGGCCACTATTTCGGGCAATCCGCCCATCTGGCGGATCATCACATCCCGGTCCGGCACCAAGCCGTTTTGGCGCAGAAATATGCGCGTAAAAAAGTCGGTGACAGTTCCAACCCGCGTGACGCCGATGCTTTTGCCGCGCAGTTCTTCGACCCTCCGAACCTGCGGCTCAGCCACCGTAAACACCAACACATGGTTTACCGGAATCGCTATATACATGGTGTCCGCACCGGCGAGTCTGGCGTCGACGCCCGCTGGGCCGCCGATAGTCGCCACGTCGATGCTACCGCCCACCAAGGTCTGCACTGCGCGCGAACCCGAAGCGATGTAAACCAATTCGACGTCCAGGCCGTGACGTTGATAGATTCCCGCTTCCTTGGCGATCCATGGGATCGAGAATGCCGCGGTCACCGCGGCGTATGCGACGCGGAGTTTTTGTAGCCCTTCGGCCGCCCTGCTGACACCCGCAAAACCAACTGAAAGGGCGAGTCCCAGGAGTAGCCGCATGGTCCAGTGAAATGAAAAGGAAATCATCTTAAGTTCCTCCCATCGGTATCGCGATCAACGAGGCGCAGCGTCGGCAGGGGTTTGGTTAGAGATCGTCAAAATCGTGCCGCAAGGAAAGATCCCTCGCTTCGGCTCGCACTGACAACAAGGCAACTGATCTGTCATCTCGAACGAAGTGAGAGATCTTTCGCGAGACGAACCACTGCTGCAGCTTCGAGTGAGCCAATCACAAAGGGCCGCACTCAAACGTGATCGACATCGCCGCCGTCTTCCGGATCGGTGTCGATGAACAGATGGTCGACCGGCATGGCGTTCCGAATCAATCCCTGCTGATGGCAATAACCAATGATGGTTTCGAGATTGTTCCGATTCGCTTGGCCAAGGCCGTAGGCCCAGGGATCGGTTCCCAGCAGCTTCCGCTCTTCTTCGTATTCGGTTCGCACCCAGGCGAGCGGCGTGATGCGCGGATTGGCGAGTCGTTTGTACGCGATCTGTTTGGCCTTCTCGAACGCTTTCACCAGACTGACCGGGGCCCAGGGATACTTATCGGCGATCTCCCGCTTCATCACCGTGACATGCATGATCGGAAAGATCCCGGTCTGTCGAAAATAGTCGCGCTCGACAATTTTGTAATCGGGGAACAGTCGCGCGACTCGCTTGTCGCCGTCCACCAGCGGCTGGGGAATGTAGGGGTTGATCATCGCCGGAATCTCCCCTTCGGCAAGCATGGCATCCATCGATTTGCCGGCCGGAATCATCTCGATTTTTAATCCCGGCGGCGGCTCGAAGGGCACGTCTTCGCTGCGGTCGACGACCCAAGTGATCGACCGGTGCGGCACCCCGTAGTGCTGCTCGAGAATACCGCGCAGCCAGATGTTGCCCGCCGGTTGGAAATTTGTGCCGCCGATTCTCTGGCCAATCAGATCCTTCGGCGTTTTGATGCCGGAGTTCACGTTGACGAAGGCAAAGCCGTGGCGAAAGCGCCGGTGCAGGAAGACCGGGATCGCCGCCAGCGCCTCGCCGTGGTCGCGCGCCATCAAATAGGCGCCGACATTGAACTCGCACACGTCGAACTCTTGATGGCGCGCCATGCGCCAGTGGCGCTCCCGCGGCCCATGACCGGTCAGGACTACAAGCTCGATGCCGTCGGCTTCCACCGCGCCCTCTTTCAGAGCGCGGACGATTTCATAGTCGCCGACCGCCACCGAAAGCCTTATCTTAGTCGCCATTCAAGATCTCCTCTCGCGGATTGGAGTGATGGAGTACTGGAGCATGGCTTTCGGAACCCATCACTCCACCACTCCATTACTCCATCTCCCTGTTCTTCAGTTTCCGTACAGCTTCTGCACGAAGCCTTCCCTCTCGATCTCGTCGATCAGACTCATATCGACAAACTCCGAAGGATTCCGCTGGGCGGCATCGATGGACGTTAAAATATGCCTGATCCCTTCCAATTCGGTGCGCGGCGAGCGCGGCAAGCGCTTGGCGAAAAACTCATAGGTGCCTTCGACCGCTTCCGGGTCGGTGACCTGCAGATGTTTTCTGAGAATCTTGAGGCTGCCTTCCTTGTTGGTCTTGACGTAGTGCATCGCCTCGATCTGCCCTTTGAGAAAACCTTTGATCGCCGCGCGATTCTGCTCCAGGTAGGAACGGGTCACGATGTTCGACGTGTTGGTGTAATAGCCGAAGTCGCCAATGTCCGCCAGCACGTTCATGCCGAGCTTCCGCGCCTGATAGATTTCCGGATAGGACTGCACGGTCGCGTCGACTTTTTTCGCCATGAGCGCCGCCATGCGCGCCGCGGTTCCGCCAGTCTGGAGCATTTTGATATCGGACGGCTGCATCTTCCAGGCTTTCACCGCCATCAGGACCGCGGCGTCGTTGGAGCCGCCAAAACGATTGATACCGATGATCTTACCGCGCAATTGCTGCGGCTCTTTGATTTCAGGACGCGTAACCAGCAGCATCGGCAGCTTGTTTTCCAAGGTCGCCACGATCACCACCGGCGCCCCCTTGGTTGCGGCGATCACCGCCGAAGAAGCCGCGGTTTGGGTTAGCTGAATGCTGCCGCCCACCAGCGCTTGTATGTTCGGTGAGCCGGCCTGGATTAAAATAATTTCCAGATCGGTGCCGTATTTTTTGCTGAACCCCAATTCTTTGTTGACCCACAGCGGCAGTTGATAACCGGCCGTGCCGCCGTAGCTGACAAGGAAACGGCTCGTCTCGGCGGCCGAAACTCGCCGCGGCGCGCCGATCAAGAGCGCGCAAATAATAAAAATGCCGCTGAGCGCAACGAACCACCGAACCCTGCACCGTTTCATCTTTCGACCTCCCGAGATCATAATTTTGTTTGGTCGCTCGACACCTTGGATGCCGGCGCAAGGCGTGGAAAAAGTCGCCGGGCGTTTTCCGCTTCTACTGCGAATCGTGCCGCGCCATCGAAGCCATTGTAGTGTTCCCAATGATCGACTTCCTCTTTGAGTCTCGCCCCGTAGACGAACGGCAGGTCGGAGCCCCAAAGAATATGCGCTGGGTCCGCGAGCTCTTGCAAAGAGCGTAGGGCGAATCCTGAAGTCGTGCTCGCGATCTCGTAATAAAGCGAGCGCAACGCCGGCAATACGCCGGTAACATTTTGGGCGCCGCGATGCCCCTCCATCATAGCGATTCTCTGTGCTAGAAACGGTACGGCGCCGCCGCCATGAGCGACGATGAAGCGTATATTTGGACAACGCTTTAGTGTTCCGGTGTAGATCAGATTGACGATCGCCCGCGTCGTGTCGAAGACGTACTCGACGACAAACGGCGGAGCACGCAACCCCGTCGCATCGGGCGCTTCGCAATGGGTCGGATGAATGAACACTACGGCCGAACGGCGATTAAGCTCGTCGAAGACCGGATCGAACAGCGGATCACCGAGGTAACGATCCGTCACGCTGGAAAAGAGCCCGACTCCGTCGAGGCGCAGAACATCGAGCGCGTAATCCATCTCGTCGAGCGCGCCGTCGACGTCGGGCAAAGGTAACAGAGCAAAGGCGCCAAAGCGCGCCGCATGGTCGCGCACTCGCCGGGCTTGGAACTCGTTGCACTCCCGCGCCACGGCGCGCAGTCGATGGAGGTTTTTCAGAACGACGCGCGGCGTCAGTGACGTGATCGCGGTTTGAATATGCCAGCTATTCATAGACTCAAGCTGCATTTCAGTGTCCGGCAGCTTGATCGGCATGGAACCGTCGGCATATTGGGGCGGGACCACGTGATGGTGTATATCGATTCGCCGGTTTTGGGTTTGGGCCTGGCTCATCGTCGGCTTTTTAAAACCTCAAATTCGTCGCGGTCGAATTAACTTCCCACGCATTGCGCCGAAAGTAGTTGTTAGACGCCCTTGTGTCAACATCATGCGCTCGTCGGGTCAGCGTAAACGAGCCGGCGGGTTTTGATAGACATCGCCGTCGGGTTGCGCTATTGGAGTCGAAGCGCCGTGGCAGACGTCAATGAGCACCAGACCCTGAATCTCCACAAGCCCTGAGGAGGTTGACGATGATTTCTCGAAGCAAGTTGGCGACGGTAGTCGCGATCAGTCTGGCCATTTACTTCGGCGCCGCGAGACCGGCTCCGGCGCAACCCTCGACGCTCACAGCCTTTTACACCGCCCACGTCGTCTCGATGGCGCCCATGTGGATCGCCAAGGAGACCGGCCTGTTTAAAAAATATGGCGCCGACGTTCGCCTGGTCTACATCGGCTCCGGCCCCATCGGCACGACCTCGATCCTCGCCGGCGAAACCGATGTCGGCATCATCGGCGGCTTCGCGCCGATCCGAGCGATTCTCGGCGGGGCGAAGAATCTGGTGATCATCGGCCAGAGCAAGAACGCCATGGTCGGCGCCATCGTCGGCAAAAAAGAAATCGCTGGCGTACAAGATCTCAAAGGCAAACGGCTCGGCATCGACCGTATCGGATCGAATCCGGACATGTACACCCAGGCCGCGCTTTCGCGTTTTCAAATCGATCCCTTGAAAGACTTGAGCTACGTGCAGATGGGCAGCACCAGCCAAGGCATTCCGGCCCTCAAGGCGGGTTCTATCGACGCTTTCACGACCACCCCGCCCTACGATCTCTTTGCCCAGCGCATGGGATTCAAAGTCATCCTCGACATTACCGCGCTCAAGATTCCCTTTGCTGCAACAGTGCTCCTCTCGACGCGCACGACGGTCAACCGCAAACAAGCGGAGATTGCAAAATTCTCGCGCGCGTATGCTGAAGCCATCCATACCTTCCTGACCAAGCCGGAAGTCGCGACGCGAATCGTGCAGAAATACACCCAGGTGGAAGACAAGGAAGTGCTCAGCTATTCAATGGCCGCCGAGGGAAAATCGATGGAGCCAAGTCTCCGAGTCGACCCCAAGGGGATCGAGCTCATTCTCGGTTTGATCGGCAAGTCTATGCCTCAGGCCGCATCGGCCAAGGCAGAAGATTTTTATGATCCGCGGTTTTCGACCGACCTAAAAGAAAGTGGCTTTCTCAAACGGCTATGGAGCGATCGATCTTAAGGAAACTTCAACGCCAATCGCCCCGCCATGCCGCTTCGCCTCTTCGATAATTTGCTCCGGCACGAAGTGATGATGACTATCGATTGCACCATGTATTGAGGTTCTTGCTTTTATCTTAATCGCGCCTGTTGCTCATGCCTATTTACCGTCGAACACACCGCTCTTTTCCAGCTCCACCAGATAGCGCCGATCGATCATGTCGGCGGGCTTGATTGCTTTGGCGCGCGGATCAAGGGGGGCGATCTCATCGAGCGAAGCCTGGAGCG
>JBLMXG010000238.1:0-4224 GCA_050257635.1 Chloroflexota bacterium
GCTCGGTAGAGGGAGGGTGAGTTCCGCGGGTCGCTTTCCCGCCCATACGAGCGATAGCTTGCCATTGTCCCAGAGCTCGTCCTGATACCAGCCGCTGCCCAGCGATTTACGCGCTTGAAGCGTGCCGAAGTCCAACGACTCGGCCGCGCTTGTGCTGGGTTTCTGATCCACCGCGACGAAAGCGTCAATGTCGCGTTCGACTCGGGAAAAAAATATCAGGATACCGATGCCCAGTGCCGCAGGGAGCAGGAGGCCCAGCACTCTCAGGTGGCTGCGAATCGTGGTGAATGCGGGACCGAGGAGCCTGCGGCCGACGGATAATCCGGTGGCGATTCCGATGACGGCGCCGCCAATTACGTCCCGGGTAAAATGGGCGCGAAAATACAGTCGCGACAAGGCGCTCAGCACCGCGAGGAGATAGAAAATCGGACTGGCGCTCGGGAACACGACTCCCAAAACGGCGGCCAAACCGAAGGCCGCGCTTGCATGGCCGGAGGGAAATCCGGAGCTGGTTCTCAGTTTGGGCCGCGGCAGGTCAACAATATCTTTCAGCACCGCTGCAGAGGCGCCGGCGAGGATCAGAACAATGATGACGGCAAACCCGGCGCGTTTCGTGCGGGCATTTTTGCAGAGGTATCCATGTGCCAACAGTGACGCGGCGATCGTACCGCCCACCGAGCCATGGCCAAAATACCCTACTAAAGTCATGAGTAGCCCGGCGAGCGGAGCGCGCAACGCCGTGCAACCTAAATCCACCAAATTCATAGAGAATCGAGCCATACCATAAGATATCGCTGCTGGCCAAAGAATTTTAATCGATCGCAAGATTACGAGCAGGCGATCGTGCGAGCATGGACACAACTGGATCGACGTCGTAGCTAAGATCGATATTGCCGCGGGAGTTTTTATGGGTTAAAAGAACGGTGGGCTCCGCGTCCGGTTTTGCTTATGAAAAAAGCAGCCGCTAGTCGAATCGAGACCGGCCTGCAACAGCCGACAGCCAGCCGGTTGTTCTGTGCAACGCTGCGACGATTCGGATTGCGGTCTACCCCCGACCACATTCAATCGGTAATAACGAGTTCTCTTCACACTCAGCACCGACAACGAGCCCGGGTTGTGGAACGAGATGTTAAGGCGGCACCACGAGTTTTTTAAGAGCCTCTTGCGCCTGAACGACGCCGTAGCGGTCAGCTTGGCCTGGTGGCTGGCATACTGGCTCCGTTTTTATACCGACCTGTTTATTGGCCGAGAAGATTATCTGCCGCGACACTATATCGTTGCGTGGTTGTTGATCCTCTTCGTATGGGGCGTGGTCTTCCAGGTCTTGGACCTCTACCGGCCGCGCCGGCTCTCGACCTATCGGCGTGAGCTTGTCGAGCTGATCAAAGGGTCCGCCCTCGCGTTGCTCATTTTTTTGGGCCTTCTGTTCTTGATTCGCGAGGTCGAGCTTTCCCGTATCGTGGTCATCCTTTTCTGGTTTATCAGTCTGTTATTTTTAAACCTCAGCCATACCATCCTGCGCGAAGGACTGCGCTTCTTTCGGCGCCGCGGTTATAACTTGCGTCATATGGTTGTGGTCGGGACGGCCGAACCCTGTCATAGACTGCTGCAGAAGTTTCGCGCCTACCGTCATCTTGGCCAGCGCGTCGCCGGCCTTCTGTTAATCGACGGTAGCGCGCCGGATACGGGGGAGAGTGGGATCAAGGTCATCAAGGACGGGGCTGAGTTATTGAGTCTAGTGAAGGGGGGAGGCGTGGACGGGGTTTACGTTACCCTGCCTCTAGAGCAGGCGCCGCGCTTGGAGGAAATCCAGCAATGGCTGGCGGACGAGCCGGTGGATCTCTATTTCGTGCCGGATTTAGGAAGCCTGGCGACGATGCGCGGCACTGTGGAAGAATTCGACGGCATGCAGATCATCGGCTTGCAGGTATCACCGCTCTACGGCTGGAATTCCTTCATCAAGCGGGGGATGGACCTGGTGCTGGGCGGATTGGCATTTTGTTTCTTTTTGCCGGTGATGGCGTTAATCGCGCTGGCGGTCAAACTCACTTCGCCCGGGCCCGTCCTGTATCGTCAGGAGCGGATGGGCTTGGATGGCGGGCGCTTCGAGATGCTCAAGTTTCGCACCATGGTGGATGACGCCGAAAGGCAAACGGGTCCGGTGTGGGCGGCGGAGGACGATCCCCGAGCAACAAAGTTAGGCCGGTGGTTACGGCTCACGAGTCTGGATGAGCTGCCGCAGTTGTTCAATGTTTTGCGCGGCGATATGAGCCTGGTCGGGCCTCGCCCGGAGCGGCCGCCCTTGATCGAAGAGTTTCGCAAGTCGATTCCCAAGTACATGCTGCGCCACAAGGTGAAGGCAGGGATGACGGGTCTCGCGCAGGTCAATGGCTGGCGCGGCAACACTTCCCTGGATCGGCGCATCGAACATGATTTGGATTACATCGAAAACTGGTCCGTCTGGGGCGATTTGAAGATTCTGGCCCGGACCATCTGCGGCGGTTTTCGCAGTGGCCGGGTGAAGCAATCGTAAATCACCTCATCGAAGCGGCTTTGGCGCCGTGCCTTTTCCCCCCTCTTTGTTGAACCACTGAACCCGACGCGACATGCAAAAGCTGCTAGACTGGTGGCAACGCGGTTTGATCGCCGCACTGAGCCTTTCGATTGTCTTTCTTGGTATCGGCCGTTTGGAGTTTTTTGGAGGGGGGCGAGCGTAAGCGCCTGGAGCGTTTCTCGGACAACCTTCTTTTTTTGGCTACTCTGGAAGTTGCTGCTGCTGTATCAGTGCGGCTGGCGCTGGCGCGAACTGAAGCGCTTCAAATCACTGGCGCCGCTGGGGCTTTTTTTTACCGTGGTCACGTTGTCGCTGCTGCCCGATTTCTATCAGGCGGGCGACTATCGCTATTTCCTTTTTGGCTGCGCTCACACGGTGATGGTCTTCGATGTCTTCTCGGCTGCGCCGCAGCGGCGTTGGCTCGCGCCGCTGCTGGGTTTGCTGCCGATGATTCTCGCGCTGCGCGGCGTGCTGGAAAATCCGGCAATTCTCAATTTCTCGCTAACCCAGCGCCTTGGCTATCCATTGGATCATGCCAATACCGCAGGGTATCTTTTTGCTATGAGTCTGCCGTTGTGCATCGTCATCGCAGCGGCAAAAACGGGTTGGTGGCGAAGGCTTGCATGGGCGTCCTGCGCGATCCAGATAGCAGGGCTGGTTCTAACCTATTCCCGAGGAGCCTGGCTTGGCTCGTTCGCCTCGATCGTTTATTTGACCATCGCTCTAAAGCGGTGGAGGCTCCTTGGAATCTTCATTCTGGTGCCGGCGGTTTGCGCGGTGGTCTTTCCGGCGCTCGAGGATCGCTTCGCCTCAGTGACCCATCCGCGCGATGATCTGGCGATACGAGAGCGCTGGCAACGTTTGACCGGCGCGGCGCAGCTAGGACTCGACCATCCCATCCTCGGAGTAGGGTACGGTCGTGGACGATTGAAGGAGTCGTTGCCGGTTTATTTGGAGGGTACTATCCTCGAGGGCGCCCCGGTTTTGCACACACACAACGTCTATGTCGAGCTGTTTGCAGAGACCGGCGCGATCGGTCTTATGGCGTTTCTCTGGCTGATCGGTCAGGCTCTGGCGCGACTGTGGCGCAGCTCCTTGGCGCGCGCCGGCGCGGTGCGGCTTCTTGGAGTTGGTCTTGCCGGCGCATGGATTGCCGCTGTTGTTGCCGGGATTGGCGATGTGCCTTTCTATCACCACGAAACCCGCATCTATTTCTTTACCCTCATTGCTCTTGCGCATCTGTATTGTGCAGACCCTGGAATCGAGCCCGCCTCTCCAGGAGACTGAATTCCTCAGAACCGGCCCAAGAATCGGACGTGGAGGAGCGTGGTTATTTTATGACTGCTTGCTGCGATTCCCTGTTTGGCGGCAATTTGTTATCATAGGCGACAGCATGGCTGAGGATACAATTACGCGGGACCGAAGAGTCGATAAACCCTGGGGCTATGAGATCATCTGGGCCCATACGGATCGCTATGTCGGCAAGGTATTGCACATCAACAAAGGCGAGTCGCTGAGCTATCAGTACCACGTGGTGAAGGACGAGACTATCCGTTTGTTGTCGGGTCTCCTTTCCATGGACATCGAGATCGGCGGCGAGCGGCGCCAATTGCAGTTAGCTCCGGGCCAGTGTTTGCATATCGTGCCCGGGATGAGGCATCGCATGAGCG
>JBLMXG010000239.1:0-26779 GCA_050257635.1 Chloroflexota bacterium
CGACCCGGCGGCGAAGGCGGAGTCGCTGGCGTATCCGGACCCGCGGAGCGCGTGTTTCTATACTCGTCGGGCGCTGGAGCTGGCGGTTCATTGGCTTTTCAAACACGACGCGACTTTAAAGCTTCCCTATCAAGATCATTTGAGTGCGCTGGTTCACGAGCCTACTTTTCGGCGCACCGTCGGCCCGGCAATTTTCGCCAAAATCAAAGTTATTAAAGACCTGGGCAATCTGGCGGTCCACAGCCACAGGCTGGTGCGGCAACTCGACGCGCTAGCGGCGACGAAAGAACTTTTCCATTTCATGTTTTGGCTGGCGCGCACCTATGCGCGCGGCGCGAAGCCGGCGGACAATCTTTCTTTCAACGCGGATTTGCTTCCCAAGGGCGGTGCCGTTCCGCCGCAGACGCTGGAACAGCTTCAGAAGCTGGAGAGCAAGCTTCGCGAGCGCGACGAAAAGCTCTCCGAACTGTTGTCGGGCAAGAAGGCGCTCGACGACGAACTGGAGCGATTGCGTCTCGAAGTCGCCGAGGCGAAAAAGCAGAATGCCGCTCAACCGGACGATCACAACTACTCGGAAGCCGAAACCCGCGACTACTTCATTGATTTGTTGCTGAAGGAAGCGGGCTGGGCGCTCGCCAATCCGCAGGACCGGGAATTTCCCGTCACCGGCATGCCCAACAACGCGGGCGAAGGCTTTGTCGATTACGTGCTCTGGGGCGATGACGGCAAACCGCTTGGGCTGGTCGAAGCGAAGCGGACCAAGCGCGACGCGCGGGTCGGGCAGCAGCAAGCGAAGTTGTACGCCGACTGCCTGGAGAAGCAGTTTGGTCAGCGGCCGGTGATTTTTTACTCCAACGGCTACGACCACTGGATGTGGGACGACGCGAGCTATCCGCCCCGCGCGGTGCAGGGTTTTTACAAGAAGGCGGAGCTGGAGCTACTGATTCAGCGGCGGGCGGCGCGGAAGAGCCTCGCCGACGCCAAGATCGACGAGTCGATTGTCGAGCGCTACTACCAGTCGCGCGCGATCCGGCGCGTGGGCGAGGCATTTGAGCGCGACGTGGACCGCAAAGCGTTGTTGACAATGGCGACGGGCGCGGGAAAGACCCGGACGGTGATCGCGCTGTGCGAATTGTTGATGCGCTGCAATTGGTCGAAGCGGGTGCTGTTTCTGGCCGATCGTGTTGCGCTGGTTCGACAGGCGGTGAACGCCTTCAAGAAATTTCTTCCCGACACCTCGCCGGTGAACCTGGTCACCGAGAAGGACGCCGAAGGCCGGGTTTACGTATCGACCTATCCAACGATGATGGGACTCGTCGAAGAAGCGGACGAGGGCCAGCGCCGTTTCGGCGTCGGCCATTTCGATCTGGTCATCATCGATGAGGCGCACCGGTCGGTCTACCAGAAATACGGCGCGATCTTCGAGTATTTCGATTCGCTGCTGGTCGGCCTCACGGCGACGCCGAAGGACGAAGTGGATCGGAACACGTACCGCTTGTTCGAGCTGGAAAACGGCGTGCCGACGGACAACTACACGCTCGATGAAGCGGTGCGGGACGGCTTTCTGGTGCCTCCGAAAGCGGTTTCCGTGCCGTTGCGCTTTCAACGCGAAGGAATTTCCTACGATCAGCTTTCCGAGGAGGAAAAGGAAGAGTGGGATGCGCTCGACTGGAACGACGATGGTACGATACCCAATCGCGTCGAGGCCGAGGCGGTAAACCGCTGGCTTTTCAACAAAGATACTGTCGACAAGGTGCTGGAGCACCTCATGACGCGCGGTCTCAAAGTCGCCGGCGGGGATCGCTTGGGAAAAACGATCATCTTCGCCAAGAATCACGACCATGCGCACTTCATCGCAGAACGGTTCGATATCAATTACCCCCACTACAAAGGTGAGTTTGCCCGGGTCATCGACTTTGAGACGGAATACGTTCAGAACCTGATCGATAATTTCTCCATTCCGAGCAAAGATCCGCATATCGCCATTTCCGTGGACATGCTCGACACCGGCATCGATATCCCGGAGGTGGTCAATCTGGTCTTCTTCAAGCTCGTGCGCTCAAAGACCAAGTTCTGGCAGATGCTCGGGCGCGGAACCCGGCTTTGCCCCGATCTGTTCGGACCCGGCAAAGACAAGGAGTTGTTTTATGTTTTCGATTACTGCCAGAACCTGGAATTCTTCAGCCAACATCTACCGGCGACGGAAGGCAACCTGACCGATTCCCTCTCCAAGCGCCTGTTCAACGCCAGGCTGGAGCTGATCGGCGAATTAGACAAGAAGGTCGCGGTCGAGCGCGCGCAAGATAGCGGCGGACGCAGCGGCGAGGCTGCTGACACTTTTGGATCAGGATCGAGCGACGACGAGGTGCGGCGAGCCACCGCGGAAATGCTCCGCATCGAAGTGGCTGCCATGAACGTCAATAACTTCGTCGTGCGGCCGAAACGGCGCTTTGTCGAGAAATACGCGTCGACGACTGCATGGAGTCAGTTGGACGGCGTCGCCTACGCCGAGCTGTCGCACGAAGTGGCAGGACTGCCGACGGAATTGGATCCGGAGGACGAAGAAGCGAAGCGGTTCGATCTGCTGATTCTGAATCTGCAACTTTCCGTGCTGCGCCACGAACCGTCCTTTGCGCGCCTGCGGGATCAGGTAAAGGGTATTGCTGGACTGCTTCAAGACAAAGCCAGCATACCGATGATCCAGGCTGAGCTGCCGCTGATCCTGGATTTGCAGATCGACGAATGGTGGCAGGATATCACCATTCCGATCCTGGAAAATGTCAGGAGGCGGTTGCGTTCGCTGGTGAAGTTGATTGAGAAAAAACAGCGAGAACCTATTTACACTGACTTCGAAGATATGATGGGAACTGAAACGGAATTCACCTTGCCCGGATTCTCACCGCCCAGCGATTTCGAGCGATTCCGCGCCAAAGCGCGCCAGTTTCTCAAGGCCAATGAAAATCACATCGCGGTGTATAAGCTGCGAATGAACGAGGCGCTGACGCCGACGGATTTGGCCGAGCTGGAGCGGATGCTGACGGAAAACAGCATCGGCACCCAGGAGGATCTGCAAAAAGCCAAGTCGGAATCCGACGGGCTGGGGCTTTTTGTTCGCTCGCTGATCGGCCTCGATCGCGAAGCGGCAAAGAAGGCGCTTGGCGGATTTATCTTAGGCAGGAGTTTTCGTGCCAATCAAATCGAGTTCTTGAACTTGATCGTCGATCACCTGACCGAGCACGGCGTGATGGACGCCCGGCTGCTTTACGATTCGCCGTACACCGACTTCAGCGCGCGCGGTGTGGAAGGTGTGTTCGAGTCCAAGGAAGTTGATGAGCTGGTCTCCATTCTCGATGATGTTCGGAAGAGGGCAGTGGGCTAGTACAGGCGAAAGTTGGTTGAGCGAAGCGAGAGCAAAACAGCCATTCGCTTGACAGTCTAAAATGCCGAAAGCTATTCTCCGTCGCTGCCGGAAAGGACGGACATAATTTGCGAATCATCGATCTACATTGCTACCCGAACACCGAGCCGTGGGTTAAATCCCAGGGACCTTACGTTGAGGCGCTGGCCAAATATTGGAAGCGCGATTGGACCTGGAAAGCAGAAAATGACGTCATCGCCGAATTCCAGCAAGCCGGCGTCGAGGCGATGCTGGTAGCCTTCGATATCGAATCGGTGACCGGCGCGCCGCCCTGCACGAACGAGTATGTGGCCGGCATGCGCGACGCCCATCCCGGGGTGATCCGTCAGGCATGGGGCGCGGTGGATCCGCTCAAAGGGGCGCAGGCCATCGAAGAGGCGAAAAAGGCGATCGAAGTTTTCAAATTGTTCGGCTTTCACTTTCATCCGATCATGGGTCACTTTTCCGTCGACGAGAGGCGCTTCTACCCGTTGTGGGAAACCATCGACGCCCTAAAAGTGCCGGTGATGATCGACGTCGGCACGACTGGAATGGGCGCGGGCATGCCGGGCGGCTTGGGCGCGGTGATTCGCCACGCCCACCCGGCGGCGATCGATCGGCTCGCCGCGGATTTTCCGAATTTAAATATCGTGGCGGCGCATCCGGGCTGGCCTTGGACCGAAGAGATGCTCGCCGTGGCGCTGCACAAGGGCAACGTCTCGTGGGAACTCTCCGGCTGGGCGCCGAAATATTTTCCCGACGCGCTCAAGCGCGATATCAAGGGCCGGTTGAAGGACAAGATCATGTTCGGCAGCGACTATCCGAGCCTGCCCTACGAGCGCATTTTCAAAGAATGGCAGGAGCTCGGTTACTCGGACGAGCTGATGGAAAAAATTTATCACGGCAACGCCGAGCGCATTCTTGGCTTGTAGTCGCCGCGCTGACGCTTTCAGACTTCGATTGCCAGAGGCGACGCTTGGGGTGCTCGCTCCCGCGCTGCCCCAATCAACGCGGCGTACAACAGCAGCGGCGCGGATGAAACCAGAATCATCGCAAACAAGATATCGCCTGTGACGGTAATCAACTTTGCGGCGATCAGCGGCGCGAGTACGCCGGCGCTGTAGTGCAGCGACATGATGATGCCGGCGGCGGTGCCGGCGTTGCCCGGCGGCGCGGCTTCTTGCGCGAGCGCGACGACCAGCGCCGGGACCGAGGCTTTAAGGACGCCGAAAATAAAAATTCCTAGGGCCAATCCGACCGGCGATTGCAGCCAATAGAAAACGACGAATGCAGAGGCTGCTGCCGGCACGGCGCTGACGGTGATGACCCGTTTGCGGCCGAATCGGTCGGAAAGGGATCCGAGGGAAAACGATCCCAGCATATTTGCCAGGCTTAGAACGCCCATGACCCACCCGGTTTCCTCAAGGGTGAGCGCCTTGGCGCCGCGCAGCGCAGTCGGCGTCCAAGCAGCACAGCTCCAAAAAACCGAGCCGCCGATAAACTCGGCGATGGCCAAAATCGCGATCGAACACGATAGCGCGGACTTGAATGAACCCGGACGACGCGTGGGCGCGAGCATGGGCTGCGCCTCACGAATCCAGTAAAGCTGCACCAACATATCCGCCGCGGCAATCACGCCCACGCTTATGAACGCCGCGCGCCAACCGAAGGCGGCGGCAACTCGACTCGCCAACAGGGCGCCGATGGCGCCGCCGATGCCGTAGGTTACAGAAACCAGGCTTGCACCCAAGCCACGCCGGTGCGGCAGCAGGTCGGACATGATCGCATAGAGCGACGGCGGCGTGAGACCGTAGCCGATCCCGGTTACGGCGAGAAAAAAGAAAAACCACAAGCGATGGCTGCTTACGCCCGCGTTCAAAAACCCGAAAGCGAGCAGGCTTAAACCGGTGACCAGCACGGTCTTCCGGCCGATCCTGTCGGCTACCCGGCCCGCCGCACTGCTGGTCAGTGCGGCGATCATCATCATCACGGAGAAGAGGCTGCCCGCCGCAACCTCCGACAGCGAAAACGTCTGGCGAATCTCCGGCAGCGCGATGCCGAGGGTCGCTACCATCATGGATGGCATCAAGTTGGAGCAGGGAACGATAGCGACCGAGAAGCGTTCCCGTTGCGCGGCCAGGGGTGATGGTTTCACGTCGATTGAATCTTTTTAGGGCAATGAAATAAATAGGTTCTCGCGGGGCTGGCCGCCGACGACACGCGTGATATGGCCGCGGCCGGTCGTATCCTCGGCGAGCATAACATCACCTGGTCCGAAGCGGCGCACGGTGCCGTCGCCGGTTTCGATCTCGACTTGCCCGGAGAGCGTAATCACGTACTGGCGTTTGGGCACGGGATGGAAATCGCTCAAATGCGTGGCTGGCGAGCGTCGAAATACGATTCCAAGAGCGGGTTGCAATGCGGAGGTTGCCACCTTGCCTTTGAAATCGAGTTCGATGTCGATGTCTTCGAAATGGGACTCGTTGTCCACGCCGGTAAAAATTCTAACGATCTTCATCTGCCGGGTTGTAGGAGAATCGCCTGCCAAAAGCAAGGCAACTAGGTATGGTTCCAATCGTTCAAAATATTCCAGATGTTTAAATCGGTAAAAACAAGCTTAAATGCCGTAGAACGGTTAATTTATGTGCGAGCGTGTAGAGCCCCCGCGGCTTTACTGTCGCGGGGTAAATAGCCTATAAACCTTGAAGCAAGGGATAGGTTGATCGAGTCGCATAAATAAATGGGAGACGTTTCGATGGGTGAAGAAATTTTAGATCAATTGGCTGCCGACATGAATGGACTGCTTTCCGAGCCGCCGGGCAGCCGCAAAGTGAAGATCACCGACCTCACGCCGCGCGATGGCCAGCAGTGCAAACTTGCCACGCGCGTTACTACCGACGACTTGTTGCCGCTCTGCGCATCCATCGACAACTGCGGCTTTTATGCCGTGGAGGTTTGGGGCGGAGCGACCTTCGACGTGTGCATGCGCTATCTAAAAGAAGATCCCTGGGAGCGGCTCCGGCGCATCAAGGAAGTGATGCCGAAGACAAAGCTGCAGATGCTTTTGCGCGGCCAGCATATTCTCGCCTACCGGCCTTACACGGACAAAATCGTTTACAAGTTCGTCGAACGCGCCATCGCCAACGGCATGAACGTCTTTCGCATTTTCGAAGCGACCAACGATTTTCGAAACATCGAAACCGCCACCAAGGCGGTCAAAGAACTCGGCGGCGAGGCCCATGTCGAGGTCAATTATACCGTGAGTCCGGTGCACACGCTGGCAAAATGGATGGAGTACGCCGAGCAATTGATCGAGGTGGGAGCCGATTGGCTGTCATTCAAAGACGCCACGGGGATCTTGACGCCGTTCGATAGCTACAGAATCATCAAGGGCATCAAGGACCGGGCCAAAGGTAAGCTGCCCGTGCTGCTCCACTGTCACGACATGGGTGGGACTTCGAGCATGAGCCACCTGATGGCAATCTTGGCGGGTGTCGATATGATCGACACGGTCTTGTCGCCATTGTCCTTCGGCTCCGCGCATCCGGCCACCGAAACTATGGTCGCGTCCTTGAAAGGCACGCCGTTCGATACCGGGATCGATGTAAAGGCGCTGGAGGAGCCGGCGCAGATCACCCGCCAGATCAAAGAGAAGTACGAAAAATACGAGACCGGATACACCGGCGTGAGTGCCGACGTATTTATTCATAAAGTACCTGGCGGCATGATTTCGAATATGGTGGCGCAATTAAAAGAGGCCAAACGGATGGATTTGATGGAGGCGGCGCTGAAGGAGACGCCTAGCGTGGAAAAGGATCTCGGTCATCCGCCGTTGCTCACGCCCACGAGCCAGATCGTTGGGGTTCAGGCCGTGCTCAATGTGCTGGCGGGAGAGCGATACAAAATTGTCAGCCGAGAGACCAGCGATTACGTGAAAGGAAAATACGGGCGGCCGCCAGGACCGGTGAACAAAGAGCTGGTTAAGAAGATTATGAAGGACAAAGAGCCGGATTATTCTCTCCGCTCCGGCGAGATGGCCGACCCCGCGGACTGGGATAAAGCGGTCAAAGATCTCGGTTCGTTGGCGAAAAACGACGAAGATATTCTTCTCGGCGTGCTGTTCCCGATGCAAGCAAAAGAATTTTTGACGCTTAGGGAGAGCGGCGGTTTACAATAAAAAGGTTCCGATCGTTCCAAGAGTTCCACGGGGACTGTAGGGGCAACCCTCGTGGTTGTCCTCTTTCTTGACAGGCCATGCCCGAGTATCCCGACGTTACGGTTTATATCGAGGCGCTCTCGGAGCGTGTGCTCGATCAGCCGATTCAAAAAATTCGCATCGGCAGCCCGTTCGTTCTGCGCTCCTTCGATCCGCCGACCGGCGCTGCCGAGGGGAAGAAAGTTTTAGCGCTGCGCCGACTCGGCAAGCGTATTATTTTCGAGCTGGAAGACAAACTTTTTATCGTCGTTCATCTCATGATCGCCGGGCGGTTTCATTGGAAGCCGAAAGGCGCGAAGATCGCGCGCAAGTATGGGCAGGCTGCTTTCGATTTTCCCAACGGCACGCTGCTCATGACCGAAGCTGGAAGCAAGAAACGAGCGTCGATTCATCTGGTTCGCGGCGAAGCCGCGTTGCGTGAGCACGATCCCGGCGGTCTTGAAGTCCTGGATGCAAGCCTCGAACAATTCCGCGAAGTGCTCACACGAGAAAATCATACCTTGAAACGCACACTAACCGATCCGCACTTGTTCAGCGGCATCGGCAACGCCTATTCCGACGAGATTCTCTACCGCGCGAAGCTGTCGCCTGTTCGCCTCAACCAACAATTGACAAGCGAGGAAGTCGAGCGCCTTTATCATGCCATTCGCGAATCGCTAATCGATTGGGTCGAGCGATTGCGCAAGGAGAGAAAGGGAGGATTTCCGGAAAAGGTCACCGCCTTTCGCCCCGACATGGCCGTGCACGGCAAGTACGGCAAGCCCTGCCCGGTCTGCGGCTCGCCGGTGCAACGCATCGTCCACGCGGAAAACGAAACTAACTACTGCGCGAAATGCCAGACGGGCGGAAAACTTTTGGCCGACCGGAGTTTGTCGCGATTGCTCAAAGACGATTGGCCGCGGACGCTGGAGGAGTTAGAAGAGATCAGAAGGGAGCATACGAGGTGATCTGCGGAGCGCAAGATCACCGTAAACCTCCTCGATATATAAATTGCTCAATCCCCATCCAGGACTCTCAAAAATCGCCGGGTCAAAATCAATATCCCCGGATTCCAAACTGGCCGAGCTGGTCATCTGGTTTCAGCGTCCGGTAGGATTGGTGTGCCGGTTGCGTCGTCCATGCCATACTCGGAGAATTTCAACCGATTTGCCTCTTACGCGATAGACAATCAAGTAGGGCGTTTGGTTGGCAAGCCACTCCCGAGTTCCATCGACGTGGCCCCTTCGTCCAATTTCGGGATAGTCGGTTAGATTATTGGCAGTTTCCCAGACGCGTTGGGCCGGGGCTTGAGCGGCGGCAGGGTGATCTTGGGCGATGTGTTGTTGTGCTTCTATGAGGTCAGCTAGCGCGGAACGGGTCCAACGCAATTTCAACGTTTTACGCCCCACTTCGAAAATGCATTGCTGACTTCTTCGTCGGTGGCAAAAGCTCCCCGGTCTGCCGCTGAAATACCTTGTTCTACTGCTTTGTGAAACCGAGCCTCCTCCATAACATCATCCCACGACGCATCGGCGGGGAGGTTGTCGGCCAACGCGTGCAACTTTTGCCGGATTGTCAGACCTGATTCGCCCATAGAAGATCTCCTTTTTGCCTGTCGAACACGGCCTTACCTGGAATTATATTCGGCGTGAAACAGCAGCGCAAGAAAGCCCTTACGCTATGTGGTTCCTAACTCATCCGCACAAACCCAGGCTGCGCTTTCACTTTCTCGATCCAAGCCCTGATCTTTGGAAAATCGTTCAGCGGAAAGCCACCTTCGTGAGCGACATGGGTGTAGGCGAAAAGCGCGATATCGGCGATGCTATAGTCGTCAACGAAGAAATCGCTTTTCGCGAGGTGATTGTCCATCACTCTTAGCGCGGCCCAGCCGCCGTCGCGCTTGGATGCGAGAAGCGCCGTTTTTTCCGGCGAGTCAGGCTTGTGCTGAAGCCAGAAGCGCGAGGTCGCGATAAACGGTTCGTGACTGTATTGCTCGAAGAACATCCATTGAAAAACCAGAGCGAATTTTTGCCGATCTTTGGGTAAAAACTTTGTGCCGCACGCGAGATAGGCGAGGATGGCGTTGGATTCAGCCAGAATAAAACCGTTGTCGTCGAGCACCGGCGTGCGGCCGTTGGGATTGACCGTGAGAAACTCCGCTCTGCGGCTTTCGCCTTTCAAGATATCGATTTCGACAATCTCGCAGGGGATGCCGAGTTGGGCGAGCAGTAGGCGGACCTTGTAGCAGTTGCCGGAGTAGGCGACGTTGTATAATTTCATGGCTCAAAGCCGTTCCAGTCGTTCCAATGGTTCCAAATGTTCCAGGCGTTTTTTCGGAAAGGATAGACCGCTTGCGGACTCACTTGGGAACCCTTGGAACGGTTGGAACGTGTGGAACTACTGAAACGGTTTCCGTGGTCAGATCTGCGGCTCCAAAATCTCCAACCCGTCATACCGGTCCATGAGGTAGAGCTTGCCGTCTTTATCGTGGAAGACGTCGTTGCTCATGACCACTTTCTGGCCTTTGCCGGGATTGGGGATATAGTAGCCGACCTCCGTCGGAACGTACGGATTGGAAAAGTCCACCGCGCGCAGGCCGCCGCCGAACCAGGTAACATAAAGCGTGTTGCCGTAGACTTGCTCCGCGGGTTGATGCGCGCCGAAGCGGAACTCGTGTGTCGATTTGCCGTCGAAGGGCACGATGAAAGTGGCGACCGGCAGCGGCAACTCTTCCCTCGTGATGTCGACGACCCAGAGGAACGCGTTGTGAGTTTCGTTCAACTTTTCGCCGACTTCTTCGTCGGTGACGACCAGCCAGTCGCGGTCCATGATTTTATTGAGCATCGGCAGCGTCGTGTGCGTCGGGCAAGGGTAAGGCGGGCTCCAATCCAGAGTGCTTACCGTTTTGGGTTTGCTCAAGTCGGAAATGTCGACGATGGCGAAACCGCCGTGCCAATAGCTGATGTAGAGCCGGTCGCCGCGGCGGATCGGGTGATGGCAACGGGTCGCGGTGCCGTGCCAGGTGGCGGTTTCGCCGCCCGCGGTCCACTGTCCGGGCATCCACCAGCGCATGACCTCCTCCGGCTTCTCCGGGTTTTTCATATCCAGCATCACGGCGATGTTGCCGTTGTAACCCTCCATCGTTGGCGAGATGTAGGCGTAGCGGCCGTCGAAGGTGAAGCGGTGGACGCCCTTGCCGTGGGTTTTATAAAAATAGATCTCGCGCGGCTTGGTGCGATCGGAAATATCAAATACCTTGAGGCCCGACTGCAACTGCTGCTTGCCCTTGTAGCGCTCGTAGTTGATCAACATGATGTCGCCGCTGACCCGCACCTTATGCGAGTGCAGGCCCTCGGGGATTTCTATGTGGGCGACGACTTTCGGATGTCTGGGATCTTTGACATCGATGATCGAAGTGCCGTGCGGCGGGTCCATGTGGCCGACATAGGCATACCCGTTTTCGACGACGATCGAGCCGCCGCCGGGCAGATCCATGCGGCCGAGTTGCTTGATGTTTTTGCTTACGCCCACCGGCGCGGTGCCGTTTGATGACATGGTTGCCTCCTAATTTTCATGTTTCCAGCGAGAGAGAAAAATTTTCGGGAAAAATTTCTCACCTTCGGTTCGAAATGACAAGGGGGAAAACTCAGGTTGCTAGTTTTTTGCCTTTTGGAGCATTGCGATCACTTGGTCGGTCGTGCGCACGCGCGACATGCGCGGGAAAACCAATTCCATCAGCATGTCATGCGCACGCAGGTCGTGCGACGTGCCACAGGCGTCGCTAACGACGATCATGTTATAGTCCAAATCCCGGCCGGAGTACAAAGTCGAGGTGACGCCGACGTCGGTGGAGCCGCCGGAAATAATGATGGTATCGATGCCGCGCGTGCGCAGCGCGAGGTCCAGATAGGTTTGAAAAAAAGCGCTCCAACGGTATTTCACGATATAGTAGTCGTGCGGCTGCGGCTCTAGCTCGGCGAGCACGTCGGAGCTTTTGTCGCCGGCAATGACGTGCATTTTCGTCTTGGTCACTTCGCCGTTCGGCCACGGCGTCAGAGAATTATTGGTGTCGGTGAGCAAGAGCGCGGTGGTGGCGTTGTCCGGGCGGTGGTTGCCTTTGGCGAAAAAAACCGGGAGGCCGGCGGCGCGCCCCGCTTTGCTCAGCCGTACGGCATTTTCAATCCACAGCTTCAGCGCGCGAGGCTTGCCGGGCTCCGGCGCGGGGACATAGCCGTTCAATATGTCGAAAAACAACAGCGCGGTTTTCTTCGGGTCAAAATGATTGACGTTCACGAGATCGTTCCTCCTAGCGGACCTTGATGCCTCGCTTTTCTTTTTCCTCAACGACTTTCCAGCCCTGGTTGACGTACCACTCGATCTGGCGAAACATGCCGGTCAATATCCTCACGTCTTTGTCTTCCAGACCGGCGCGGCCGAAGATTCGGCGGAAAGCGAGCAGCATGTGCTCGGGGTTTTCCGCGTCCAAAAACCCGATCTTCAGCAGCGAGTGGCGCATGATATCGAAGAGCCGCTCGATGTCCTCGGCGCGAGCGCGTTCCACGCCGTTTGCTTTCGCGGGCGTGAGCGCTGCAAGGTAAACCTCGTAGAGGCAAATAACCGCGGCTTGCGCGACATTGAGCGACTGATAATCCGGATGCGTCGGTATGGTGACCAGCAACTGGCAATGCTCCAGGTCTTTATTGCTGAGGCCGTGGTCTTCCGGGCCGAAGAGCAGCGCGACTTTGCCCTTCGTTGCCGCCTCAACCATCGTTGGCGCCACCTCGCGCGGCGATTGACTGTGGCTGCGATAAAGCCCTGACCGGCAAGTGGTCCCGACGACGAGGGTGCAATCGGCGATCGCCTCGCGGATCGTCGGGTAGTACCTGGCATCGGCCAGAATGTCACGGCCGTGCACGGCCATCGCTTTTGCCCAGAAACTTCCCGTGCGCGCCGCGCCGACGATCGCGAGATCGTTGGCACCGGTGTTTTTCATCGCCCGCGCCACCGAGCCGATATTGCCGGAGCCGCGCGGACGAACCATGACGATGCGGAGATTCTGCAACATAACAACTTGGGCACGAGGCGTGAGGCGCGAGGCTTGAGTCAGAGAAGACACGAAGGGGACCCTTTCCTACTCGTGCCTCGCGACTCATGCCTATCGCCTGATCGATCATTTAGCAAACGGGCAGGAGCGGTTTTTCTGAATGACCGAGCGGTTCTTGGCGTCGAATTCGGTTCGGTAGCCGAAATTTTCATTCATCAGCGATGAGATGTCTTCGACATGTTGGGCGCCGAAGACATGGCCGAGCTCATGAATCAATGCGACGACATCGTACTCCGGCTCGGCGTTGGCCCCTCGGTAATGGAAGATTTTGCCGATCGGTACGATGGCGTAGCTGGCCAGACCTTGCTGACAGTTGCCGATGCGATCGACGCGCGGCCGGCCAGCGGCCAGATATCGGCTGGCATTTTCACCGGTAAAGGCGACGACCAGATCGTAGCTCTCGTTTCTGGCGCGGATGGGAAACTCCTTTTGGAGCTTGGAAAGCAGCGCGGGAGTAGAGTCGATCCGCTCGGACACCGGCCAGGCGGAAACGCTTTGAGTGACAAGGCGAATGTCGAACTCGCGCTCGTAGTAATCCGAAGCGGATTCGACGAGACCGCGCGCTTCCTCCTCCCAGTCAGGGTTGCGGGCGCGAAACGGAACATCGGCGACCACCTTCACGCGCACCACCCGTTGCGGCCGTTCCGGGCCGAAAACCGAGCAGGCGGAGAGAGAGAAACAAAGCGCGCTAAGGATTGAGCAGATTGTCCGTTGGCGCGTAATCATCGGTGAGCACCGGCACGTCTTCCGGGACGGGCTTGTCGAAATAGGCGACGGCGATGTCTTGAATCGGATCGGGGAAAAGGCCCCGGTCCATGGCGCTGGCGCGCTTGACAAGTTCTTTGATGTCGACGCGTTGCTTGTCGCGGGTCGCTACGACGATGACGTTTTGAATGGTGTCGAGGCTGACGTTGTCGGGACGCCGCGTGGCGAATAGGTAGGTTTGGGGAAAAACCTGGCGCTGAGTGCGCACGAACGCTCGAGCGATCCTGCCGTGCGGGCCGGTGACGGCGCTGATTAAGTTGGCCACGATCACGCCGTTCGGCGTCAATTTTTTCTGCGCCAGTTCGAAAAACTGCTTGGTGGTGAGATGAAACGGCATGGTGTCGGTAAAATAGGCGTCGAGCACGATGATATCGTACTGATGCTGTGTGCGAGTCAGAAACAGCCGGCCGTCTTGAGCGTACAGTCTGAGCAGATTGCTTTCTTTGACGTTGAAATAGTCCTTTGCCATTTTGATCACTTCGGGGTCGATCTCCACGGCGTCGATCTCCATGTGGGGAAATTCCTTCTGAATTTTTTTCGGAATCGAACCGCCGCCGAGCCCGATGACCAGCATCTTCCTGGCATCGGGCCGGAACGCGAGTCCAAGCGACGTGTAGCGAGAGTAAATGAGGCGAAGCGCCGTGGGGTCTTTCAAATTCATCGCACTCTGGAGGGTGCGATCAAAGTACATGTAGCGCGCTTCGTCATCCTCCTCGATGCGGATGCGGTGGTAGAAGGTGTCTTTTTGCAAGAGGGTTTTTGTCCAAGCTACAGGCGCCCAAAACATACCGACAAGCCCCAAGATGATTAACGTGGCAGCGACCGCCCGCGACAGGGAGACGCCTTGCAGCCGGACCAAGGGTACTACAACCAGGGACAGACATGCCAGCGTGATGCCGAGGGCGTGAATGATATTGCTCACGCCCAGGGCCGGAATCAGATAAAACGCCGTCAGCAGTGTGCCGAGAATGCTGCCGCAGGTCGACACGGCGTAGAGCGTGCCCGCGGTGCTACCGACGGTGTGGAGCCGGGTGGCGGCAAGCCGGATCACGTAGGGGGAAATGGTTCCGATAAAAATCCCCGGCAGCAGGAAGAGTAGGCTGCACGCGATCAGCGGATTGAGCCGGTTGCCGAAATCGACGCTGGCGATCCATTCATTGACAGTTGGATAGACGAACGGCAGGAAAAAAATCAGCACTCCCGGGATGGCCAAGAGCACCAGGAGCTTGCCGTAGGTGGGCTGCCGAGCCGACAGCCAGCCGCCCCAATAATAACCGATGCTCAACGCAGCCATGACCACGGAGATCAGACTGCCCCACACGAAGATCGAGCTGCCGAAGTAGGGCGCCAGGACGCGGCTGCCGACGATTTCCAGCGCCATCAATACTGCTCCGCTGGTGAAGACGACGAAGTTGAGGAGCAATTGCACCATTATCAACTCTCCCAATCCCAGTAAGATCCCTCGGGCACGAGCGCAACCGGTTCGAGCAGCATTTGCGGCATGCCGTCGATGAACTGCGATGGGCGGGACAATACCATGCGCAGACTTTTATCGAAAACCCTGGTCGGGTAGCTGATGAAAAGGTTTTGCTTGGCGCGGGTGGCGGCGACGTAGAGCAGGCGGCGCTCTTCTTCCAGCTCTTCTCCGGAGCTGGTGTTGTAGAAGGAAGGGAATCTCCCTTCCAGCGCCCAGATGATGAACACCGAGTGAAATTCCAAGCCTTTCGCCGAATGAATCGTCGAGAGAATCAACGGCCCTTCGTCCGGATCGACGGCCAACACTCCGGCGATGCTGTCGTTGGGCGGCTCCAGTGCCATGTCGCTCAGTAATCGCTCCAGGCTGCGGTAACGCTCGGTCATGCCCTGAAAATGCTCCATGTCACGCAAGCGCTTGGGGTGGTCGTCGGGGTAGTTCTGCTTCAGGATCGGCACGTAGTATTGCATCAGATATTGAGCCTGTTCCGAAGGCGCCTCGGCCTGCTTGGCTTCTTCGAGCACCTGCGCGAGGGTGCGCAGGCCATGGGCGATCTTTCCCTTGGCCGGGTAGCTGCGCAGACGCTCGACGGCATTCGACCCTTCGAGCAGCCACCGGATAATCTTCTGACTGGCGCCGGGACCGATGCCTTCGAGCAGCAGCAGGACGCGGTTCCACGAGATCGCGTCCTGAGGGTTGGCGAGAATCCGCATATGGGCGAGGAGGTCTTTGACATGGGCGGTTTCCATGAACTGAAAACCGCCGCGTTTGACGAACGGAATATTATGGCGCGCCAGCTCGATTTCCAGATCGAAGGAGTGAAAGCTCGATCGAAACAATACCGCCATATCCCACAATGGCACGCCTTGCTCGCGTAGCTCGAGAATCTTCTGGCAAACGAACTGCGATTGCATCTGTTCGCTGGCGGCTTGCACGAGCTTGGGTCGATTACCGACGCTCTTGCGCGTGAACAGCCGCTTTTCGTAACCCTCTTTGGCGCGAGCAATGATCTCGTTGGTGAGATTCAAGATCGGCTGGGTGCTGCGGTAATTTTCCTCCAGCTTGATGAGCCGCGCATTGGGGAATTGTTTGGGGAAGTCCATGATATTGCGGAAATTGGCGCCGCGGAACGAATAGATGCTCTGGGCGTCGTCGCCGACCACGGCGACGTTGTCGTGGGTCGCGGCGAGCAGGCGGACGATTTCGGCCTGCAAGTGATTGGTGTCTTGATACTCATCGACCATGATGTAGCGGTAGATGTCTGACAGGCGCTCGCGCACCTCGGCGTGATTGGCCAAGAGGTCGCGCAGCTTGATCAACAGGTCGTCATAGTCGAGCAGCGACTTGGTCGTCTTATAATCGACATAGCGCCGGTAAAGCTCGGCGAGCTCGAAGTTGGCGTCGACTAGGTGCGGATACTCGAGATCGACCAGGTCGTTCAGCGGAATCTGCTTGTTGTGCGTCATGCTGAAAATTTCCGCCACGGTTTGCTTGCGCGGAAAACGCTTGTCTTTGGTGTTCAGCCCCATGTCGCTGCGGATGAGCTGGATCACGTCCTCGCTGTCGGTGCGATCCATGATGGTAAATGACGGTGAGAGCGCGATATGGCGGCCGTAACTGCGCAGCACGAGATTGGCGAAGGAATGAAAGGTGCCCCCGGCCACCTGGTTGCAACGGCCATCGATCAACAAGCTGGCGCGCCGAATCATCTCCTCGGCGGCTCGGCGAGTGAAAGTTAATAACAGAATCGAACGCGGGTTGACACCCTGGTCGATCAAATGGGCGACACGATAAACCAACGTACGGGTCTTGCCGGTGCCGGCGCCGGCGATAATCAGCAAGGGCCCTTCCATCGCAGTGGCCGCCTGATACTGCGCGTCGTTTAATTCCTTGCGGTAATCGAGACCTGAGTTGCTGGGTTCCGGCAACGGAGGGTTTTTGAGGATATAGGTTGTCGTCAAGGATTCTCCATTCGCAGTGTAAATTACCGATTTTCCTTCAGTGGAGCAAGCGTTGGCGCGCCCAAAGGGGCTTTGGGCGAAGGTTAAAAGTCACCGCTCAGCCGCTCCCGGAGTGCCGGCTCGCCTACCTGAGCGACTGTGATGATAGCACCCGAATTTTTCAATCGCCGCCAGCTAATCCCCGGCCGCTAACAGTGTGTTAGTTCGATCTGTCGAAACCTGACGGGAAAAGAAAAAATTGTCGCTTCGACGCTGTCCGCCGAAACCGAGCTTTAATTTCAAAGTTTACAAGCATGCACGCGAAATGAGCGCCAAATTTCATGAAGGCGAATTCCTTCAGCGTTCAGAGCGCCGATTTGCGGCGGATAATTTCTTCCTGTCAGGCGCGCGCGTAGGAAATGTCCTACAACCGAGGTTCGTGACGGTCGCGCCTAACTTCAATTCCCTCTTGTATTTGCACCGCTTAGGCTTGGCTGGACTCGTTGGTACGACCCTTGCGGTTGATCAACCTGCGAGCGAAACGACAAAACTCATATTGATCGGAGATGGCGAGCTTTACCATCAATAAATAATTTCGCAGACATATTCGTCCGGCTGGCAGCCAGAGAAAAATTTCACGTCGTAGGAAAGAATTACGGGGTTATTCGTCGGCGATGGCGGCAAGACATCGTCGGCAGAGTTTGTGTTCTCTGTGCACCGAAGTGACACGGCAAATGAATTTTCACAATTTCGCAGGAGGGGAACTGTGCAGCGAAAAAACAAGCTCGACACGACCTTGGGCGACTTGATCGTTGCCCTGACTGAAGAAGCGGGGCGCTACGTGGGCGACGAGCGCGAAAAATATCACGTGGTAGCACTGCTGCTGGCCGGTCTTCTGAGAAACTCTACGTTGCCGTGATCGGTTCCGGTGGCGCCGTTCTTAGCGCGGGACTTGCCTTCGCAAGTGAGTAAAAGATTGATCCTTGCGGCGGTCTAGAAAGAAGAGGGGAATCCATGCGTTATGTAAAATTCGTTTTTGTGCCGGTGGTCGTCGTATGCTTGTCGCAAGTCGTGGTTCTGGCCGAACTGAGGGCGGGGGTGCCGACGGATCAAGTCCGTCAAACCGCGGATCAGGTGCTTACCTTTCTCCAGGACGCGCAGTTCAAGGGGGCGGGCAAAGAAAGTCAGCGCCGTGAAAAATTGCGCCAGATTATCGGCACCAGGTTCGACTTCGAGGAAATGTCGAAACGCTCCCTGGGCACCCACTGGCGTCGCGTCAGCCGCGAAGAACAGCAGCGGTTCGTGCAACTTTTCACCGATCTCTTGGAAAAATCTTATGCGGACCAGATCGAGTCTTACAACGGTGAAAAAATTACCTATGGCCGCGAAAATGTCACCAACGACCAGGCTGAAGTCGATACCAAGATTGTCACGAAGAAGGGCACGGAGGTTACCGTCAATTACAAACTACGGTCCGAGGGCGGGGATTGGAAGGTTTACGACGTGGTGATCGAGAATATCAGTCTGGTGAACAATTACCGCTCCCAATTCAACCGCATTCTCGCCAAAGCGCCTTTTAATGAATTGCTCAAGAAGCTTGAAGCGAAATCTCCCGAGGTTCAAGCCGCACGCGAGTAAAGCCGGCGATTAACAAGATAAGGAGAGATTCGGATGAAAGTGAGCAATGCGTTTTTCATAATCGGCGCCGCCTTGTTGGCGGGCGCCACGATGTTCAGTGCCGTTCCGGGACGGAGCGCGCAAGCGGCATCGAAACAGGAAAGCTCCACCGCCCAACCGGCGGTCAGCGACAAAGATCTCAGAGCGTTTGCTAAAGCCTACGTGGAGTATCATCGAATCAAGCAAAGCTACGAACCCAAGCTCAAGGCGACGAAGGATGAAAAAAGCAAGCAACAGATCGAGAAGGAAGGAAATGAAAAAGTGCGCCACTCCCTTGAGAAACAGGGGCTCACACCGCAAAAATACAACCAGCTTTTTGCCGCCGTAAACGGCAATCCGCAACTGCGCCAGAAAGCCTTGGACATGATCGAGGCCGAACGGCAGAAATCCTAGGTGCACGGCGCAACTCGGTTGAGCCGCGCTACCTCACTCTGCAATTCGTCGACCAGTGATGCACCGACTAACCGCGGAGCGCTGATCGGCGATCGGTGCAAGTTTGCCAGTTTCGGGATGAACGCCAAGAAAAAAAGATCTGGAGCAACTCCTCGGAGATCGAACGGCAGCAGCGCAAACGGGGTGAATGTCAGGCGGATATTAGGATCGGGAGCCAGGCACTGGGCGCGGCAGCGTCGTGCACGGATCAGAAACAAAAAACTGCGGCTTTTAGCCGGAGAAGAAACAGCGGAGGAATTATGAAATCGATCATAAACAGTTTGATGATCGGTGTTTTGGCGATGAGATTCACCAAAGGGCGCGCTCTGCGGCGCGCGAGCGAGGGTTTGTTCATGGGTCTATTGACGTTCGGCATTCTGGCGGGTTGCTCTTCGCATAGCGAGAGAACGGTAGAGCGGGAAAAAACGGTGCGCTACGACTCGGTCGCCAATTCAGAGGAAAGCGAACCCGTCGTCACGGAAAGAACCACCACGAAGACGGAAGAATCGACTAAGAACGATGATTCCGGCGGGTTGTTGAGCGGTACGGTGGACGTCGTCGGCGAGGCGCTTGCGCTGCCATTTCGTTTGGTCGGCGGCTTGATCCGGGCGGTTTTCTGATCGGCAAAGCCAATAGCAAAAGCGCAATTTAAAATTTTGGGAGGAACAGAAGATGACGAAGACTAAGATAACAACCGCCGCTACGGCTGCAACGATGCTTGGACTGGTATTGTTCGCGGGGGCCTGCGAAAAGAAAAATGAAGGTGAGTCATCGCAGTCGCCGCCGGCCGTCGCTCCGTCTCCTGCGCCGGAATCAACAACACCCCCGGAGAGCGCGGCACCTCCGGCCACTGGCTCGGAACAAGGCGCGGCACCCGCCCCGGAAAAACCTGCTGACGAGACGAAAAAACCTTCCACCCCCTAGGCTGCCAGGCGGATCGTATCCGGCACTTTTTGCTCACTGGCTGGTGCGCCGGGAATTCGAGATGGATTCCCGGCGCACCGGACTTTGCAAGCGGCAAAGCCTAGCGCGCGGCGAAGATCAAAAAGGACTGCCGGTCCAAAAAATCGAATTCCTGGCTTAACGTGTAGCCGGCCTGCTCCATTTCGCGCTTGATAAATTCGCTCGGGGTGTAGTGACGCAGCAATCCGACGATCCAGCTGCGCCGGTCGTACTCGATGATGGCGACGCGGCCGCCGGGGCGAAGATACTTTCTGAGTCCGGCAAAATAGGCGACGCGATTCTCGATGTGGTGGTAGGTATTCGAGGTGAAGATCAAATCGACACCGGTATTAGGCAGGCAAGGGTCGTCGGGGCGTCCGAGGATCGCTTCCACATTGGCGGCGGCTCTCTGCCTGGCTTCGTTGGCGATGAGATCGACCATGCCAGAGTCGATATCCACCGCGTAAACTTTGCCGTCAGGACCCGCTGCGGAGGCCAGCTTGAAGGTAAAGTAGCCCCCTCCCGCCCCGAGGTCGGCAACGATGGCGCCAGGCCTGATTTGCATGGACGTTATGACTTTCTGTGGCTGTTGCCATTCGTCGCGACTGACCCCTTGGTAGGCGCACTGCTTGAGGCGAGCACAGCCGGCGAGGAGCAGGCCGGCGAAAAAAAACAATTTGAGGAACCGGCGACGGTCGCCGAGCCATATCCGAGGCAAAGCCACCATGGGGCTCACGGCGCTTTGGGCGTGCCATGTTCCAGCGCCCGAGCAACTTTCAGGCGCAATTCGGCGACATCAAACGGTTTGCCAATAAAGTCGAAGGCGCCGTCTTCGATCGCCTTATCCGCCAACTGTTGAGAATTGATGCCGGTGAGCATGATGACAGCGCAGCTCGGGTGGATTTCTTTGATGCGGCGGAGCACTGTCAGGCCGTCGGCTTTCGGCATCAAAACATCGAGCAGGACAACGTCGGGGTGCGCTTTGCCGACCTGGGTTACGGCGGCGTCCACGGAATCGGCTTCGAGCAAGCGATAACCCTTGGAGAAAACCATTTTGAGCGACTCGCGCACGCCCATTTCATCGTCGACCAGCAATAATACCGGCGGATTCATTTTTTTTTACGGTCGATTTAAAATATTCTTGACGAGCTCTCGCACTACCATCTCATTGGAGCCGGCTCGTGACAAGCTTTTATCGCCGCGGGTCGAAAAAAAACACCCAAATTAGCGATGCCTGGCCGACACCAAGGTTGCATAGCCGGCGCCTTTTTTGGCTAACGTGACGCGATACTCGCGCTGGGGTCGGGTCGATTAAAAAATTTGCCCCATTCGCCGGCGTTTTTGCTCGACGATTTCTCAAAGGTGTCAGCCATATCGCTGGCGCCGGTGAATCTTCTCACCGATTGCTTTCCGGTTCTGCTAACAAGCTTCGCAGAGGATTCGTTTAGTGATAAGTTTATGATACAGTTTCTTATAAACGATTGCAGCCCTCAAACGTCTAATAGTCCAGCATGTACAAATCCAAGGTTTTTGCCATCTTGAGCCTAATGCTAGGCTTTTTTGCGCTTTCGGTATCTGAGGCCGGACAGGCGATGGCGATCAAGCCCGACGCCGTGCCGGCTTACCGGCCAAAATATTTTCCCTTCGAAAGCGGCGAGAAAGCGGTCTATCTCGCCACTTGGAACGGAATGGTTTCCGTGGCGACAGCCGAAGTTTACACGACGCCGACAGTGGTCGACGGCCGGAAAGTTTACCAGGTGCGCGTCGAAGCAAAATCCTCCAAAATGCTCGATTTCATCTGGCGGATGCGCGACACGATCAGCTCGACCTTCGATGCCAAGGTTCTGACGCCGTCGCGGTTTACTTTCAGCCAGCGGGAAAATTCCCGCATTATCGACACGGACGCGCGATTCGACCATGCGGCCAAGCGCTGGGCGGTCAATCGCCAGCAGGTAGGCAAACGGGCCAAGGTCTACCACTTTTATTCTTCGAACACGCTGGACCCGATCACGGCGTCTTATCTGGCGCGCGCCACGGAATTCAAAGTTGGCGATAAACTCTACTTCAAAGTTTTCGGCGGTCGGTATCAATACTTGCTCGAATTGTCCGTGGAGGCCAAAGAACCCGTGACGATGGCCTCGGGCAAGACAGTCGAAGCTTACCGGATCGTGCCGCAAGTCGAAAATATCACTAACAAAGGCTACGCCAATCGTCTGAATGACGCGGCGATCTGGATTTCCGCCGATGAGCGACGCTTGCCGATCAAGCTCAGCAGTAAAATCATCTTCGGCAGCGTCTATCTGGACCTGGTGGAGGACAAGATGGGCACCCAGGCTACCGCTGCGCGAGAGCAGCGGCCGGCTTCCTAGTATGCCCACAAATCAGTTTTCATGCCTCGCTTGGTTAACGAAGCCCGCGACAACTCGGCTGTAACGCCGCAGCGCTTTTCGCTGGCGCTTGTCGTCCGGATACAGAAGCGCAATGCGACGGTCGCTCTCGCAGCTTTCCTGCTCGCGAGCGCGGTGCTGTCGGCGTGCGTCGCGGTCGGCCCCGCGCCGACCCGGCGCGCGCCGCGCCAGGATTATCCATCTTCCCCGTCATCTTCGTCAGGCCGCGTCGATCCATACCTGGTCGAGCGCTTGCGTCGGGTGATGGTACCGCTATTTCGCGGCATGGATCATCCCTGCCGTTTGGATCAAGTGCGCGTTGGCATCATCAATCAGAGTGAAATCAACGCCGCCAACGCCGGCAACTGCGAGTTCTACGTCACCATGGGGCTTTTGAGACGCGCCAATGACGACCAGTTGCGCGGTGTTTTGGCGCACGAGGTCGCCCACCAAGATCTCGGTCATGTGGCGAAAGCCCAGGTGGTCGGCGCCGGGTTGAATATCCTGGCGGCCGGCCTGCAGCAATTGTTTCCCGGCGCCGGCACCCTGGCGCCTCTCGCCGGCGAGTTGGTGGCGCGCGGCTATAGCCGCACCGAGGAGTATGCCGCCGATCGTCACGCGGTCGATATCCTGCGCCGTAGCGGCTATTCGAAAGAGGATCTGCTGGATGCTTTGACCTGGATTCGCCGGACCTCCGGTGACAACGGGGGTGGTTTTCTCTCGACCCACCCAGCCATCGACGATCGGATCGCAACCCTTCAACGGCTTCGCTAGCTGCGCTCGATCAATCAGATACATTTCCCCCTGCTCGGTTCGGTAAACAAATTTTCGGTCGCTGCGTCTAACGGATCAAGGAGGGGGAATACCATGAAATCCGATACCGCGATTTTGCGACAGAATTCCGGAATTGTCCTTGGTATGGCTTTAGCAGCTACATTGATCGCTGGGTGCGCGGGCGGAGCGCTCACCACCCGTGAAAAGGGCGCCGGTATCGGCGCGCTCGGAGGCGCTACGGTCGGCGGTATCATCGGCTCGGCCGTGCACCATCCGGCGGCCGGAGCGGCGATTGGCACGGCTCTGGGTCTCGGTGCGGGCGCTCTGATCGGCGACCAAATGCAGGGCCGTGAAAATCAAGCGGCCGATCAGGATCAGCAAATTTACCAAAATCAGCAGGAACTCGAGCGGCAGCGACGGGAGCTCGAAGACTTACGCCGCAGACCTGAATACTAATCGGGAAATCCCCGACCAAATATCATCAAATGGGGGGCTTTCGCCCCCCATTGTATTTTAATCGTTCTCAGTGAATGACGAATTGATGGATGAGTAACCGACAAAGCGACTGACGCGTTAACCGCCGCGATTTTACCTTTCCAGTTGTTTGTCACGGGTACGACGCCGCGGGGATGGCGGAGATGATCAGCCTTTTGGCTGGAGCGGGAGAAAACCTCTCGCTTTGTAGAGATGACGGGTCCAGGCCAGTCACGTTTGTCTTTGCCGATGAAAGAGTTTTTTCTGGTCGCCTTGATCGCTCGGTAATCTCACTTTAAACTCAGCGGCAGTGAAAATTTTGATAACTGGCGCAGCCGGACTGGTCGGGCAGCACCTAGCGAGAAAACTCGGTCACGGGCATCAAGTGCGGGCGCTCACCCATGCCGCTCTCGACATCACTCACCGCGCCGGCGTGCGTCGGGTCATCCGCGATTTCGGTCCGGAGCTGATTTTCAACTGCGCCGTGCTGCAGGTCGATGAATCCGAACGGAACCCGGCGAAGGCCGCGGCGGTGAACGCGGACGGGCCGCGCTATCTCGGGGAAGCGGCGAGCGCCGTTGGCGCCGAGATCGTCCAATTCAGCACGCAATATGTTTTCGCGGGCGAGCCGGTCGGGCGCGCGCTTTACACCATCGATGACGAGCCGCGCCCGGTTAACGTCTACGGTAAAACCAAAGTCGCCGGCGAAAAGGCGGTGCGCGAGAGCTGCGCGCGAAGCTACATCGTTCGGACCTCATGGGTTTTCGGCAGCGGCAAGGCGACATTTCTCTGCAGCGCGCACAACGATCTCCAAGCCGGCAATAAGCTTCGCGTCATCGACGATATCTGGTCGAGCACGACCTATGTCGCGGACCTGATCGACCGCTGCCTGGAAATCATCCGCGGGCGACATTACGCGATCTACCACGTCGTCAACGCTGGCGTTTGTTCCTACTACGAATTTGCCCTCGAAGCCGGCCGGCTAGTCGGACTGTCACACGAAAAGATCGATTCGCTGATTGAGATCACTCACGAGCACGATATGAAACGGATTGCCGCCCGGCCGCGTTATACGCCATTGCGCTGTCTGTTGTCCGAAAAACTTGGTTTTGCGCCGATGCGCGACTGGCGCGAGGCGCTGGCGGCGTACGTGAAGGCAGAGATGGAGTAATGGAGTGTTCGAGTGGTGGAGGGTTGGGTGTTCGAATTCGGAATGATCATTTATCGATTGTCTTCCCATTTCTCCAGTACTCCATCACTCCAATTTCTCTCTGTCGGTTCCCCTTGACGCCTATCTTCGCTCGGGGCTAAAAGATTGTTGGTTCACACAATCGCGAAGGAGGAAATTCTCATGTCAAACTTTCCGGTCATCGATACCGACGGTCACGTGCTCGAACGGCAAGCCGACATCCGCAAGTATCTCGAAGAGCCCTGGATCAAACGGCCGACACCGCTCTGGCCCGGCGATCAACCGTGGGACAATGATATGATGGAGTCCTTCGAAATGGCGCGGCAGTGGAAGGGTCTCGGCGCCGCCGAGCAAGTGGAGCGGTGGCACAAGCTCATGGACGAATACGACATCGAGAAAGCGATCTGTTTCCCGACCGGCTCCGGCAATATCGCCAAGAATCAGGAAGTGCCCTATCAAATCGCCGTGGCGCAGGCCAGCAATACGCACTTCGCCAAGGAATATAACGCGCGCTCGGACCGGCTATCTTGCGTTGGTTGCTTGCCGATGCGCTCGCCGAAAGCGGCGGCGGAGGAGCTCCGCCGCGCGGTCACGCAACTGGGCTTGAAGGGCTTCGAAATCCTGCCCACCGGATTGCCGCTCGCGCTCGGCGATCCATTCTACGATCCGATTTATCAAGAGGCCGAGCGGTTGGGCGTCGTTCTCGGCATTCACGGCACGCGCAACACCTCGCGCGAGCTCGGCACTACGGGACTGGCGACCTTTGCCGAAGTGCATTCCTATGCTTTTCCCGTCGGTATTCTATTGCAGTTCACGAGCATTGTCTGTCAGGGATTGCCGGTGCGCTTCCCGAAGCTGAAGCTCGCTTTCCTCGAGATCGGCGCGACTTGGCTACCCTATTATCTCGACCGCCTGGATGAGCATTGGGAGAAGCGCGCTGAGTTCGAGATGCCGCTGCTCAAGAAAAAGCCCAGCGAGATCGTGCGCGAGTCGAAGCTCTACTTCAGCGTCGAGCCGGGCGAGTCGCAGCTCGCCGCGACCGTCGATTACGTCGGCGCCGGTCATTTCCTTTACGCCTCGGATATTCCGCACTGGGACAACGAATTCCCGCACAATCTGCACGACCTGCGGGAGCACAAACAATTATCGAACGAGACCAAGGAAAAGATTCTGTACAAGAACGCGAAGGAATTGTTCTCATTGTAGACGAACCAAATTTTTTCCCGCAAAGGCGCAAAGACGCCAATTTCGGAAAGCATTCATCTATGTCCATCACGTTCCCTCGGGGCAGTCATTCGGGTCGGGAGATCAAGGTGGGAGGAGTTGTGTCGATGATCATGAAATTCAATAGGATTATTTTATTGTCCCTGCTTTGCATGTTGTGTAGCGACTCCGCGCGCGCGGCCGATACCATTCGCATCGCCTATAGCTCGGTGAACCCCCATGCGCTTTTGGTTTCGCTCGCGGAAAAGCGCGGTTTGTTCGCAAAGTACGGCCTCTCTTCGGTCGTCGTTTACATCCCAGGCGGCAGCACAGTGGTCCAGACGATGATATCCGGTGAGGTTGATCTCGGCCAGCTCACCGGTGCCCCGGGCGTGGCGGCCAACCTGCGCGGCGCGGATATCGTTTACATCGCCATGACCGACGATAAAATGGGTTATCAGGTGGCGACCCGGGGAGACATCAAGCGTCCGGCCGATCTGAAAGGCAAGCGCGTTGGCATCAGCCGGTTCGCATCGTCTTCGGATTTCGGCACGCGGACGCTGTTAAAACGGCTCGGCATCGACCCTAAAGAAGTAACGATCTTGCAGATCGGCAATGAAGCCGAACGGCTCGCCGCGCTCAAGTCCGGCAGCATCGACGCTTCGGTCTTCAACGCGCCGTTCGGCAGCGTGGCGAAGAAATTCAACTTCAATATTCTCGCCGACGCCGGCGCGCTCGGCATTCCTTACTTTAACACCGGCATGTGCGGCAGCGCGAAAGTGCTGCAGAAAAACGAAGGCAGAATTCTCAATTTTCTGCGCGCTTC
>JBLMXG010000240.1:0-3529 GCA_050257635.1 Chloroflexota bacterium
GCGCTCGACCCGAGTTGCACGCCGAGAAGGAGGTTGTGATGTCGTACCGAATCGCCATAGCTCTGCTTTTTATCTTGCCTTTCGTGGCTTACGGCCAGGATGCGGTCAAGCGCGACCAACACCAAATGCACGGCTTGCACAACGACCCGAAGGCGTACATCGGTGCGCTGGAAGATCCCAAGCGAGACCGTTATCAGAAACCGCATGAAGTTCTCACCGCGCTCGATTTGAAACCGGGGGAGGTCGTCGCCGACATCGGCGCGGGCTCCGGTTATTTCACGTTTCTGCTGGCGCGCCATGTCGGCGAGACGGGAAAGGTTTATGCCGTCGACATAAGCCCGGACATGATTCTCTACCTCAACCGGCGCATCCGCGATCTCGGGGTAACCAACGTGGCTTCTGTCCTCGCCGACGAGGATGATCCGCTGCTGCCGGCCGATTCGGTGGACCGCTTCTTCTTCTGCGACTCCTGGCACCATATCGAGAACCAGACCAAGTATCTTTCAGTGATTAGAAAACTGCTCAAGCCCAACGGCGAGATCGTCGTGATCGACTTTCACAAGAAAGAACTGCCTATCGGCCCGCCGCTACGGATGAAAGTCGCCCGGGAAGATTTGATCAAGCAGATGGAGGCCGGTGGCTTCCGGCTTGCCAAGGAATATAAATTTTTGCCGTATCAGTATTTCTTGGTGTTTACCGCGGGCAAGTAGCGACGTTAGCTTCGCTGCGGCTAAATCCGGTAAAGCCGCTTCGGATTATCCCAGAGTATTTTGCGCGTCAGCTCCGCCGGCAGATCCTTGCGTTCGACGAAGCCGCGCACTTCTTCGACGAAGCGCTCGAAGGTAAACGAATGCGGGAAGTCGGTGGGGAATACCAGATGATCTGCGCCGAGCCACTCGGCGACGAAGGGCAGGGTTTTCTCGCCGGCCTCGCAGCCGACGTAGATATTGCCGGTCGTAAAATAAGTGCTCGGTAATTTCTTGATTGGCGGCGCTGCCGACGGGCGCCACTCGAAGCTCGGCTTGAGCCTATCCAACTCGAAATCCATCCGCTCCATCAGGAACGGCACCCAGCTGCTGCCCGCTTCGAGGAATGCGACCCGGGTTTTTGGGAACTGTTCCAAGACGCCGCCCAAAACGATGCTGATGCAATGGATCGCGATCGGCAGCGGGTGGCTGAGCACATGAGCCTCGATATGGCGCTCGAATACTTCCAGCCCCAAACCCGCTTGGGGCGAGCCGTGGATCGCCAGAGCGCAATCCAGCTCTTCCGCCGCCCGGAAAATCGGCTGGAACGCCGGACTGCCGTAGGGCTTGCGGTTATACGTCACCGCGGGCAATAACCCGCCGACCATGCCGAGCTCGGCGACACAACGGCGCAACTCCTTGGCCGCCTCCTCGGGATCTTGAATCGGCAGCAACGCGATCCCCTTGAGGCGCGCGTCGGCCTTCATGAAGCGCTCATGCAACCAACTGTTGTAGGCGCGGGCGAGCACGCAGGCCCAATCGGCTTCTTGAATCAGACCGTGCGACAGTCCCAGCGTCGGATAGAGCACCGCCCCCTCGATGCCGACCGCATCCATGTACTCCTGCCACAATTTCGCCGGCGTCGCCGAGATGCGCGCGCCGCGGTAACGGCCGTCGCCCGGCCAGGGCGGAAAGAAAAACTTTCGCGCATTGAACGGTGCTTCGAGCCAATCGTGAATTTCGTCGACCTCTTCGCGGACATGGCCGTCGGCGTCGATGATGCGCAGAGTTTCCATCGCTCCTCCAAAAAATTGTCGCCTCGATCCTCATATACACAGGCGCGCCCGCCGCGTCAATTTGCCTCCTGACGATGGCGACTCATTTTATAATCAGATCCCTCACGGAGTTTATCCTGAGCAGGGTCGACGGATCCCGGATGACGACTGCGCTCAAGCGTCATTCAGAGGCGAAGCCGAAGAATCTTACTCGTGAATTCGAAGGAATCCCGCGCCGGTCAACCAAATCGAGTCGTCACCTGGCGGCGATAGCGTCAGGAAATAAACCATGCTAGGGAAAGGAGCGAAACCGAACCGATCGAACCGAGGGCCCGTCAGGCCTGGGTCAGACGAATTTTCAGAAAAGTAAATTCATGAATTGGCAAAAACCCGACATATTCGAAACCGTCAACCACGGCAACAAGCCGTTTTCCCTACGCGTGCCGGCCCTCGTGGTTACGCGCGGGAAAAACGATCGGCTGAATTTTTTAACCGCCATGTGGTTTACTCCGACCGGCGCCGAGCCTTCGCGCATGGTCGTGGCGATCCAGAAAAAAACTCTGACCTATGATTACTTGATCGAGCGCGGCGAGTTTGTCATGAGCGCGCCCAGTGACAAGATGATGGAGATCGTCGTCTTCGGCGGTTACGTCTCCGGCCATGATGTCGACAAATGGAGTGCGGCGCAACTGACCGCGGTTGAGCCGGCGAAGATCTCGGTGCCGCTCATCGGCGAGGCGATCGCCAACGTGGAATACAAAGTCATCAAGCAAATCCCTTTCGACGACGGCATGGACCTCTTCGTGGGCGAAGTGCTGGCGACGCACATACGCAAAGGCGTCATGGAAGGCGAGTTGTACCGCGAGGACGCCAACCCGCTGCTCTATCTCGGAACCAGGTTTACGCCCGAAGGAAAATCCCTGGGCAAATATTACGCCCATTTCAGCGGCGTCGGCCGGGCGAACTACGACGCACCGCTTTTAAAACAGTACTTGTCGCAACCGAAAACACGCAGGGCCAAAACGGAATAGTCCCGCCGGTGTGGCGGGCGGTGGAATGCCGTTGCCGCGAGCGCCGCCACCCGTCGGTTTAACCGGATAACGAGATATGAAAATCAAACCACGGTCTCGACAGATTCTTGCTTTCATTCTTCTAGTATTGCCAATTTTCGTCTTTGCCTTCGCGCCGCACTCGCGCGCCCAGGAGCGCGAGAAACTGCGTGTCAGCACGCTTTTTATCGGCTCTTCGCTGATGCCCTTCTGGGTCGCCCAGCACCAGGGGCTCTTCGCCCGCCATGGCATCGACGTGGAGCTGATTTGGATGCAGTCGACCCTGTCGACCACCGCGCTATTGGCCGGCGAGGTCGACGCGGTTTTCGGCACGCCGCAATCGATCTTCAGCGTCTTCGCGGCAAAGAATCCGCCGCCGCTGGTCGCCATCGCGGCCTGGGGCTCCGCATCGGAACACTGGCTGGTGGTCCATCCGTCGATCAAAACGGCCAAGGATCTGGAAGGGAAAACCATCGGTGTGAGCCGGCCGCGCTCCGCCGATTACGGTTACACCTCGATCATTCTCGAGCGCCAGGGTGTCGATCTGCGCAAAATCACCTTCCTCGCCACCGGCGGCCAAGCCAGCCGGGCTGCCGCAGTCGAATCCGGAACCACCGTCGGCAGCTCGTTCAATCGCTATTACACGCTTCAGCTCAAGCGCAAAGGATTTCGCGATCTCGCCAAGCTCGAGCGGCCAGATTATCCCTTTCCCCCATCGGTCTTCGTCGTCAAAAAAGAT
>JBLMXG010000241.1:0-5909 GCA_050257635.1 Chloroflexota bacterium
TCGATCTTGCGCGGCTGATTCCGCTCGCTAGGCCCCATTGCCGGGTGCGCTACGATTTGGAAGAGATCGGCCATCCCGATCTGGCCGACGTAATCGGCGCTTTCCTCAACGCTCACGCCGAGCGCGCTCGACGCCGTTAGACGATGGACTCGCCGCGTTATTCGCCTCCCGACCCAGATTTATATCAAGGTCTCTCCACGACAGCTGCGCGCGCGCGGCTCGAAGGAGAAGGCTACAACGAACTCCCATCGAGCCGCCAGCGCTCGACCCTGGCGATCGCTCTGAGCGTCGCTCAAGAGCCGATGTTCTTGTTGTTGATCGCCGGCGCAACGATCTATCTCGCGCTTGGCAACTTGCGCGAGGCACTGATCCTGGCGCTGTCGCTTTGCGTGATCCTCGGCATCACGATTTTCCAGGAACGGAAGACCGAGCGGGCGCTGGACGCCTTGCGCGATCTTTCGAGCCCTCGCGCGCTGGTCATCCGCGACGGCGCGGAACAACGCATCGCCGGCCGTGAAGTCGCGCGAGACGATCTCTTGATTCTCACCGAGGGCGATCGGGTGCCGGCCGACGCCGTGGTGCTCTCGTGCAACGACTTGATGGTCGATGAATCCCTGCTGACGGGCGAGTCGGTTCCGGTGCGAAAAACCGCCTGGGACGGCGTGCGCCAGCCGACCCGACCCGGCGGCGACGACCTGCCTTTCGTCTACTCGGGCACCATGCTGGTCCAGGGCCGCGGCAACGCCCGCGTCTGCGCTACCGGACCGCGCACGGAAATCGGCAAGATCGGCAAGGCCCTTGAAACCGTCGAGCCCGATGAAACTTTTCTGCAGCGAAAATCGGCGCGCTTCATCCGCATCATCGCCGTGGTGGGTTTGTTGCTCTGCGCCCTCGCGGTCGTGCTTTACGGCGTGACGCGCGGCGATTGGGTCGGCGGCTTTTTAGCCGGCATCGCTCTGGCGATGGCGCTCCTGCCCGAAGAGATACCGGTGGTGTTGACGGTTTTCCTCGCCCTGGGTGCCTGGCGCATGTCGCGGAAAAATGTTTTGACGCGCCAGATGCCCGCGATCGAAAGCCTCGGCGCCGCCACGGTGCTCTGCGTCGACAAGACCGGCACGCTCACGCTCAATCGCATGTCGGCGCGCCGGCTCTGCGCCGGCGGCGAATTTTACGATATCGATGAAAACAGCCCGCCGAAGCTGCCGCGCAGATTTCACGAGCTGGTGCGCTTCGCGGTGCTCGCCAGCGAGAGTGATCCCTTCGACCCGATGGAAAAAGCTCTGAAGACGATGGGGGATCGCCACGTCGATGTCGGGCCGGCGCGCGACCAATGGATTCTCGCCCACGAATACTCTTTGTCGCCCGAGCTGCTCGCGCTCTCCCATGTCTGGAAATCGCCGCAGCAGGATGAATATGTGATCGCCGCCAAAGGCGCGCCCGAAGCGATCGCCGATCTCTGCCATTTCGACGCGCAACAAAACGCTGAAAACACGGCTCGGGTTGAAGCGATGGCGCGAGACGGCCTGCGGGTGTTGGCCGTGGCAAAGTCAAGCTTCGGCAGCGGCCAATGGCCGACCAGCCAGCATGATTTTGATTTTGAGTTTCTCGGCCTCATCGGCCTCGCCGATCCGGTGCGGCCGGGAGTGCCCGAAGCGATTAAAGAGTGCGGCCGAGCCGGCGTGAAAGTCGTGATGATTACCGGCGACTACCCCACCACCGCACTGGCCATCGCCCGCAAAATCGGCTTGAATTCGGACAGCGCGATCATCAGCGGAGCCGAAATCGAGCGCATGGGAGAAGGCGAATTGCGCCGCCGCATCGCGAGCACCCAAATCTTCGCGCGCGTGCTGCCCGAGCAGAAGCTCGGTCTGGTCGAAGCGTTCAAAGCCAATGGCGAGATCGTCGCGATGACCGGCGATGGCGTGAACGACGCGCCGGCGCTTAAAGCAGCGCATATCGGCGTCGCCATGGGCGCGAGGGGCACCGATGTTGCCCGCGAAGCGGCGTCGCTGGTGCTGCTCGACGACGACTTCACCACCATCGTAGCGGCGATTCGCGCTGGCCGGCGCATCTTCGACAATTTGCAAAAAGCGATCAGCTTCATCTTCGCCATACACGTGCCGATCGCTGGTCTCGCCCTGGTGCCGTTGATCCTCCATTGGCCGCTTCTGCTCACGCCGGTGCACATCGTTTTTCTCGAGCTGATCATCGATCCGGCCTGTTCGATTGCGTTCGAAGCCGAGCCGGAGGAAACCGGCATCATGGAGCGCCCGCCGCGTGCACCGGAGACACCATTGTTTAGCGCGCGGGATATTTTTCTGAGCCTCGCCCAGGGCAGCATCGTCCTGCTCACGGCGCTGGCGGTTTTCGCCGCGGCGTTCTGGCGCGGCCAGGGCGACACCGAAGCCCGCGCCCTGATGTTTGCCACCCTGGTCTTCGGCCTGCTCAGCTTGATCACCGTGAATCGCTCCCGCTCCGCCGGCATCTTGCGATCGCTGCGCGCGCCGAATCGAGCGTACCGCTGGGTGGTGGCAGGAGCATCAGGATTTTTGGCGGCCGTGCTTTACATTCCGCCGCTGGCCGGCGCTTTTCGATTTGCCACGCTGCATGTCGCCGACGTGGCCGGCGCGCTCGGCGCGGCGCTGCTGAGCTTGGCTCCTCTGCTTCTGCTGAAGCATCGCATCGACGGCACAGCGCCACTCCACCGTCGCCGCGGTAGATAAAACTTTCCAATTGATTTTTTCGCGGTTGTCGCTGGCCCGGTTTAGCATTTACACGGCAAAATCGTAGCCCGCTCGCGCCAGCGCCCGGCGGGTGGCGTCCATCACAAACGGGTTATCGACGTGGGGCAGGACCTTCACTTCGGGATAATTCTGCAACTGGCGCAAAATCTCATCGGCCTCGGCTCCGGCCAGTTCCTCGCACTGGTCGTACATTCCACCGGCATCCTCTTCGACGGGGTTATGGAGCTTGAGTATGCCGCGAATGGCCGCGACAATCAGCGCAGTCGGCGTCGGCACCAACAACGCGGTCAACGCACCATGATCGAGGCGCAGCTTGGCCGCGACGGGAACCGGTTCGCCGCCGCGCTGTTTTCGCGCCGCCGGAAGAAGAATTTTTTCCTCCATTCCGATGTGCTTGAGCAGACCGGCGCGGAATTGCGCGTAAGCCGTCGAGTCGATCTTTTCCGGATCGGCCATGGCGCGATCGAGCAAGCTATCGAGTCGGCGGTGATCATCGGCGAGGTAACGGTGGATGATTCCGGCCATGAGTTTTTCCTTTCAGAGGCCCTTGTAAGCGAGGTTAAGTATCGCTCGGCTGCGAATCGCCAGCCGTTTGATGCATGAATCTGTAGGTCAACAGCGCGGCGATGAGCGCGGGAACCACGCCGCCGACGATAAAGACCCCATCCGCCGGCAGGCGCGCCCACTCGATGATGCGAACGATTCTTTCGTTCAAAAATTCCGGTCCGCGCGCGTGCCAGTAGCCATGGTGCAAGACATCGATGAGCTGGAGCACCCCGGCCGGAAAAAGATTGCTCACGACCATGAGCGCCAATCCGAGATTGAGTCCCCAAAAGGAGATACGGATAAATTTTTCCGGGATGATCCATTGGGCGTCGCTCGACACCTGGCGCAGCGCAAAGACCAGCAGCGCCATCGCCAGCATGCCGAAGACCCCCATCATCGCCGCGTGGCCGTGATTGGGCGTCAGGACCGTGCCGACTTCAAAGTAACTGACGATCGGGAGATTGATGAGAAAGCCGAATACGCCGGCGCCGACGAAATTCCAGAAGCCCACCGCCATGAGAAAATAGAAGGTCCACTTGTGCGGCACTGAAATGGTTTTGTTGCACACCTCGCATTTGCCCCGGCTCAATTTTACAAAGTCCCACGCGTCTAGGGTAAGCAGCGTTAGAGGCACGACTTCCAGGGCGGAAAACATCGCCGCGAGGGCCATCGTGATGTGGGATTGCCCGGTCCAGTACCAGTGATGTCCGGTGCCGACGATGCCGCTGCCCAGGTAAAGAATCGCGTCAAGGTAGACCACGCGCGCCGCGGTGACATGGGAAACGATGCCCAACTGATAGAAAATGACCGCGACCATCACTGTGGCGAACAATTCGAAGAAACCCTCGACCCAGAGATGGATGATCCAGAAGCGCCACATGTCGACGACCGAGAAGTGGCTGGCGCTATCAAAGAACATGGCAGGAAGATAGAACACGGGAATGGCCAAGGCGGCATACAAAAAAAGCGAAGCGATCTCGCGGCGCTCGGCATGGTTCCTCGACGGCGCAATGCCTCTGAATAACAAGATGAGCCAGACGATCAGTCCGACTGCGAGCAAAATCTGCCAAGCGCGACCGAGCTCCAGGTACTCCCATCCTTGGTCGCCGAACCAGAACCATAGCCCTCCCAATAACTGGTTCACACCGAGCATCTCTCCAAGTAGACTGCCGGCGACAACGACGAGGAGGGCGATAAACAGGAGATTGACGCCTTTGACTTGCCCGGCTGGATCCCTTCCGCCGAGAGAGGGCGCGAGGAACAATCCGCCGGCGATATAGGCGGTAGCGACCCAGAAGATTGCCAACTGAAGGTGCCATGTTCGAACGAGATGGCTGGGAAACCACGTAGATAAATCGATGCCATAAAATCCCCCGGGCTCGGCGCGATAGTGGGCCGTCGCGCCGCCGACGATCACCTGCGCCAAGAAGAGCAAGGCAACGACGAAAAAATATTTAATCACCGCCTTCTGGCTCGCCGTCGTCGTTCCGGGCAACATCTGCGGATGGATATGCTCACTGTTGCCCTTCCAGCCGAGGTAATCAAATTTTCCAAAGGCGAATAACACGGCGGCGATGCCGGCGAGCAAGGCAATAAGACTCAGCGCGCTCCAGAGCAGCGCATCGCCCGTAGGTGTGTTCCCGGCCAAGGGATCATAGGGAAAATTATTTGTATAGGAATAAGGTTTCCCGGGCCGATTGGCCACGGAGGCCCAAGCGGTCCAGGCGAAAAACGCTGTGAGCTGCTTGAGCTCTTGCTCGTCCCTAATATATTTAGCCGGCAATCCGCCGTTGCCATCAGGCTTTGAGAAGTAGCCTGTCCATTTCTCGATCTGGCGCGCGTGAGAGAACGTTTCCGCTTCCGTGTAGCGCAACAACTGTGATTGAGGATCATACCTGTTCTGTTTTAACGATTGCTGCGCTTCTGCAGTCACTGCGCTCTGTTCCGCGGACGAAAGCTCACCCATGCCGCGGCGAAATTGTCGTCGGGCGATGCTCTCAGCGGCGTCAACTGCGAGGATATGCAGATAAGCGGCGGAAAAATCAGGCCCGAGGTAGGCTCCATGGCCCCAGATGGTGCCATTGTCCATCAACCCGTACTTCAAAAATACGCTCTGTCCTGCCAAGACATCTTCCCTCGTGAAGACAGTTTCGCCGGAGGTTCCGACGACCCGCTGAGGGATCGGCGGCGCATCTTGATAAGTTTTGGCGGACAACCAAATTAAGATCGTGAACCCCACGACCAGGGTCAAGATAACCGTATGTCTCCACCAAGGTGATAGATCGTCGGGAATTCGAGCGTCATCCGCCATAGCTGCCTCTCCGAGTTCGATGTCGTGCTGCTGCCCTAATTTTAATTTGAAAAATTCACCGATCAACAGCTCAGGTGGATGAAGAACTTCTTCTTGTCGCGCCAAGCGCGCGCTACTCTTTGCGTGGAGCTTTTCTGGCAGGGCTCTCGAGCTTCGCGCTATTCGTGGCGATAAAGCGGCGGCGTCCCGTGCACTCCAGCGATGAAACCGCCTTCACGTGGGCGGCTAAATCGACAACTCCGGACATGTGGCACGGACGATCATTTAAGCGCACTGACGATTTCTTATCGAACCATCCGGTTTTTCGC
>JBLMXG010000242.1:0-12813 GCA_050257635.1 Chloroflexota bacterium
AAGAATTTTTCTGCTGACCGAGCAAGAGCAAACTATCGAGCTACCGGAAAAGGCCGATTGGATTATCACGAACGCGGGTGGCCACGGCTTCTATCGGGTGCGCTACGCCGCAGAGCTGCTCGACGCGCTCAAAGGGAGCTGGCGCGAGCAGTTGAGCGCAGTGGAGCGCTTCAGCGTCATCAACGATGCCTGGGCGGCCAGCATGGCGGGGTTGACTTCGCTCGCGGATTATCTCGACTTGACCGAGCTCGTGCGTGACGACAACGATATCAACGTTTGGACCGCGGTGATCGGCTCCTGCCATCATCTACACCGCATTCTCGATGATGCGCAGTGCGGCTACCTCGAAGAGCGCTTGCGCCGGCTCTTCGGGGCGGCGGTGGAGCGTTTTGGCTGGTCGGTTAAAGCGGGGGAGAGTGCGCTGGAAAGCCAGTTGCGCGGCGATTTGATCGGTACCCTGGGTACTATCGCGGGCGATCGCGTTTGCCAGCAGCGTGCGTGCGAGCTTTTTGCGCAATATGAAAAAGCGCCTGAGAGCGTGGACGCCAACCTGGTTCCGGCGCTGGTGGCGATCGTCGCCCACACCGGTGCTGCGACAGACTACGAAAAATTTCACCAGCGGTTCAAAACCGCGCAGACGCCGCAGGAAGAAACCCGCTATCTTTTCGCCTTGGGCAATTTCCGCGGGTCTGACCTGATTGACCGAACTTTGGACTTGACGATCAATGGCGAAGTGCGCACGCAGAACTCGCCTTATCTGATGCGCGCCATTCTGCTCAACAAGCATGCGCGGCAGCGGGCCTGGTCGTTTATGACCACGCACTGGGACGAGATGGTGCGGCAATACCCCGACAACTCGATCCCGCGCATGTGCGAAGGCATCGTCGGCCTGGTGAGCCCGCAGATCGAGGCCGAAGTGCGGCAATTCTTCGCCGCCCACCCGGTCAAGCAGGGGGCCAAACAGATGGAACAACACCTGGAAAGACTGCGGGTGGCGGTGCTTTGCCGCGAGCGCTGGCGCGATTTGTTGCGCGCTTGATAGCGCTGAATCTTGCTTTTTTGCGACTCTGTTCGTTGCCGGCGAACTGATTGAAGCACCACGAAGGTCGCTTCGTCTGTAACGCATCGTTGCGAAATCAGCGCGGTGACATTCGTTATCCGATATTTGGCAACGGAGCCAAAAATTCTCTTGACAACCATGGTGAGTAAATGCTAACTAACCAGAAATGTCGCATGCACCCCGCTTGTCCGCCGAGGCGCGGAAAGAGGCGATCGTCGAGGCGGTCCAAGATGTTTTCGCCCAAAAGGGGTTCGACGGCACTACGACCCGGGACTTGGCCAAAGCCGCCGGGGTTTCCGAAGCGCTGCTATACAAGCATTTCCCGAGCAAGGAGTCGCTTTACGCGGCGATGCTCGACGGTTGCGCAAAGGGGCCGACGTTCGCCGAAGCGAGCCGAATTCTCGAACTGGAGATTTCCACCTCGACGCTGGTGGTTATGGTTCACTTTATGATCTCGCACTATGTGCTCGGTCGACCCGGAGATCCCCATCGGGCGGCGATGAACGCGTTGTTGGTGCGTAGCCTGCTCGATGACGGTGAGTTCGTCCGTTTGATGCACAAGAAGTTGGCTGCTGCCTGGCTCAAAAAGTTCGAGGCGTGCCTGCATGCCGCGGCGAAAGCGGGGGAGATGCACGACGTGCCGATTCGCCACGACCTTTGTGTATGGCTGGTCCAGCATGTGGCGTTTTCGTTGATGTTGCATCTGCAGCCGAAGAAGCCGGCGGTGGATTACAGGGTGTCCAAAGACGATCTCGTATCGCAGGCTACCTGGTTCGGCCTGCTGGGCATCGGCCTCAAGGAAGAAGCGGTGCGCCGTTATTATAGTCCGAAGGCGCTGCGACTGCTGACTAGCGGAGCTTCGGATTAAATCATCGGTGAGTGAAGATTTACTAAATAAATTTTATTGCGTTAAGGAATGGAGGAAAAATGAAAGCGCAGGGTAGAACTGACAATGGGACCGCCCCGAGGACACAAGGCTTGGATGAGCGGATTGGCTCGTTATTCCAGCCCGACACCCTGTTGGGCGAAGACTACGCCGCCAATTTCCGGCGTAAGATCCCGTTGCAGGCAGAGCGGATTTTATTGCTGGCAATCCTGGAGGACGGTATCCGTTGCTACCAAGAGAATTTGTTCGCGTCGGGAGGTAAACGGCGCACGCTGTTCGATGAGGCCAAGGAATGGTTGTTCAGTGATGACGCGAGCTGGTTTTGCTCGTTTATTTCGATTTGCACGATGTTGAATCTCGAACCCAACTATATTCGCCGCGGTTTGCGCCAGTGGGAAGCCGGGGTGCGCAAAACGACGCAGGTTAAACAGCCGGGCGCGGCCAACGCCGAGCAGCGTCTCGTGGCTTGAGCCGGGGGCCTTGTGCGAGATTGCCGAGTCCCCTGGCGGTGGGCCAGATTCGGAACGCTCGGCGCGGCGTTGATCGCCGCGAGCCTGTCCACCGGTTGCGAAAAGAAATCTCAAGCCAACTTTGAGCGGCCGCCGGCGCCGGTTACGGTATCGACGTCGGTCGCTCGGGACGTACCGGTTTATATCGATGCGGTGGGCAAAATTGTCGCCCGCGAAGTGGTATCGATCCAGCCGCAGGTTTCCGGCCGCATCATGAAAATCCATTTCACCGACGGCGCCGACGTCAAAGTCGGCGACCTCCTGTTCACTATCGATCCCCGCCCCTATGAAGCCCAGGTGCACGAGGCCGAGGCGAACCTTGCTCAGGCCAAAGCGGCCCTCAATCTAGCTCGGATAAACTTTGCCAGGGTGGAACGGGTTAGTGACCCACGCGCGGTTTCGCGCCAGGATTTTGACGCCAAGAAAAGCGCTGTGGAGACCGCCGAGGCTGCCGTGCAGCAAAACCGCGCGGCGCTTGAAAGCGCGCAACTCAATCTGGCTTACTGCACGATTCGCTCGCCGATAAACGGCCGGGCCGGGCAGCGCGCCGTCGATATCGGCAATGTGGTGTCGGCAAACAACGGCTCGCTCTTGGTCATTCAGCGCCTCGAGCCGATTTATGCCGACTTCACTGTGCCTGAGAGCGAGCTCAGCGCCGTGCAGCGCAATATGGCCAAACGGACGCTGCGTGTCGAGGTGCGGCTGCCCGATGACGGGTCCGAGCCCCGCGAAGGCAAACTGACGTTTCTCGATAATTCGGTCCAGGACAACACAGGCACGATCAAACTGCGTGCGACGCTGAGCAACGGCGACCGGCGCTTTTGGCCGGGCCGCTTCGCCAAGGTTCGCCTCGTTTTGCAAACCCAACACGACGCTGTGCTGGTTCCTGCGGGCGCGCCGCAGCTTTCAGCCAAGGGGTCGTTCGTCTACGTGATCAAACCTGACTTAAGCGCCGAGTTGCGTTTGGTTAAAGTGGGCCAGCAACATGACGACTGGGTGGTGATCCAGGAAGGTGTCAAAGCCGGCGAGCGCGTCGTGGTGAACGGCCAGATGGGCGTGACGCCCGGGGGCAAGGTACGGTTGGTACAACCCCAAAACTCGCCGCGCCGCTCGCCATCTGAAAAGCCGGCGGCTCAGTCGTGAACTTTTCCGCTCCGTTTGTGCGCCGTCCGGTCATGACCGCGGTCTTGACCCTGTCGGTGATCCTTTTCGGTGCTCTCAGTTATTTTCGCTTGCCGGTAAACGACCTGCCGGCAGTGGATTATCCGGTCATCCAGGTTCAAGCGGATTATCCTGGAGCCAGCCCTGAAACTGTTGCGAATAATATTGCGACGCCGCTGGAGCGGCAATTCATGCAAATCAATGGGCTGGAGCTGGTGACTTCAAAGAGCACCCAGGGCCACACCAGCCTTACGCTCCAATTCAATCTCAATAAAAGCATCGACGCCGCGGCCACCGACGTGCAGACCGCGATTTCCCAGGCCACCGGCAGTTTGCCCGTGGATTTGCCTTCGCCGCCGACTTTTTCCAAGACCAATCCCAACGATCAGCCGATCATCTACATCGCGCTCACCAGCGATTCTATCACGCGCGGCCAGCTCTACGACATCGGCAGCACCCAGATTGGACAGCGCCTCAGCATCCTGCCCGGCGTATCACGGGTGAATGTCTTTGGCACCAAATCGGCAATTCGCATTAAAGCAGATCCGTCGGCCATGTGGGCGCGCGGCATTTCTTTTGACGATCTCTCCAGTGCCATCAAGAACGGAACGAGCTATACCGGCGCAGGACAATTCGACTCGAAAAGCGGCACCACCTTGCTGCGGCCGCAGGGTCAACTGGCGAGCGCCGAAGATTACAATCGCCTGATCGTGGGCTCGTCGAACGGCGCGCCGGTTTTTCTGCGCGACGTGGCGACGGCGCGTGAATCGGTCCAAGATGAACGTGTCAACATGCGCTTTTGGGCGCGCGGCTACCCGGTGCCCGGGGCGACGGTCGTGCTCGCGGTTTTCCGCCAGGCCGGCGCCAACGCCGTCGAGGTGGCCAACAGCATTCGCGCTTTGCTTCCGATAATCAGCGCCGAGCTGCCCGGTTCGGTGCGCATCACGCCGCTCTACGATCGTTCGCGCAGTATCGTCAACTCGGTCAATGACGTTCAGGCTACGCTGGCAATCGCCTTCGTGCTGGTCGTGCTGGTTATCTTTGTTTTCCTCGGCCGGGCCACTGACACGCTCATTCCCGCCGTGGCCTTGCCCATATCCTTGCTGCTGACCTTCGTCGCGATGCACCTGCTTGGATATAGCCTGGACAATCTATCGCTCATGGCGCTCACCCTGGCGATTGGCTTCTTGGTCGACGACGCTATCGTGTTTTTGGAGAACACCGTGCGACGCATGGAACATGGCGAACCGGCGCTGGAAGCGACCATTCATAGCGCCCAGGAAATCAGCTTTACCATCGTCTCCATGACGATCTCGCTGGCCGCGGTCTTCATTCCGTTGGTGTTTATGTCCGGTCTAGTGGGCCGTATTTTCCGCGAGTTCGCGATCACGATCGTGATCGCCATTATTGCCTCCGGTCTAGTTTCCCTAACGCTGACGCCGCTCATGTGCGCGCGCTTGCTCAAGGAACGTGGAGAAGGCTCGACGCGTACCTGGATGGAACGAGTGTTCGGTGGCGTTGAGCGGCGGGTGCTGGCGCGTTATGCCGGCGCTCTCACCTGGTGCCTCGAACATCGGTGGATCTCGGCGCTGATCTGGGTGGTTTGTCTGGCTGGCACCGTGGGACTCTTTGTGATCATTCCCAAAGCGTTCTTGCCACCGGGAGACAGCGGCGTTGTGACCGGCGTTTTTATCGGCCGCGAAGGCTCGTCGCCGGAGCAGATGCATCAGATCCAGGATCGCGTCGACGAGGTTTTGCTGGCTAATTCCAACGTGCTGGCGACGATCGAGGTTACCGGCCTGAGTCAGTTCCTGTCTTCCAACCAGGGCATCGTTTTCACTTTTCTCAAGCCGGCTTATGACCGCGCGCCGATCCAGGAGGAAGTGGCGAAGCTGATGGCGAATATGAGCGCGATCCCGGGCGTGATGGCTTTTCTGCGGCCGTTTCCGGTGCTGGAGATCAGCACCGGGGCGACCAATCAGAATCAGGGCCAGTACGCATTTTCCATTTCCGGTGTCAATCCGCAGCAGGTTTATGATGCCGGCACGAAGCTCTTGGAAAAAATGCAGGGGTATCCCGGCTTTCTCACCATCTCGTCCGATTACTTCAACAATACGCCGAATCTCGATATCGGGATCCGGCGCGAACAGGCCAAGATCTACGGTGTCTCGGAGACGCGTATTTTATCGTTGCTACGCAGCGCCTACTCGCAGAACTACGTCTACCTGATCAAAAAGCCGGAGGATCAATACCAGGTTATTTTGGAGGCTCGGGACAAAGCGCGCGAGACGGCGAACGACTTGGCTTTGCTTTACATCAGATCCGACGACGGCAAGCGGCTCGTGCCGCTCGATGCGATGGTGACCTGGAAAAAAACCCTCGGTCCCCAGGCCGTCAATCATCTCAATCAGTTCACCAGCATGACGCTCTTCTTCAACCTCAAACCCGGGATCGCCATCGGCGCGGCGACCGACTACATCGCCAAGGCCGCGGCCGAGGTGGTGCCGCCGACGCTCCGCGCCGGTTTGCAGGGCGAAGCGCTGACCTTCAGCAACACCGTGCGCGATTTGACGATTCTCATGGCGGTGGCCGTGTTCGTCATGTATGTAATCCTGGCGATCCTCTACGAGAGCTATCTCCATCCTCTGACGGTGTTATCGACGTTGCCGACCGCCCTGGTTGGCGGCTTGCTTGCACTCTACCTCTTTGGGGAGCAGGCCTCTCTTTACGCCTTTGTCGGTATGTTCATGCTGATGGGCATCGTCAAGAAGAACGGCATCATGATCGTCGATTTCGCGCTGCAGCGCGTCGATCGGGGCGAATCGGCGGAAAAAGCGATCCACGACGCGAGCATGGACCGCTTCCGGCCGATCCTCATGACGACGCTTGCGGCGGTGTTCGGCGCGATTCCGATCGCTCTCGGCATGGGTGCTGATGGCGCGTCGCGCCGGCCGCTCGGGCTGGTTATCGTCGGCGGCCTGGTTGTGTCCCAGTTCATCACCTTGTTCATCACTCCGGTGATTTATCTGTACCTCGAAGAATTTCAAGAAAAGGTCTTGAACCGCACTTCGTTCTTTCGCTCCGAGCACGGCCGCTTTCAAGGAAAGCTGGGCCGGTAGAGGGGCGAGCGGCGACCGGGGCTTGTTCGCCGCGCGACTCCTTTTTGGGGCGGCCGATCCTCCGTGACCGGCACGGTATGTTGACAGTGGAAACTAAAAATACTAGATTAGTTTCTCAAGTGATCCACGCAAAATCGGCAAAAAACCCCAAACGTGAGCTGAAGGGTCTTCCACCGCCCAAGGGGACGACTCTGCGCATCGTCGCGGCGGCGCGCCAGCATTTTTTTGCCCACGGATTTCGCGGCGTGACCATGGACGACTTGGCCGCGGATCTCGGCATGAGCAAGAAGACGCTCTATACCGCATTCCCCGGCAAGACGGCGCTTTTGCGCGCCGTGCTGTTGGACAAGATCGGCAGCGTCGAAAGGGATCTCGACGCGATCATGGCGCAGTCGCCCGGCGACGCTTTTAGCGCGCTGCAGCAGCTGCTTGCCTGCATGCAACGTCACACCGAGGAAATTCAACCCCCCTTCGTGCGCGACATCCGGCGCGAGTCGCCGGAGCTGTTCAAGCTCGTGGAAGAGCGCCGGCGGATTTTGATTCAACGCTATTTCGGAAAAATTTTCGACGATGGTCAGCGCGCCGGTATCGTTCGCAAAGACGTTTCGACCGCGGTAATTGTCGAAATCCTGCTCGCGGCCGTTCAGGAGATTATGCATCCCGCAAAAATAGAGGAGTTCGGACTTACGCCAAAGACCGGCTACTCGACGATCATCTCGGTCATTTTGGATGGGGTGATTGCCAAGAAGGGCGGAGCGAAATGAGACCGCCAAGCCGCACTTCGACCCGCCCCTGCACAACCGATTTATGAGACCGAAGCTCGGGATCGTTTTGTTGATCGCCGTCGTTGTTGGTGGCGGCACGGCGTGGTGGTTGCTGCAACGCAACACCGCACCGGGCGAACTTGTGCTCTACGGCAACGTTGACTTGCGCCAGGTGCAGCTTGCGTTCAACAACAGCGAGCGGATCGCGGCCGTTCTAGTTCAGGAAGGCGATCACGTAAAAGAGGGGCAGCTTTTGGCTCGGCTGGATACCCGGCGCCTGGAGCCGCAATTGGCGCAAGCCGAAGCGCAAGCGGCGGCGCAGCACCAGGTCGTGACGCGGCTGCGCAACGGCAGCCGGCCGGAGGAGATTGCACAAGCGCGGGCTAACGTCGAATCGGCGGAAGCCGACGTGGTCAATACGCAACGGCAGTATGATCGGCTAAAAAGCGCCGCAGAATTGACCGCCGGACGGGCGGTACGCCAACAGGACGTCGATTCCGCCAAGGCCGCCTTGCAGGTAGCCGAAGCGAAGCTTGCCGTCAATCGAAAGGCCCTCGATCTAGCCCTCCTTGGACCGCGCAAAGAAGACATTGCCGAAAACGAAGCGCTCCTGCGCGCCAATGAGGCGCAGGCGGCACTATTGCGTCAGCAGTTGGCCGACTCTCAACTGACCGCCCCGGCCAACGCTGTGGTGCGCACGCGCATCATGGAGCCGGGCGAGATGGCTTCGGCGCAAACCCCGGTGTTTTCTCTGGCGATCACCGACCCCAAATGGGTGCGCGCGTATGTCTCGGAACCCGACCTCGGGAAAATTCATCCGGGCATGGCGGCCACTGTCGCAGTAGACAGTTTTCCCAAGCGTCGATTCGACGGATGGATCGGTTTTATCTCGCCGGTCGCGGAATTCACGCCCAAGTCGGTGCAGACGACCGAGCTGCGCACCAGCTTGGTTTACGAGGTCCGCGTCTTCGTCAAAGATCCGCGCGACGAATTACGACTTGGTATGCCCGCGAGCGTCTATGTCTCCGAAGTTCAAAACGACCGCTCCCCGGGTCAGGGAACCCAATCCTCAGTCAATCAAGCCGGCGGAGAGAAGCCGCGATGAGCGGAGCGGAGAATCATTCCGCGGCGCTGGTCGGCCGAAACCTCCGCAAAGAGTTTCGCCGCGACGGCGAAAAAACGGTGCGCGCGCTCGACGATGTTTCGCTCAGCGTCGAGCCCGGCACGCTGACCGCCCTTGTAGGGCCGGACGGTGCGGGCAAGACAACGCTGATCCGTTTGGCCGCCGGTTTGATGGCCGCCGACGCGGGAGAATTACGGGTGTTGGGCTTCGATGTGAGCACGGCGCCGCAACAGGTTCAAGACCGGATCGGCTACATGCCGCAGAAATTCGGACTTTACGAAGATCTCACTGTACAGGAAAATCTCGATCTCTACGCCGACTTGCACGGCATCGATGCCGCGGGTCGGGCGCAAGCCTACCCGCGGCTAATGGAAATGACCGCGCTCGGTCCGTTCACGCAAAGATTGGCCGGCCAGTTGTCGGGAGGCATGAAACAGAAGCTCGGACTCGCCTGTACGCTGATTTCCGCACCGGAACTTTTGCTCCTCGACGAACCCACCGTGGGCGTCGATCCGCTGTCGCGCCGCGAGCTGTGGGACATCATTCTCCGACTCGTGGGCGCCCAGGGCTTGACGGTGCTGCTTAGCACTTCCTATTTGGACGAAGCCGAACGGTGCGATCAGGTTGTAGTCATGCATCACGGTAAAGCGCTGGCCGAAGGCCGCCCGAGCGAAGTCAGTCAATTGGCCGCCGGGCGTACTTATCTTGCTGATCCTCCGGCCGGCTGCAAAGCGAGAGAGTTTCAAGCCCGATTGCTCGATCGGGCGGATATTATCGACGCCGTGCCCGTCGGGGGGCAAGTGCGTTTCGTTCGATCCGGAAGCGCGGATATTGCCGGAGAAAACGTCTACGCGCGCGAACCCTCGGCTGGCGCTCTTTTGGCCGGAACGGTGAGCGAAACGGCGCCGCGTTTCGAAGACGGTTTCATGGTTTTGTTGCATCAGAACGGGGCGCCGCGCCAGTCGGTGGGCGTCATGACGCTCGCCTCAAGTCTTGCTCTCGACCATGACGGCGCCGCCGTCCAGGTGCGCGATCTGGTCCGCCAGTTTGGCGCTTTTACCGCCGTGGATCACATCAATTTCGAGGTCGCACGGGGCGAAATTTTCGGCTTGCTCGGTCCCAATGGTGCCGGGAAAACGACGACCTTTCGTATGCTTTGCGGCTTGCTGCCGGCCAGCAGTGGCACCCTGCGCGTGGCCGGTGCGGACCTTCGCCGAGCGCGCGCTTCGGCACGCGAGCGCATCGGCTACGTGGCGCAGAAGTTTTCTCTCTACGGCCAACTCACGGTGGCCGAGAACCTGGATTTTTTCTCCAGCGCCTACAATTTGCGCGGCGCTCGGAAGCGAGCGCGCATCGATTGGGCAGCGCGCGAATTCGAGCTCGGCGAATTCATCGATCTCGCCAGCGGCGAGCTGCCGGGCGGCTTCAAACAGCGCTTGGCGATGGCCACCGCGTTGCTCCATGAGCCGGAACTCTTGTTTCTCGACGAGCCCACCAGCGGCGCCGATCCGCTGGCGCGGCGCGAGTTTTGGAGGCGCATTACCGCATTAGCCGAACAGGGAGTCACGGTCGTGGTGACGACGCATTTCATGGAAGAGGCGGAGTACTGTGACCGGGTGGCGATCATGGATGCCGGCCGGGTATTGGCGCAAGGCGCGCCCGGCGAGATCCGCCAAAGCGCTCGCTCCGATGAAAACCGTGAACCGACCATGGAAGACGCGTTCATCGCGATCGTGGAGACCGCCCGCATCGACCAAGTCCAGCGCCGCGCCGCATCGCGAGGGGGAGCATGACTCCGGTAAGCGCGGCGGAGAAGAATCAGCTGCGAGCAAAATTTCACCGCACGGCTTCGCTGATCCGTAAGGAGGCGTGCCAGGTCGTGCGCGATCCGAGCAGCATCGCCATCGGCATCGTACTGCCGGTGGTGTTGATCTTGCTGTTCGGCTACGGCTTGTCGCTGGACGTCACCGAAGTGCCAGTGGCCGTCGTCGTGGAAGATCCGTCGCCGGCGGCGACTGAGTTGGCCGCAAGCTTTCAGCTCTCGCATTACTTCGACGCTCACTTGACGACATCGATGGCGGGCGCGGAAACCCTCATGCTGTCGCGTAAAGTCGATGGCATCATCCGCCTGCGGCCGGATTTTTCCCGAGCTTTGAGCTTTGGCGATGCCGAGGTACAGGTGTTGGTGCACGGCGTCGATGCGAACCACGCACGGATCATTCAAGGCTACGCGCAGGGGGCCATCGGCCAGTGGGCGGCGCAGCGCGCGGCCCAAGGGTTCACCGTGCCCACCGGCCCGGTCGTTGTGCAAAGCCGCATGTGGTTCAACGAAGCCAATGAGAGCCGCTACTTTTTGGTTCCGGGATTGATCGTTTTGATCATGACCCTGATCGGCGCTTTGCTCACGGCGCTGGTGATGGCGCGCGAGTGGGAGCGGGGCACGCTTGAGGCGTTGTTCGTCACCCCGGTGCGCAGCGATGAGATCCTGCTCGGAAAGACCGTCCCGTATTTCATCCTCGGAGTCATCGGCTTCATCTTGTGCCTCGTGGCGGCGAAATTTCTTTTTCATGTGCCTTTTCGCGGCTCGGTGACGATGCTCACGACCGCTTCGATGCTTTACCTGCTGGTCGCCCTCGGCATCGGCCTGCTGATTTCTTCTGTTTTCAGGAATCAATTTGTCGCCAGCCAAATCACGTTGCTGGTCACGTTTCTGCCGGCAGTGATGCTTTCCGGTTTTCTCTTCGATCTGCAGAGCATGCCGGCGCTAGTGCGCTTGATTACCTATCTGCTGCCGGCGCGTTACTATGTGACGCTGTTGCAGACGATATTTTTGGCCGGCGATATTTGGCCGGTGATCTTGCCAAATATGGGCGTGCTCGCGGTCATGGCCGCATTTTTGGTGACCCTGACATACCGGGCGACGCATAAGAGCCTGGAGTGAGTGAACTATGCTCGAAGCCTGTTTCCGCATCCTCGCGCTGACGCGCAAAGAATTGCTGCAGATCCTCAAGGACCCGCGCAGCCGCTACAGTCTGTTGTTTCCGCCGATTCTCCAATGCCTGATTTACGGTTACGTAGCGACTTATGATTTAAACGACGTGCCTTATGCGGTGCTCGATCAAGACCGCAGCGCGGCATCGCAAAAGCTACTCGCCCAATTGGATGGTACAAAGGTGTTTCGCCGAGTCGCCAATCTGAGCCGTCCAGCGGACATAAAGCGGATGGTCGACGAGCGGCGCGCCTTGCTGGTGATTCAAATCGATCAAGACTTCGAGCGCCGCCTGCGCTCGGGCCGATCTGCCGACGTGCAGGTGATTGCCGACGGCCGAAATTCCAACACTGCGGGCATTGCCACTGGTTATGTCGGCAGCATCGTCGATTCGTTCAACGCGAGCTGGCGTGACGAGCACGGACTTCGCGCTGCGCCCGTTCGGCTGACCACGCGCGCGTGGTACAATCCGAACTTGGAAACGCGCTGGCACATGATTCCGGCTCTGATCGGGACACTGACGTTCATTCAATGCCTGCTGCTGACCGGCCTGTCGGTGGCGCGTGAGCGCGAGCAAGGCACCTTCGATCAACTGTTGGTGACGCCATTTCGGCCGATCGAGATCATGGCCGGCAAGGCTTTGCCGGCCATGATGGTTGGCATCGTACAGGCCACCTTGGTTCTGCTCGTGGCGCAGTTGTGGTTCCGCATTCCCTTCGCCGGATCGTTTTTCACACTATATGCCGGCTTGAGCGTTTTCCTGCTCGCCGCGGTCGGCATGGGTCTGTTGCTGTCGTCGGTCGCGACGACCATGCAGCAGGCGATGCTCTTTTCATTTTTGCTGATCATGCCGTTCTCGCTGCTGTCGGGACTCACGACTCCGATCAGCAGTATGCCGATGGCGCTGCAGTACGTAACACTGATCAATCCGCTGCGTTACGCCATCGACATCGCCCATCGGGTTTATCTGGAGGGCGCAGGACTGAGATTGTTGGGTCCGGAGCTGTGGCCTCTGGCGACGATCGCTCTGATCACATTGACGGGAGCGTCGTGGATGTTTCGCCATCGCTTGGCATAGTGTCCTGAAAACTCGGACAAGATCCTGAAGCACAAGGAATCAGGTATGACGCATTCTGAAGTTAGTTACAGACAAGGTATCGCCGGTGCCGTCGCGCTTCTATTTTTGGCCGGCTGTACAGTAG
>JBLMXG010000243.1:0-3158 GCA_050257635.1 Chloroflexota bacterium
CCGACACCGCCGCCCGACCAGGCTATCCCCAGAGCCGTTGCCCGGCGCTGTGCAAATTCGCGGGAAATGATGGCAACGTGAGGGACCATGCCGATTAAGGCAATCCCTGCCGCGGTGACGATACCCATCCAGAAATAGAGTTGCCAAATGGAGGAGATGGTTGAGCTCAGCCCCAGGCCAAGTGCAAGCACCAGGCCGCCGAGCATCAAAGTCCTGCGCGCGCCGATGCGGTCGATCAAGCCACCGGCAAACGGCAGACACAAACCTTCGAACACGATGGCCAGCGAGATCGCTCCCGCCGTCGCGCCACGGGACCAACCGAAGGCGTCTAACATCGCAACAAAAAAAACTCCGAACGTGCCGTGGAGTCCCCGGCTCACCGCGATGTGGAGGAAACCGAGCGCGACAAGGCCGTAGCGTTTAAAAGCCTCTGATCGGGAAATTGTAAATTGCGCCATAAGAGTAGGAACCTTTATTTTTTCGAACCGGCTCGGGCCGTGAACCCTCCGGTCGTGGAGATCGCTTGTATAAAGCGATTCACCGAAATCTTACTTTGGCACAAACTTAACAGGAGCGCGCGAGAAATTGCCGGCGGTCACTTGTTGGCCGCGCATGGCCGAGCACAACATCGCCACCAACCCCATGATCCCGCTCATCAAGAAGCTAAAGTTCATCGATTTCACGAAGACCGCAGCATTTTCCGGCGTCGGCGTCGCCGTCGCATCACCGCTGTAATAGCGAAAAGCGGCGGTGAGCAACAAGGTGCTCAAGGAAACGCCGAGCGTCGTGCCGAGGCCGAACATGACATAGATCGCGCCGGTCGCAACTCCGCGGTGTTCATCCGGCACCGAAGAAATCATCGCCGTATGGTTGGGCGGATAAAATAGCGCCATCGCCAATCCCCAAAACGCCAGCACTACCACCGCAAAGGTCCAGTGGGATTCAGCACGCAAAAAGCCCCCCAAAAACGCCCCCATCACGAGGAAGGATAGTCCAACAGTCGCCGGCAAGCGCGGACCGACTTTGTCCGTCACCCAACCGACAAAAGGCGACAATGTCACCGTAAAAATCGGCGCGCTGATGAATAACAATCCCATGAAAGAAGGGGAAAGGTGCATAATGTCCTGCAGGTAAAACGGCAAGACAAAGCCGATCATGACCTGTGCAACTCCGACCAGGAGCAAGCTCAAGCTGCTGAGCGTGAACATGCGAATGCGAAACAGGCTCAAATCGAGAATAGGGCTCGGCGTGGACGATTCGCGATAGAGAAAACCGGCGGACAAACCGATGAAGCCCGCGATCAGTCCTACGCGCAGCGATCCGGCGAACGTTTCCATGATGCGATAATCGATGATCGCGATCAGTGTTATGGTCGCCGCCACCAGCAACACGGCGCCGAGATAATCGACCTCCCGCCGCGCGGCGTTCGCCGGCGGCCGCTGCGGCATATTTCCCCTTTTGTGATTGAGCGCCGCCAGCACGATACCGGCGGCAGCGATCGGCACCAAGAAGAAAAACACCGCGCGCCAGTGCACATAGTCAATGATAAGCCCGCCGACGCTCGGGCCAACCAGCACGCCCGAATGAAACGCCGTGGTCATGAATCCCTGGGCTCTGCCGGATGATTCCTTTGGCAGCGAATCCATCGCCAGCGCGCGCGCTTGCGATTGCGTCATCGAAGCGCCAATGCCGTGAAAGAGTCGAAAGAAGATGAGTTGGGTGACGCTCTGCGAAAAGCCGCACAAAAGAGCGCCGATCGCCGATACCACGAGTCCGAAACTGAACATGGTCTCGCGGCCGTAAATATCGCCAATGCGTCCAAAGACCAGCGACAAACTCACCTGCGAGATTTGATAGGCGATGACCGCCCAGGAAATCCCCACGATGGTGGTCTCCAGACTGTTCGCTATAGTCGGGAGCGAAACGGCAAAGATGCGACTTGCCGTTCCCGCAAGGAAACTGCCAAGCGCAGCATTAACAAGCAAAAACCAGTTGACGCGCGAATTCATCACGATATCGATTGGTGAATCGTTTGTACTTGTTTAATGGGAAAAAGGCTAGCAGTTTAATGGCCCGCGCACCGCCGCTGATATTTATCCCGGAATCCGCATTTGAAATTGAGGTCGACGGCCGCGCTTGGCGTGAGCCCGGAGCGGCGAAGACACATAGGCGAATAGTTTCACGGTCTTGCTTGGGGCTTGGCACGCCGTTGCGTTTTGCCTCCAGAAACTACCCTATTCACCGAAGCCGACTGACCGCTAAGGGGCACCGGCCCATTGGCTTCGCCATGGAGGGCTTACGCCGAGCGCTTTACGCTACCTCTAACTGCGGAATCCGGGTTTATCACAACCCCATCGGTTGACACGGAGACTCTGCGCCAATAATAAGGTGGCATAGACTTTTCACCGGAGGTCACCTATGGAGCGTCTTCCACGCGGAGCAAATTTTCAAAGAGCTTTGATGCTGTGGCAAATCGGCCTGCACATCGCGGGCGATCCCAACACGCCTTATTACGGACCGCGCGATATGTGCATCTCTGTCGGCAGCGGCTCGGGCGAGAGCTTTAGGCCGTGGCTGCGCATGTCTACCGGCTCGCCGATCTTGGCCCATGCCGTCTGCCGTGGCGAACTGGAAATGGCTATGGTCAATCCCTCCGGCTTTCTGACCCAGGCTTATCGCGGCACCGGCCTTTTTTCTCAACCGCTGCCGGTTCGAGTCCTGGCAAACTACCCTTCTTGGGATCGCTATGTCCATGTCGTCCATCCCCGCACCGGCTTGAAATCGCTAGCGGAGATCAAAGAAAAAAAATACCCGCTGCGCCTCTCGATCCGCGAGGACGCGACGCATTCGACCCGCGTGCTATTGGATCAAACCCTGGCGGTGTATGGCTTTACGTTGGCCGACCTCGAATCGTGGGGCGGGAGTCTCCAGCTTAACGGCGGCCCCGGCGACGAGCGCCGCCTGAAGGCGATTAACGACGGTTCCATCGACGCCATTTTCGACGAGGGGCTGGTGCTCTGGTTCGACGAAGCGCTCGCCGCCGACATGCGTCCCGTAACTCTCGACGACTTCGCCTTCAAGAAACTCGAAGCGCTCGGCTGGCGGCGCGTCGGCATCCCCAAGGGTCGCTACCCGCATCTCAAGGAAGATCACGAGTG
>JBLMXG010000244.1:0-23013 GCA_050257635.1 Chloroflexota bacterium
CTCAAGCGCCTGAATCTTCTCATCCACGCTCTGCGCAAAGACCGGGGCCGCAGCAAAAAGCACCGCTGAAAACAGTGCTAATTTCACGAACCTCTTCTTCATTGTACCTCCTTTTGCCTCCTATTTTTTTCGTTTCGTCTTTTTGCAATAAAAAACCGCACGGACGTTCGACACCCTTCACCAATCTCTTGTGCTTTTACTTGAATAGAGCGCTTTCCAGCAATACGCGGGTAGTAGGATTTTTCCGGGATCGGTCCAAACATTGCCAAGGTTTCTACGACTTCCGTCCCAGCGGCCGATGTAGAGTCGCCCAGTCGCCTCTCTTACCGGGGGTCGTCGCGGGGGGAAAATCCGCAAAACTGGCAGGTTTATACTTAGATGAAAATTTTGCTATGGATAGAGAATCCGGCGTGGTATCCGGCAACATTGAGGAAGAGCTAACACATCTCCAGGGAGCACGATGAAACAGTTACGCGGTGGAACGAGACTCAGTTGGCCGCTCTCAATCCTTTGCTTGCTAATCGTGAACGTGTCCTGCGCGCCGCGCATCGTGAGCGTGAATCCGACGGCAGGAGCACCTGCGACTCCGGTCAATGTTTCGATGGAATACCTGGTCGGTTGGCCGCGCGTCGAGATCGCCGATCAGATGATGGATTGGCCACAACTCAAACTCAGCGCCACCGATGCAGCACGAACCGGTGTGTCTGGTGAAGAGCTGGTTTGGATTGAAGATAAAATTCTTCAGTTTAAGATTCCAAACCTGCCACCCGGTGAATATGACGTCACCATTTACGACGACAAAGGTCCGCCCGGTGATCTGCCATATTCCTTCTTGGAAACCACGGCGTATGTCATTTTTCCGCCTGTGTGGCCGTTTGTCTTTCGCTCCAATCAAGCTCGGTTCAAACTTCGCATACTGCCGGCACCGCATCCATAACCTCGCCGGTCTTTTACAGGCGGAGTTCCGCGCCCAAGCGGAATTTCAAGGCGGGAAAACGGTCCTTGCGATTCGATCGCGGCTCACCTCCCGGGACATTGCCCGGGAAACCTTGACGATTTTTAGCTCGGTAAAACTTGACTCTATGTCGGCTTGGCATGTATCATCGCCCAAAAGGGCGGTAAGGTGTAATTGTATGAAAATGTTGCTTTCCCTCTCTTTCCTTCTGTTCGTCGGTTGGGTTGCCGGTTGCTCTTCGATCGCGATGCCATCGCTCCCTTGGTCCAGCAGCATCCCGTCCGACCCGAGCGCCGAAGCGCTCTATCAAGAGGGCATGCGCAATTTTAACGAGAAGCGCTACGTGCGCGCCCTCGACAATTTCACGAAATTACGCTCGGATTTTCCCTTCAGTCCCGTGCTCACCGACGTCGAGTTAAAAATAGCCGACGCTTATTACCTAAATCAGCAGTATCCCGAAGCCATCAACGCCTTTAAAGAATTCCAATCGATGCACCCGACCCACGAGCAGATTCCTTTCGTGATTTTGCGTTTGGGCCAGGCACACTTCGACCAATTTACCAACACGGAGCGTGACCAAAAGAACACCGAGATCGCCAAAGGCTATTTCGAAACCGTTTTGAAAACCTACCCAAAATCGCCTCAAGCTGCCGAGGCGCGACAAAAGCTGGCGAAGTGCGTCGATTACCTTGCCGAGCATGAATTCAACATCGCGCAATTCTATTATCAGCAAGAAAAATATCCCGCTGCGCGCGATCGTTTCGAGGAAATCGTCCGCAAGTACAAAGACACCCCAACCGCGGTCAAGAGCCTTTTTTATTTAGGCGAGAGTTATCGAAAAGAGAAAAACGCCGTCCGCGCCGCCCTCGCTTACGAAGCGCTGATTCAACACTACCCTCAGAGCAACTTTGCCGCTGAAGCGAGAACCCAGTTAGCGCAGGTTGAAAAAGAGAAACATGACCCGCTGGCTTTGCTGCTGATGCGCGACGGGCGCGCTACGGTAGCGGCAGTGCCGGAGGTGAAGCCGGACCCGGCACTGGCAAAGTTGCGCGACTTGAACCTCGTCGCCAAAACCGATGTGGTCCATGAAAACCCTGGCGATGAAAAGGGCCTCCTGCGCCGCGTTGCGGACACCTTGAATCCGTTCTCCTCTTCGGACAAAGACAAAAAGGAAGACGCCAAGCCTGAAAGCGCCGAAGAGCTTTTGGCCCAGCGCAGTCAGGCGCAGAAAAAATCCCAGTCAGGCGGTATGCTCGCTTCGCTCTGGCCTTTTGGTTCCGGGGATGTGAAAAAAACCAGTGCCGCGAGCAGCGATCCGAAGGCGAGCGCGCTGGTCAATCAAATTGATCAATCTCTTGCCCAAAAAGGTATCGACTCCGCATCGCGCCAAGCCGCTCTGAAGCCTCCGCCCGCAGATTTGCCGAATACCGACGATCTTGCCAAAGGCCCGCCGCCCGCCACGAACACCAAAGCGTTGCTCGGTGCGGTTGATAGCAGGCTTAAAAAAGACGGGGTGGATGGGTCGGAGTTGCCGCCGGCGCCGGAGGCGGCAGCTGGCTTTAAAGATGCTGCTACCAGACTGGCCAAAGCCGAGCAGAACAAAACGTCTTCGGACGTACAGAGCAGCGGCATTTTGAGCAGCATCGATGCCAAGCTCAAAGCTAAGGGAGTCGAGCCGGAAAAATTTGAAAAAGCGCCGACCGCCGAAGAAATCAAGGCGGCTTCGGTACAGGAGAACCAGGTCAAGAAAGTCGAGATCGAGCCCAAGGCAACTCTGGAAAAAGGCCCGCTGTTTTTAAATCCGACCAAGGTTCCCGAGCAGAAGAAAACCCCTTCCGCAGCCACTGCGCCAGCTAAAAAGTCTGAAGATGGCGAGCGACCGACCGAGGTACCTTCTCGGATCCTGGTCAGAGGGCCGGTACAAACTCAGGTCGCGTCTGCGGGAACCAGACCGGCGGAACCGAAAATGGCGGCGTCGACTTCGGATGATGAGCCGAAAGGGGTCTTCGATCAGATCCGCCAGGACATGGAGAACATGAGCAAAGTGCTCAATCCGTTTAGCTGGTAAAACCGTTATCTCGGGCTTGATGGCGCGCGGGACCAAAGGCGATCGGTGGTGTCAACCGTGGACCTCGCTCCCAGCGCTTACACGAGCACTCAGCATAAAAAATCAAGACTGTTCGACGATCGGGAGCCCCTACCGTTTCTCCGCTTGTTTCCCCAACTTCGAGCCCTTCTTTGCACACATAAACGGCGCTTTGGCGCACCGCAGGGTATAGCCAAATTTTATGCCCAGGACCGTCCATCTTCCGAAACGATCGCCGATCGGTGAGTTGACAGAAGTCCCGTTGGCACAAAGACCGATCCAAACCCCATGCCGCATCTTGCATCGCGATCCGGTGCTTTTTAACTTGGCGCCATGCATAGCGCTTGCGCGCGCCGAACGGTGATATCTTGACCGGCTCCAGCATATGTCGGTTTCCATCCCGAGATTAGACCCCAGCAAAACTTCACCCTGCATCTCGTACGGATTTGAGATCGTGCGAGCGAGCTGTTGGCCAGATTTCCATCAGTAAGAAATAATTCCCTGGCATGCTATCGGGCGAGCACAACCAAGACTGTCGAGCGATGTCTTGTGTTAGCGCTACGTCTGCGGCGCTAGCACACAAGTGAAAAGATTTGCCGCGATCACGATTGGATGCGTGCAACTACGGGATTTCGTGTGACGCGGGATTTTCGATGTCAAGTTTGGCCGCCATCGGCTGTGTCGCGGGTTGAGCGCTGGCGCCTCTCGGCTTGGCGCGCAACTTCGCCGGTAGCGCGATGGCAAATGCTTGGCATTTTTCCAGGTAGAGATAAATCACTGGCGTAATGTACAGAGTGAGAACCTGTGAGATGAGCAGGCCCCCGACCACTGCAATTCCCAGGGGCTGACGCGCCTCGGCGCCAGCACCCCAACCTAACGCAATCGGCACAGCCCCGGCGATGGCCGCCATAGTGGTCATCATGATCGGCCGAAAGCGCACCAGTGCGCCCTCGAAAATCGCTTGCGCCGGCGGTTTGTCCTCGTTTCGTTGCCGTTCGAGCGCGAAATCGATCATCATGATAGCGTTTTTCTTAACGATGCCGATCAGCATGATCAAACCGACGAACGAGTAGATGCTCAAGTCCATGCTGAACCAATAGAGCGCAATGAGCGCACCCAAACCGGCAGACGGTAGTCCTGAGAGTATGGTTAGCGGATGAATGAAGCTCTCGTAGAGGATCCCCAGCACCAGGTAAACGACAAATATTGCCAGGGCGAGCAACACCCACATGCTGCTGAGAGATCTTTGAAATTCCTGCGCGGTTCCTTGAAAGCTCGTGCTTATGGTTCCCGGCAGCGTTTCGCGCGCAAGCCGGTTGATCGTCTCAACCGCGTCGCCCAAGGCGATCCCGTCGCGCAAGTTGAACGAGAGCGTGACTGACGGCAACTGGCCTGAGTGATTGACCGACAAAGGCCCGGCGCCATAAACAATTTTTGCCACCGCTCCCAGGGGCACCATCGGTTGGGCCGTACCCGTCTGTCCCGTGGTTGAACGAATGTAAAGCATCGACAACGCAGACGGATCCTGTTGAAATTTGGGACCCAGCTCCAAAATCACGTCATACTGGTTGTTCGGCGTGTTGATGGTCGAGACTTTCCGTGTTGCGTACGCATTCCAGAAGGCCTCTTGGACTTGGCGCTGTGAAATACCCTGGGCCGTGATCCCCATGGTCGAGATCTTGTCGCGGTCGACTACGACTTGAAGTTGCGGATTGCGGATTTGCAAGTCGCTGGCCACGTCGCGGAATTCCGGCAACGCTTTCAACCTTTCTTCGAATCGAGAAGCCGAGCGGAACAGTTCCTGCGCGTCGGTGCTTTGGAGGGTGAATTGGTACAGGCTGCGGCTCAACCGGCCGCCGATGCGGATTACCGGCGGATTCTGCAAAGACACGCGGATGCCGGGAATGCGGGATAGTTTCGGTCGCAAATCACGGATAACCTCATCGGTACTTTTGGTCCGCTCGGAACGGTCTTTCAACTTTGCGAAGATACGCCCGGAATTTCCAGTTAGGCTGTTGCCGCCAATACCGACGCTTGAGAAAAACGACTCTACGTTGGGATCCTTGGCAACGATCGCTGCCAGCTGCTGTTGGTACTCCATCATCTGCCTGGTCGACACCCCTTCAGCGCCTTCGGTGTTGATCAGCATCTGTCCGGTGTCTTCACTCGGTATAAATCCCTTGGGCACCAATCCGAACATGTGAATCGTTGCGTACAACACGACCACCGAAGCGATCAGGGTTGTCACATGGTGCCTCATGACCCAGCCGAGCGAAATCTCGTAGGCCCGATTCATTGCGTCGAGACAGCCGCCGAGAAAGCTGTACAACCGGCCATGTTTTTGCGTCGCCGGCGGTTTAAGAAAGCGGCTGCACAGCATGGGCGTTAAGCTGAGCGAAATAAAACCGGAGACCAGGATCGCAACACAGATCGTGACTGAGAACTCGCGCAACAACCGGCCGATCATACCGCTCATGAACAGCACGGGAATAAATGCCGCGACCAGGGAGATCGTCATCGAGACGATCGTGAATCCGATCTCCTTAGCGCCCTTGACCGCAGCCTCGTAAGGCTTTTCGCCTTCTTCCATATGGCGCACGATGTTTTCCAGAACGACAATGGCGTCATCGACGACAAATCCAACCGCCAGGGTAAGAGCCATGAGCGAAAGGTTGTCCAGGCTATAATCGAGTAGGTACATGACCGCAAAAGTTCCGACGATCGACATCGGCAGCGCCAAACTCGGTATGATCGTTGCCGAGAGGTTGCGGAGAAAGAGAAAAATAACCAGGATAACCAGAACGATCGTGCCGATGAGCGTCAGTTGGACGTCATGAGCGGACTCGCGAATACCCTGAGTGCGGTCGAAGAAAACGTCGAGCTTGATCGACTGCGGGATTTGCGCGCGCAGTTCCGGCAAGACCTCTTTGATTGCATCGACCACTTCGACGACATTGGCGCCGGCCTGGCGCTGCACGCCTAAAATGATCGCCCGTTTGTCTTTGAACCAGCTCGCTACGCGCGTGTCCTCGACGCTGTCGACAACCGTGCCAATGTCCTGGAGACGAACCGGCGCGCCGTTGCGATAGGCGACGACCAACGGTTTAAAGGCCTCGGCATTCTTGAGCTGGCCTTCCGAAACCAGAGTGAAGGAGCGGTTGGGCGCGTCTAACAATCCTACCGGTAGGTCGACATTGCCTCGTTGCACGGCGTTCACGACGTCGTCAATGCCGATTTGTCGCGCGGCCAGCAGATTTGGGTCGAGCTGAATTCGCACGGCGAATTTTTGCGAGCCAAACACGTTGACTTGAGCCACACCATTGACCATAGAAATGCGCTGGGCCAAAAGGCTTTCGGCGTATTCGTCGACGGTAGACAGCGGCAACGAGTCGGAGCTCAGGGCCATCAGAAAGATCGAATTGTTCGCCGGATTTACTTTGCGATAGGAAGGCGGATTATTCATGTTGGGCGGCAAGTCGCGCAAGGTGCGCGAGATCATCGACTGCACGTCTTGCGCCGCCGCATCGATATCCCGGTTCAGATTGAATTGCAGCGTGATCTGGGTACGGCCGAGGGTACTAACCGAATTGATCGAGTCGAGACCCGAGATCGTCGAGAACTGTTTTTCCAGCGGTGTGGCCACAGTCGCGGCCATGGTGTCGGGGCTGGCGCCCGGAAGATTGGCGCTGACCACGACGGTGGGAAAATCGACTGGCGGCAAATCGCTGACCGGCAGCGATTTGTAACCCATGAATCCGAACATGAGAATGCCGACCATGACGAGGGTCGTGGTGATTGGCCGACGAATAAAAAGCCCTGAGATGTTCATGGATCGCCTCGCGCTTTGGCTTTAGCTTTGACCTCCCCGGTCGCGTCCGGGTCGGTCCGCGCCGGGACGTCCTTCGATAGTACTGGCAGCCGTGCCGCCCTCAGATTTCTTTACCGGTGCGGCATTGTCACCGGCGGCTTTCGACCGCCTTGGCTGCCGCTTCCCGCCGTCCTTGGTGTCTGCCGCAGTACTTGGCCGGTTCTTCACTTCCACGCGCGAGCCCGGTCCAAGCAAGAATTGCCCTTCGCGCACCACTTGCTCGCCCGGAGTCAGTCCTTTGGAGATAATCGCTTCGCCTTCGTCGGTCCGAGCCAGGGTCACCGGTCTCATTTCGACTCGGTTATCGTCCTTGACGACGAAGACATGTTGCCCGTTTTGACCGACTTGAACGGCCTCGGAAGGAATGACAACAGCATCGGGCTGAGTCGTCAGCGTCAAAGCCACGTTGACGAACTGGCCGGGCCACAGGCGCCGTTCGGAATTCGCGAAAACGCCTTTGAGTTTGACCGTCCCTGTGGACCGGTCGACCGCGTTGTCGATGAAATCCAATTTTCCCCGCTCCGGCCGACCTTCGTCTGAAGCAAAGCTGGCGTCCACGCTCAAAGCGCCCTCGGCGCTATGGCGTTTGAGATCGGTAAGGTGTTGCTCGGGGACAGAAAAGGTCACGTAAATCGGGTTGATCTGGTTGATCACCACGAGCGGCGCGCTATCGTTGACTCGGACCAAGTTCCCTTCGTTGACCAGCAAGCTCCCCACCCGTCCATTGATCGGAGAATAAATATAGCAATAGCTCAACTGCACCTTGGCATTTTCCACTGCGGCCTTATCGGCTTCCACGATCGCTGCGCCGGCGTCGGCGTTGGTTTTGATCTGGTCGTATTGTTCCCGCGAGACATATTGTTTCTCGACCAACTCGGCGTAGCGCTTGACCTGCTGGCGCGAATTGTTCAGTTGCGCGGTGTCGCGCGCCAAGTTCGCCTCGGCTTGCTTGAGCGCCGCCTCAAACGGGCGCGGATCGATGGTGAAGAGCAATTGGCCCTTCTTTACGTCTTGGCCCTCTCTAAAGTGCGCTTGCATAAGCACGCCGGTCACCTGGCTCTTGACCGAGACTGTTGAAAAAGCTTCAACGTTGCCCACGGTGCGAACCTGCAGCGGAACGGTTTTTTGCACTGCCGCGACCACTACCACTGGCACCACCGCGTTGCCTCGCGAACGGCCGCCGCGCCCCTGACCGGTTTGAGCGTTTCGCGTCGCGTCCTGCTCAGTCGCAGTCGGTGCATTGCTCCGGGGTTTGTTGAGAGACCAGGACGAATACTGTTGGAAACCAGCGAGGCCTCCGACCACCACCACAAATGCAGCGATCCAGAGAGTACGATTCATAAGAACTTCTAATTAACCCCTTTTCGGGAAAACGGTTTATTTGATCGATCCCGGTTTGAGAACCGCTACCCGGCTATCACCCATCGCCCGAGCAAGCTGGGCATCGGCAATTTTATAATCATAAACTGTGCGTATATAGGTGGTTTGCGCGTCGGTGTAAAGGGTTTCGGCGTCGGTGATCTCTATGATCGAGCCGACACCCACCTCATAACGCCCTCGCGCCAGATCGAGGTTTTCCTTCGCCGCCTTGGCCGCCGACTCCGTGGCTTTGATTCGTTCCTGGGATTCCACCACCCTAAGGTAACTCTGCTCGACCTCCAGCGCAATCTGCTGTCTGCGGTCCTCTTCCTGGGCCTTGACGTTATAATAGTTGTGCAAGGTCTCCTCGACCCGATTGGTCGTGCGGAACCCATCGAAAATCGGGATGTTCAAGCTCAACTGCACCGACCAGGTCGGTTGCAGCGGAAAGGTGTTGAACGAGGCTTGATCGCTCACATGCCGCCGGCCGTAACTCGCGTCGAAAATAATATCGGGCAGGTGGCTGCGCCGCGCGGTGGCGATCAATTGATCCGACGCGCGCTTCTGTGCATCGAAGCTTTTTAGCTCTGTGCGCGCGCCGTATGCGATATTTCTTGCTTCGGCAAGATTCATCGAGATCACAATCTCTGGCGAATCTTCCGCCACCGGCTGCTCGGGAAGGCGCGGCGACCCCATGGTGTTGCGCAAGGTCACCCACGCCACCTTGACTGCGTTCTCGGCGGCGATCAAGTCCGCCTGCGCACTGTAAAGATTGGCTTCGGCGCGAGCGACGTCGATCTTTGCGCGGGTGCCGACGTCGAAAAATCCCTGCGCCTGGCGCACCAAAAGCTCGCGATTGCGCACCGTGTCTTTCCGCACGTTGACGATCGCCTGGGCCCCCAAATAGAGGTAATAGGCCTGCTTGATCGCCAGGATGGTATCCTGCGTAGTGGTTTCGTAGTCTTGCTTAGTCGCGTTCAACGTCTCCCGCGCTGCCTGAACGTTGCCTTCGCGCTTGCCGAAGTTGTAAAGCGTCATGTTGAAGCTCGCAATGCTCGCAAAAGCATCCGCGGCATGATCGTTGCCACCGTTGGTGCTCGTTTGGGCGGTCCGGTAGGAATTAGTCATGCTAATGGTTGGGTAGTAAGCCGCCATCTGTTGGCCGAGCACCGCGGTTTGCGAGCCGACGCGCTCGTTAGCCGATTTGATCTTTGGTTGATTGTCCAAGCCGATGCGGACTGCGTCTTCGATCGTCAACAATTTGCCGGTGGGAGAGGGCGTGCTTTGGCTTGTCGGTGCCGCCTGTACTTGCATTTGAATGTCTGCGGCGTACGCCCAGTGGGGCGGACCTCCGTGAACGAACAGAATTGCAATCAGCCAAGCGAAAAATATTTTCCTCGCGGTCATACAGTGAGACCCTCCTTGATCAGGCGCCCGCAGAATATATGCGCCTTGCCCAGGTAAAGCAAAGTTCCGTGGGCCTGATCTTTGAAATATCTTCAATGTTTTTAAAGAACGAGCGTCGAGCGACAGCCTTGCTTTTGTCCACGGCGTAAAGTGGCGATGTGAACGGCGCGACAGAACGAAAAGCGCGGTCAGCGCTTTAATCATAGAGCCTCCAGCTTAACCACAGGGTGAAAAAAGCTTGAACGGATCAGCGGTTCTTTCGGATGGCGTCTAGCTGTTTTTTCGCGTCGGCAAAATCGGGGTTGATTTTAAGCGCAGCTTGGAACGACTGTTCCGCCTCATCCAGCCGGCCGGCATCGGCGAGCGCCCGGCCCAACTCGTAGTGCGCAACGTCGTCATCCGGGCAGATCGTCAAGCCTTGGCGATAGAGCGAAATCGCTTCCTCCCGGTTGGTTGATGACTGCGCTTTGTCGAAATAGTCGCGAAAGGCGCGGATGCAGTCCTTTTGTTTTTGGTCTTGAACCTGCTGGCCGGCGGCGAGTGCTTCGAGTTCTTTGCGTTGCCGCGCGATCTCGGCTTCCTGCTGGCGGATCTGTTCCGCCTGGCGTTCGAGGACTTCCGAATTGCACGCGGCAAAAATAGCGGCTACCCCGAACAAAGCGAAGATAAAGCTCACTCTGGTGGAGAGTTTCTTCATACCGGAAGTCATACGAGTCTAAGAATTCGCTTCACTCAGGGCAAGATAAATCTTTTCGGCTTTGATCGGCAAGTCTTTGATCCGCACGCCGACGGCATCGAAAATCGCGTTGGCGATGGCCGGGGCGACCGGAATCAGCGCGCTCTCGCCGATGCCTTTGGCGCCGAAGGGACCGTTCCGATCCGGAGTTTCCACGCAGATCGGATCGATCACCGAAGGCATGTCGCCGAGCGCCGGCAAAACATAATCGACCAGGTTGGGATTGATCAGTTGTCCGTTGTCGTAGGCGATCTCTTCGAACATCGCCTGACCGATGCCCGTGATCGCGGCGCCGGCGAGCTGTTGGCGGCAGCCGAGCGGGTTAATCGCCCTGCCGACATCGACGGCGGCGGCATATTTAAGCAGCTTAAACTTGCCGGTATCGACGTCAACCTCCACTTCTGCAGCACCAGCGGCGAGAAACCAGAATGCCGAAGTGCTCTTCTCGCCGTATTCATTCTTGGTCGAGGTTTTGACTTGCCCTTCACCGACCAGCGTGCCGCCCTGCATGCCGAAGCGCTTGAACATCACCTCGGCGTAGTCGAGCTGGCTTTCCGGAAGACGAATCTTGCCGTCAACGAAGCTGATCTTTTCCTCGGGAACGCCGTATTCGGTTGCCACAATCTGCTTGAGCTGACACCGAATGTCCTGGGCCGCGAGCTGCACCGCCTTGCCCATGTGAAAGGTCGAGCGGCTCGAAGAGGTCGTCAAATCGTACGGCACCACGTCGGTGTCGACGCCGAGCACCTGGATTCTTTGCAGCGGAATCGCCAGTTCTTTTCCGGCGATCTGCGCCAGCACAGTCTCCGAGCCCTGACCCATCTCCACGGTTCCACTATAGATGGATAGACTTCCATCCTCGTTGAGCTTTACTACCGCCGAGGAGATCGACGGCGTGATCGTCGCCTTGATCATGCAGGCGAGTCCCTTGCCACGTCGTACAGAGTCTGACTTTAAACCTTGAACACTTGAACTTTTAAATGATCTATTTTCCCATCCAATTGACTTTGCGACTTCATCCAGACACTCTTTGAGCCCCACCGCTCGCAACGTCTCCTCGGTCACGAACTTATCGCCCTCGTTGTACCCGTTTTTCTTTCTGAGCTCTAAGGGATCGATTTTGAGCGCGGCGGCGATAATGTCCATCTGCGATTCGACGGCCCAGGCCGATTGCGAAACGCCGAATCCGCGAAACGCGCCCGCCGGCGGCTTGTTGGTGTAGACGGAATAGGAATCGATTTTGAGATTAGGGATTCGATACGGCCCCGCCGCCGTGTAACCGGATTTCTTCGCCACCCGCGGGCCGATCTCGGCGTACGCGCCGGTGTCAAGATGGATTTCGCACTCGCGCGCCACCAGCGTGCCATCGTGTTTGACTCCGGTCTTCATGCGGATCACGGCGGCGTGTTTGGTGATGGTGTAAAAGACTTCTTCGCGCGACAACACGACCCGCACCGGCCGCCCGGCTTTTTGCGCCAACGCGACCGTGATCGGCTCGACCTTCGGATAGACTTTGCCGCCGTAGCCGCCGCCCAAGTAGGGCACGATGACGCGCACCTTCGACACCGGCACTTTGAAAATATTGGCGAGCTGGGTGCGCACGACGAAGGGATTTTGCGTCGTCGCCCAGACGGTAATCCGGCCGCCCGGGTCGACGGCGGCGATGCAGGCATGGGTTTCGAGAAAACTATGCTGCGTTGCCGGCAGGGTAAAGACGTCTTCGAAAACGCGATCGGCTTGGGCAAATCCTTTTTGGATATCGCCGCGGATGAGTTTGAAGTGCGTACAAATGTTGGTGCCCTCAACGGGTTTGATCTCGGCGAGATCGGCGAACCCCGAGGTCGGTAGCTTTACCGACTCGTGAACCAACGTTGCGCCCGGTTTCAAAGCCTCGTGTACGTCGAGCACCGCCGGCAATTCTTCATAGTCGACTTCGATCAGCTTCAACGCCTCTTCAGCCGCATCGGCCGTGAGCGCCGCCACTGCCGCCACTGGATCGCCCACATGATGAACTTTTTCCACAGCGACAATGGTCTGATCTTTGAACACCGGACCATAGTAAGGCTCGATGCCTTCGTCGTGCAGAATATCGTCCCGCGTGAGCACGGCCAGGACACCGGCTACCTTTAACGCGTTTGAAACGTCGATGGCGCGCACGCGAGCGTGCGGAAAAGGACTGCGGAGAATTTTTCCATAGCACATGCCCGGCACACTCATGTCGGCGAGATACTGCGCTCTGCCGGTTACTTTAGTCTGGTAATCCAAACGTCGATAGGATTTGCCGATTTGAGTCGTCTCCATAAGCGTTATCTCGTGTCGATCTTTTTCCCCGCCTCTTTCCTCCCCAGCGAGCGGGGGAAAATTAAGGAAGGAGATAAAACCGCCAAATTTTCGTTTAGATCAAATCAGCTCGTTGCTGCGTTTTTCACTGCCTGCACAATTTCTTGATAGCAGCCGCAGCGGCAAAAGTTTCCCCCTAGATAATCGCGAATCTGCTGTTCCGACGGCCGCGGGCACTCATCGAGCAACGCCTTGGCCGTGAGAAGAAACCCCGAGGTACAGTAGCCGCATTGCAGCGCGCCGAATTCCATAAACGCTTCCTGCAGCCGGTGGAGCGCGTCTCTAGCGCCCAATCCCTCGACGGTCAAGACTTCAGCGCCGTCGGTGTCGACGGCCAAAAAGGAACAAGCGCTCACCGGCTTGCCGTTAACCAACAGCGTGCACGCGCCGCAAACTTGAATGTCGCAGCCGAGTTTCGCCCCGGTGAGGCCGAACTGCTCGCGCACGAGCTCCAGCAGCGTCGTGCGCGACTCGACCTCCGCGCTGCGTTCCTGGCCGTTGACTTTCAGTGAAATTCTCTTTCGGTTCATCGCTATGCCGCGCTGCAAGAATTTCCGAGCGAACAAGCCTGCATGTCGAACATCCTGCAATCCGATCCTCTCCCCCTTGACGGGGGAGAGTTAGAGTAGGGGTGCAGCGTCCCTGCCTGGTATCTAGCTCGGCGCCCCTATCCTAACCTTTCCCCGTCAAGGGGAAAGGAATTTGGAATCGGAAACCAGAACAACTGTGCTGCGGACGCTTCTGTCATGCGCTCACAGTGCTTTGTTATATGCCGCAGTCAGCGCGCGCTTCACCAGTGTGCCGACGATCGCCCTCTTATACTGTTCGGAGCCGCGCAGATCGCCGGTTGGACTGCATTCTTGCGACGCCAGTTTGCCAACCTCGACGGCTAATTCCGGTGTCACTTCAGTTCCCACAAGCAGCGCTTCAGCCTTGCGCGCGCGCACCGGCGCTGGACCGACGCAGCCTAGGACGATGCGTGCTGTCTGCACGGCTTCCTCGTTCAACGTCAACCGCACGGCCACACCCACCGACGGTTTGTCCACCACCGAGCTGCTGGAGAAGCGAATGTATTCAATACCGGCGTTTGCCGGAAACGGCGGGATCACGACCTGCGTGATGATTTCGTCCGCCGTGAGGCTCGTCGTGTAAAAATCAAGAAACAACTCTTCGACGGGAAGCACGCGCGCGCCGCCCGGCCCGGTAATTTTCACCTTCCCATCGAGAGCGATAAATATCTGCGGCAGGTCCGTAAGCGGCTCACCGGAAGCGAGATTGCCGCCAACCGTGCCCATGTGACGCACACGGATGTTGGCGACCTCTCTCTCCGCTTCGCATAAAACCGGAAACTTTTCTTTAACGAGCTGCGAACTTTCGAGCTCGCGATGCGTAACCAACGCGCCGATGACCAAGCCATCGTCAGCATCGAAGCTGATGCCCTTGAGCGCGGCAATGTGCTTGATGTTGACCAAGGCTTTGGGCTGATAGAGCCCTTGCTTCATGAGAATCGTGACGTGGGCGCCGCCGGCAAAAACTTTCGCCTCCCCGCTGTGCTGCTTGAGCAGCGCGCAGGCTTCGGCCACCGACGTCGGTTCCAGGTAATCGAAGTTTTTCATCACATACGCTGGATTTTATAAATTTCTCTCGCCAAGCCGCGAAGACGCTAAGTTAAGAAGATTTTCCTAATTTTCCGACCTTGGCGTCCTTTGCGCCTTTGCGCGAGTAATGTTTTTCCCGAATCTTAAATATATTTCACTTTATCCACCCCGGGAATCTCCACTTTCTCGAAGCGCCAGCGGTCCTTCATCGGCGCCGTGGCGTCGATGCCCAGACCGGCGGTGACGCGCGCTTCCTGACAGGAGGGATCGAGCGTCGAACAGGCGATGCGCGGAATGATAATCGCATCTCTGTCCGCTTGAAAGCGCGTCGCCATCGCCCAATCCACCTGCATCGGATCGAAAGGATCGATGTCGTCATCGACAACGATCACCTGCTTGAGGCCGATGCCCATCGACAAGAGTGCCAGGATGACGTTTCGCCCTTCGTTCTCGGCGCGCTTTTTAATCGATACCACCACATGGTGGCGAAAGGTTCCGCCCGGCGTCATGTTGACACCGCGCACCTCGGGGACGATCTTTTTCACTTCGCGAAACACCAAGGCGGCATTGCCGTATTCGATCAGCGTGTGATTTTCCGTCACCGGCATGCCGGTGAGCGCCGTCTGATAGATCGGATTTTGCCGCATGGTGATCGCGGTGACTTTGAGCACCGGCGCCTGCTTCGCCTCGCTGTAGCAGCCGGGATATTCACCGTACGGCCCATCGGCGACGCGCTCGCCGGGAATCGTCACGCCTTCGATCACGATTTCGGCGTAAGCGGGAACTTCCACGTCGATGGTTTCGCACTTGGTCAATTTGACGGCCGCGCCGCGCAAGCCGCCGGCGACATAGAACTCGTCGATGCCGAACGGCACCTTTGCTTGCGAGCCGACCACGATGGCAGGATCGACGCCGATGGCGGTGGCGACTTCCAAGCCCTGCATTTTCTCTTCAGCCATCAAGATCATCCGGCCCAGGTGATGGTCCGCCGGCGCCCACAGAGAAAGCCGATCCTTGCCGAGAACGAGCATGCGGTGGATCGAGAGATTGCGGATGCCCGTGTCGGGATTTTTTCCCACCTGCACGCCGATCGTGATATACGGCCCGCAATCCTTACTCGCGTGCGTGACGATTGGCAGCTTTGACAAATCGACCTGATCTCCCGTCCACTTGATCTCTTTGCAGGGCGCGTTTGCAACCATCTCGGGCGGGATGTGCTTGTCTTCCAGCGTCATATAGCGATCGAGCATCTGCTCTTGTGGCACGCCGAGACCGAGGGCCACGAGTTTTCGGGTTGCGAAGAGTCCGCCCAGAACCCTCCAGCCGGGATGGCTTTTGATATTTTCAAACAACAGTGCCGGACCTTCGATGTCCGAAGTCTTGCGCATGCCGGCGGCGATCTCGTACTTGACATCGACTTCGTCTTTGACCCGCAGCAACTGCTTCTGGCTTTCGAGATGAGCTAAAAAGCCCCTGAGATCTTCAAACATGAGACAACCTCATTGAACTCGATTGGAGTCCTGAAGTGTTGGAGTAATGGTTTCGGAATTCGACCAACACTCCACGACTCCATCACTCCAATACTCCAGCATCTTTATCAACCCTCGCGTTACCCCTGCAACCGCAAAAGCGGCACCACCTCGTCGATAAAGCGTTTTACCTGGCCGAGCTGGTCGTTGGCGGTAAAGCGCAGGACCGGTGTTGTAATGCCCATGTCGATCCACTCTTGAATGAGCCGAGCACAATCCTTGGGGGGACCGTGGGCAAGCCAGACCTTGATCAAGTTTTCCGGCGGATAGGTCGGACCATAGTAATGATCGAAGTAATCTTTCGCTTGGGCGTAAGCCGCCTGTTTGTCGTCGTTGACGTTGACCATGCCGTGGATCGCCACTTCGAAGGTGGCGAGATCCTTGCCGATCTCATTCGCAGTTTGTTGAATGACTTTCAAACGTTTTCCTAGTTCTGCCGCGGTCACGCCCATGGTGATATAGCCGTCCGCCAGCATCGCCACCCGGCGCATCGCCTGATCGACCACTTTATCGCCGACCTGCTCGCGCTCGGGACTCACGGCGATCCAGATCGGCGGCGGCTTTTGCACTGGTTTGGGCACGATGTTGTAGCCTTCCAACGTGTAATATTTGCCGCGGTGCGCGACTTCCCGATCGCTCCAAATTTGCCTTAGCAGCTCGATCCCCTCTTTCATCCGCCCGACCCGTTCCTCGCGCTTGACGTCGAAAGCCCTGAGCTCGCCTTCGTGCGCGCCGCCGATACAGACGCCGAGCAGCGTCCTTCCCTTGGAAATCTGATCGAGGGACGCCCACTGAATGGCCAGCAAAACCGGATGGCGCACGGGAAAAGAAGCCATGCAGATCGTCCCCAGCCGCACTTTCTCTGTATGTGTCGCCACGGCCGCGAGCATGGTAATCGCCTCCAGGCGCGGCTTGTGGATCAAACTATCGCCGAACCAGACCGAGTCGAATACCCCGGACCGCTCGGCGACTACGGCAGTTTCGATCAACTCGTCGGCATCGGTGAGCCCGAACAGGGCACCGCGGTTGGGCAGGCTGATGCCCCATTTGACCGGCAGCTTCGATATCTTCATGGACCCGCTCCACTGTTACAAAGAAGGGCTAAGAGCTGTCAAGCAAAGTGGAACTTGACAGCCGCGCGCGATTGCGCGCATAGGATGAGCATCGGCCGGGAGGCATTATTTCCCGGCGCGGAGCACCTGGAATCGAACCTAAGCCGGAGGGAAGCCCCAATGCCCAAAGACTTTCGCAGTTACTTGGATGAATTGCTGGAGAAGCGACCCAGGGATGTCGTGGTCGTCGATAAGGAAGTCGATCCCCGTTACGAAGCCAGCGCCATCGTCGAGAAGTTTGAACGGAGAAACGAATTCCCCCTGGTATTTTTTAAGAACATCAAAGGATCGAAGATACCCTTGGTGATGAATCTGGGCGCCACCTACGAAAGGCTGGCACTCTCATTGGGCTCGCCCTCGGTGCCGCAAATGGTCAAGGACTTGGCCCATCGCGAGCACAACCCGGTTCCGGTCAAGGAGGTTTCCGCCAAGGATGCGCCCTGCAAGGAGGTCATTCTCAAAGGCGAGGCCGCCGACCTCGATCTTTTGCCCGTTTTGACCATCAACGAAGGCGACGCCGGCGCCTACGTCAACGCCGCGGCGATGATCTGCAAGGAGCGCGGCACAGGGGCGGTAAACGTCGGCCTCTACCGTCACCAGAAGCAAGGCAAAAGGCAGTTGGGGCTTATGGTCAACCCGGCCAATCATGCCAATTACGTGCGGGCGGAATATGAGGATCACAACGAGCCGATGGAAGTGGCGCTCGCCATCGGCCATCACCCGGCTTTGAACATGGCCGCGGTCAGCAAACAAGCCGGCGTCGGCTCCGAAATGGAAATCGCCGGCGCGTTCTTGGGCGAGCCGTTGGAAGTCGTTAAGGCCGAGACCGTGAACCTCATGGTGCCGGCCCGCGCCGAGATCATTATCGAAGGCATCGTGCCGCCGAAAAAACGCCACTACGAAGGTCCCTTCGGCGAGTGGCCGCATTATTATTACAAAGAAGGCGAGCAGCCTTACATCGAAGTCACCGCGATCACCATGCGCAAGAATCCGATTTACCAATGCATCCACAGCGCCCACTTTGAGCACAACATCATCGGCGCTGCGCCGAGATTAGGCAGCCTGCTGAAACGCATCCAGGAAGTCGTGCCGAGCACTACCGGGGTCAACATGCCAATCTCCGGCGCTGCCCGCTCCCATTGTTACATCTCGGTAAAGAAAAGAGCCGAAGGCGACCCCAAGCAGGCCGCGCTCGCAGCCTTCGTCACCGATCCTAACATCAAGCATGTTATCGTCGTCGACGACGACGTCGATGTGTTCAATGAAACGCAGGTGCTCTGGGCGCTCGCCATGCGCTTTCAGGCCGATCGCGACTTGGTGATTATTCCCAACATCATCGGGTCGCACTTGAATCCCACCGCCTACGGCTTCAACCGCCTGGAAAAGGGGCCGATGGAAACCAAGCTGATCTTCGATGCCACCAAGCCGCTGCCGCCTTACCATTTTCCCAAGGAAGCGCAGGCGCCGGACGAAGTGTTGAATCGAATCGATCTGGCGCGCGACGCGCGGCCTTACGAGCCCGGCAAGGACGATGACGCGATCACGGGTAAATGAAAGCCCGGTTCAAAACGCTCAAGCAGTTCAACTTGTTCAAAACGTCCGACAACTGCTCGGACCCGCAAACGCCTTGAACGGATTGAACGTCTTGAACGATTTGAACGAGTCCGAATCCCTGGTTGAGATCCAAGGGGTCTCGAAGAGTTTTCACAAGACCGTCAAAGAACAGACGACGGAGATCAAGGCGTTGGCGGATGTGAGTCTTTCCGTCCACGAGAATGAATTCATCAGCATCATCGGCCCGAGCGGTTGCGGGAAAACGACGCTCTTGAAAATGATTGACGGCCTGATTCCGTACGACAGCGGCAAGATCCTGATCGACGGCAAGCAGGTCACCGCGCCGGGCCCGGACCGTGCCGTAGTCTTTCAATCCTTCGCCCTGCTGCCCTGGCGCACCGTTCTCGCCAACGTCGAGTTCAGTCTGGAGCTGCGCCAATTGTCCAAAGAAGAGCGGACAAAAACCGCCCGCGATTATTTGAGACGCGTCGGTCTGGCCGACTTTGAAAATCACTACCCACACGAACTTTCCGGCGGCATGCAGCAACGCGCCGGTCTGGCCCGAGCGCTGGCGGTCAATCCGTCCATCCTGCTCATGGACGAACCCTTCGGGGCGGTAGATGCTCAGACCCGCCAGTTGTTGCAGGAAGAGCTCCTCAATCTCTGGCAGCGCGAGCGAAAGACGGTGATTTTCATCACCCACAGCATGGACGAAGCGGTCTATCTTTCCGACCGGGTCGTCGTGATGACGCCGCGGCCCGGCAGAGTCGCGGAAATCCTCGACGTGCCGCTACAGCGCCCGCGTGTGTCCGAGGAAGTGCGGCGCGATGCCAAGTTCGTCGACCTGACCAACTACATCTGGGAAAGCCTCAAGATAGCGATGGAGAACCACGATTGAATAGTCGCCACAGCACCAACCTTCTCTCGATGCTTTCCCTCGCCCTATTGTGGGAAGTCGCGGGACGAGCGGCGCAGTCCACGCTTATCCCTCCCTTGTCACAAATCGGCACCGCCTGGTGGAAGCTTTTGGTGAGCGGCAAGCTGCTGGCCAACTTGAGCATGAGCCTTGCCACGCTCGCCATCGGCTTTTGCCTCGCCGTATCGGTCGGCGTGGTGCTCGGGCTTCTGATGGGACGTTTCCGCGCCGTCGAGCATTTTCTCGATCTCTACGTGAACGCGTTCATGTCGGCGCCGACTACCGCCTTCGTTCCGGTGCTGATCCTGTGGTTTGGCCTCGGCGTCGAATCACGCATCGCGGTGGTTTTTCTCTTCGCGGTGTTCGTCATCATCATCAACACCATGACCGGCGTGAAACAGGTCGACATGGTTCTGGTCGAGATGGCGCGCTCTTTCGGCGCGAGAGAAAGAGAAGTTTTTTTCAAGATCATGCTGCCGGCGGCGATGCCGGCGATCATGGCGGGGCTGCGCCTCGGCATGGGCCGCGCGGTCAAGGGCATGGTCACGGCGGAAATGTTGCTCACGCTCACCGGCATCGGCGCCATGATCATGCAATACGGCTCGGCCTTTGCCACCGACTCGCTGTTCGCAGTAATTCTCACGGTTTTGCTGGTGGCGTTAATCACGATGAAGGCGGTGCAATGGCTCGACCGCCGACTCACTGGATGGAAGGCGGAAATCGCGATCGAATAGTCAGTTCCCCCTCCTTCATCCCCCGCATGCGGGGAAGGAAAGAGGTGGGGCTAAAAACAATGACGGAGGAGAAACGCCCATGAGGAATTCACTCGCGAAATTATCGGTGCTGCTTCTCATCATCGCCGTCGGTCTTACCTGGAGCGCCGAAGCGCGGGCGCAAAAGAAAGTTCGTTTCGCCTATCCGTCCTCGGCGGACATGGGCGATATCCCCTCCCTGCTCGCCTGGGAACAGCTCAAGAAGCAGGGGATCGAGGTCGTGCCGACGTTTTTCCCCAAGACCGAGCTAGCCGTGCAAGCCGTCGTCGCCGGCGAAGCCGACATGGGCTCCGCTGCCGGCATTGCGGTGGTGAAAGCCGTCGAGAGCGGCCTCAGTGTCCGCATCATCGGCGAGGAGGTGCGCAACGAATGGCAACTGGTCACGCCGGTGTCCATTACAGATCCCAAACAACTGGACGGCAAACGGGTTGGCTATCATGCGCCGATCACGGTCACCGAAGCGCTGGTCAAATGGATGGCGCAGCACTACAAGATCACGCCCAACTGGATGATCATCCCCGGCTCTGAAGTGCGCGCGGAGGCCTTGATGCGCGGCCAATTGGATGCCACACCGGCTGAAATCGCCGATGTCCTGAACATCCTCAACGCCAAACCGGGCCAGTTCCACGTCCTGATCTCCTATGCGAAGATTTTCCCTCAGCTCATCGGCTCGATGTACTTCGCCCGCGCCGATTATGTGCAAAAGAACGGCGCCCTCGTGGAAACCGTGCTCGAAGCGATTCTCAGAGCGCATCGCAGCGCCGAAGCGCGTCCGGCATTGGTCAAAGAAACTGCGCTAAGACTGCTGCCCGAAACCAAACCCGGGCTCGTCGATGCGATTGCGGCAACGTACAAAGAGCTGAGAATATGGGATGTCAACGGCGGCGCCGACCGCCAGCGCGGCGAAGCGAGCATCAAGTTTTTCGAGGAGTCCGGCCTGCTTAAGAAAAATGCGGTAACCTTCAAGCAAGCATTCGACACCGGTCCGCTGGATCGAGTGCTCAAAAAGATCGGGCGCAAATAATGTCATGAAGGCGGGCACGCTTAGAATTATTTCGCTTTTCACGCTTGGACTGATTTGGGAGGCAGCCGGGCACACCGGCGACGCCCATCTACTGCCGCCGCTGAGCAGGGTCATCACCGTCTGGCTGGAGTTGCTCGTCACCGGGCAGCTTTTCCACGCCCTTGCCATTAGCCTGCAGGCGCTCTTCATCGGATTTTTTATCTCGGTGCTGTTCGGCGTGCCGCTGGGACTTTTAATGGGCCGGTATCGGCGGCTCGAATCGTTTTTGGACGTTTACATGACCGCGCTGCTCGCCGTGCCGATGATTTCTTTCATACCTTTTCTCGTGATCGCTTTTGGTCTGGGGCTGCAATCGCGGGTCTGGATCGTTTTCCTGTTCGCCTTCGTCATCATCGCGATCAATACTACCGCCGGTGTGCGCAGCGTCGATCCGACCCTGACCGAAATGGCGCGCTCCTTCGGCGCGCGCGAGAGCGAGTTATTTTTGAAAGTGATTCTGCCCGCGGCTCTGCCGATGATTATGGCCGGCATTCGCCTCGGCATGGGCCGCGCCGTGCTCGGCATGGTCACCGGCGAAATGATACTTGCCGCGGTCGGCTTCGGCGCCATGCTGATGACCTTCAGCGCGTCGTTCAATTCGAGCGCCCTGTTTGCAACCCTCCTGACCATTATTCTGCTCGCCGTCGCCCTGCTGGCGATCATTCAATATCTGGATCGCCGTCTCATGCCCTGGCGGGCGGCGGTCTGATCGGCGCTTTGGCATCCTTCCGATCGGTTTCATCCATTGCTATGCGTGAAAAGTTGAGATATTGACCCTGCGGGCCGGATAAAATTATTCATTGAGCGAGGAATAACCTGATGAGAACTTTTTTCGCGCGTCTCTTCGTTTCGCTTCTGTGCGCCGCGCCGCTGTCATCAATGACCGATTCGACGGCGCGCGCGCAGGGCCAGATGGAAAAACTCCGGGTCGCCTACACGGTAATCGCGCCGACCCAGGCCAATGTCTGGGCCGCTAAAGAGTTGGGTCTGTTCGCAAAGCATGGCTTGGACGTCGAGTTGGTGCTGCTGGTCGGCGCGCCTCTAGCTGTCGCCGCGCTGGTCGGCGGGGAAACGCCGATTGTCCACACCGGAGCCTCGGCCGTCATCGCCAGCAATCTCAGCGGCTCGGGGGCAGTGATCATCGCCGGCGCGGCCAATCGGTTCCCCTACGTGCTTTTTGTTACGGACCAGATCAAGAAAGTCGAAGACCTGAAAGGAAAGCGCTTCGGTGTCAGCCGCATCGGCGGCGCCGACAACGCTTCGGCCGTGACGGTGCTGGAAAAATACGGCATCAAAGAAAATGACATCACCTACGTGCAGTCCGGCTCCATCCCAGCTCGCCTGGCGGCGATGCAGAGCAACGCCCTGCAGGCGACGCTTCTGCAGGCTCCGGAAACTCTGAAAGCGAAGGAAATCGGCTTGCGCCCGCTGCTTGACTTCACCAAGCTCGACGTCGAGTGGCAGCAAAACGGCGTCGCCGTCACCCGCGATTATATCAAGAAAAAACCCGACACGGTGCGCCGCTTCATGCGCGCCTACGTCGAGGCGGTTCATTTCAACTTGACCAATCCCAAGGGATCGCAGAAAATTTTGCAGAAATATCTCGCGGTCAAGGACCCAAGAGCCTCGAAGAGGCCTACAACGAAATCGTCCTGAAGCTCACGCGCCGGGTACCCTATCCGACCGAGCCGGGCATCCAACTCTATCTCGACCAGCT
>JBLMXG010000245.1:0-4602 GCA_050257635.1 Chloroflexota bacterium
CTCAAGCGCCTGAATCTTCTCATCCACGCTCTGCGCAAAGACCGGGGCCGCAGCAAAAAGCACCGCTGAAAACAGTGCTAATTTCACGAACCTCTTCTTCATTGTACCTCCTTTTGCCTCCAAGAATTTTATGTCTTAACTAATACTTTTGGCGACTTTTAGCCCAACTGTAACATTCTGTCAAGCCTAAAGTTGTATACTAAATACACATAATTAGGCCGTAGGCCGGATAGATTGGGCAGAAAATGCTCGCTTCTATCCATATTTTTCCCATCTGTCAAGCCAAAAGTAGTACATCCTGAGGCAAATGTTGTGCGAGCAGCTAAAAGCCGACGTTGGCTTTGCTGCCCAAATCTACTTTTAAGCTCCCAAGAGCTACCAATTTTCCTGAGACGCTGTCGCCTGATTCCCAACCTGAAAATTCGGATATTGCATTGGGTTGGCTTAGATTTAGATAGGATCGCCGCGCCACCTTCGTAAATAGACGGGTGAGTTGTGATCGCGGTCTCGTTTCATTAAACTCCCGGTTATCGATGCTGGCCAAGCGAATCATTCCATGTCTCGACGTTAAAGCTGGACGGGTAGTTAAAGGGGTAAGGTTCCTCGATCTTCGCGACGCGGGCGACCCGGTTGAAGTCGCGCGAGTCTATGACCGGGAGGGCGCCGACGAGCTTTGCTTCCTGGACATCACCGCTTCCCACGAAAATCGCGGCATCATTCTCGACGTCGTGGCACACACGGCCGAGCAGGTTTTTATCCCGCTCACGGTCGGCGGCGGGATCAACACGACGGAAAATATCCGCGATCTTCTCCGGGCCGGTGCTGACAAAGTCTCGATCAACACAGGCGCGGTCAATCGTCCCGAGTTCGTCCGCGAAGCGGCAGAAATGTTCGGTAGCCAATGCATCGTCGTAGCGATCGATGCCAAGCGGGTCGGTGATCACTGGGAAGTTTTTACCCACGGCGGCCGAAACCCCACCGGCATTGACGCGTGCGCTTGGGCGGAACGAATGGAGCAGTCGGGCGCCGGCGAAATTCTTTTAACCAGCATGGATCGGGATGGCACCAAAACCGGCTATGATCTGCGCTTGACACGCGCAATCTCCGATCGTATCGCCATACCGGTCATCGCTTCAGGCGGCGTCGGCAACCTTGAAGATATTTATGAGGGACTTACCGAAGGCAGGGCGAGCGCCGCTCTCGCCGCGTCGATCTTTCATTTCCGCGAATACACCATTGGCGAGTGCAAAAAATACCTCGCAAGCCGCGGCGTCGCAGTGCGCCCGCTGCGCTGATCGTCGGAATTTTTTTTATCTGAGCTAGCCCTTATCGACCTTTGGACGATCCAACCAAGGAGCGTTTTCGCGGCGGGTCAAAGAACGGCAATTTCACGACCTTGGCGCCAGCGGTTTTCCGCTTGTGGTCCACGGTGACCTCAAATTCCAGGCGAGTTTCTGGTTCGGCAAAGCCCCTTTCGACGGTGGCAAGCGCGATGTATTTTTTCAAAACCGGCGACCAAGCGCCGGTGGTGGCGTAACCTACTTGTCGGTCGTCTTTGTAGAGCGGCACGCTGCCGCGCCAAGCGGAAATTGGGAACTGTGGCGCCAGGCCGGCTTGGGCAAACAAGGTTTCGTAGTCAAGCAGATTGATTTCCAACCCAACGATTTGCCGGGAGGGGCCACTCGGGTCAAGCCGACGGAGCGCCTCGGCGCCAATAAAATGATCTTTCTTTAAATCGACCGTCCAACCGAGACCGATTTCACCGGGCGAATAACGCTGCGACGAGATCAGCGCCTTTTCCGCGCCGATATAGTCCACTTCCAGCAGAATAAACCCGGCCTCCAGCCGCGCCACGTCCAGGGCAAGCATCCCGGCAGGTTTGATGCCGTAAGCCGCGCCTTTTTCCATCATCAGATCCCACACCTGCCCGGCATATTCGGCGCCGAACCAGATTTCGTAGCCCAAATCGCCGGTGTACCCCGTCCGTGAGATCACCACAGGGATGTTTTCGACTCGGCCTGAGGTAAAACGAAAAAAGCGAAGATCGTTAAGCTCGACGTCGGCGATGGACTGGAGAATTTTTAAAGCGCTGGGACCCTGCAGAGCCAAGGCAGCGATGCGCTCGGAAACTTCCTCGATCGACACGTCCAGCGCCAGGGCGTTGAGCTTAAGCCAGCGCAGGCTGGGGTCCGCCAAATGGAATCGGAAATAGTCCTCTGCCATCCGAAACACCGTACCATCCTGGATCACTGCGCCGTCATCTTCGCAGAGACAGGCATAGAGCGCTTGGCCCACGGCGCATTTTGCGGCGTCGCGCGTGATGACGCGATTGACAAGCTTGAGAGCATCGCAGCCCTTCACCTCGTACTTATAGAGCGGCGAGACATCGATCAGCGCGGCGCTGTTGCGAATAGCATGATACTCGTAGTCGTGCACCACGTCGTAGCAACTGGCGACGAAATAACCCGACCAGGTACGCCAGTTCTGGCTGGCGCAGAGCGCTGCGGTTCGCGAGTGAAAAGGCGTTCCAATCGGCATCGTTTTTGATATCGGATTTTAGATCTTCGATTGGGGCAAAAATCCAATTGTTGCGTTGACTTCGCAGACGAAATTACCAAATATGCGCTCTTAAGCAAAATGCAGCCATGGCAAACTACGACGCGATAATCATTGGCGGCGGTCACAACGGCCTCACGACCGCGGCCTACCTGGCCAAGGGAGGAAAAAAGGCTTTAGTCCTCGAGCGCCGTCATGTGCTCGGCGGCGCGGCCGTAACCGAGGAGGTCTATCCCGGGTTTAAATACTCCGTCTGCTCCTACGTGGTGAGTTTGCTCCGTCCCGAGGTTATCCGCGAGCTCGAATTGCCCAACTATGACCTCGAAATCATCCCCCTCGACAGCACCTTTACTCCCCTGCCCAATGGCGATTATCTCTACCGTTGCGGCGATCACGCCCGGACCCGCCGTGAGATCGCACGCCACTCGATAACCGACGCTGAAGCCTATGAGCAGTACGGCCAACTGATGGCGCAATTGGCGTTGGCGGTCAAACCGCTTCTCGGCATGGTTCCGCCTGAGCCGACGACTTGGAATCCCAAGGATCTCTTTGGTATGGCCCGAGTCGGCAAGCATTTTCACGGGCTCGGCGAAAAACTGCTTTACGAGTTAACCAAACTCATGACCGCAAGCTCGGCGGACTTTCTCGACGAATGGTTCGAAACTGAAGCGCTCAAAGCCACCATGTCGGCGAGCGGCATCATCGGCACTTTCATGGGGCCGCGGTCTCCGGGCACCGCCTATGTCCTGCTGCATCACTACATGGGCGAACTGGATGGCGCCTTTCGTTCCTGGGGCTTCGCTCGCGGCGGCATGGGCTCGATCAGCCGGGTGATCGCCGACGCCGCGCGCCACCACGGCGCCGAGATCAAGACCAAGACAACCGTCGAGCGAATCTTGATCAAAAACGGCCGCGCCCGTGGCGTCGCTCTCGCATCCGGCGAGGAATTTACTGCCAAAGTGATCGTGTCCGGGGTCGATCCCAAGCGTACTTTTCTGAAAATGATCGACACCGACTGCTTGGAAAACGACTTTCAAAAGCAGGTCAATGATTTCAAGATTCGAGGTTCCTCTGCCAAGGTTAATCTCGCCCTCGACGCGTTACCCGACTTCACTAGCATGCCCGGCAACGGCCCCCATCTCGCCGGCGCGATTTCGATCAGCCCGAGCCTCGACTACATTGAGCAGGCCTACGACGACGCCAAATACGGCGAATTCTCGCGGCATCCCTACATGGACATTATTTTGCCGTCGGTGCTCGACCCTTCCATGGCACCGCCGGGGAAACATGTCATGTCGATCTTCGTGCAATATGCTCCCTACCATTTGAAAAGCGGCAGCTGGCCGGAAAAGCGCGAAGCTCTGGGGGATGCCGTCATTGACACGCTCAGCGAGTACGCGCCGAATTTGAAAAATATCATTCTCCACCGCCAGGTTGTGACTCCCTGGGATCTTGAACAAGAGTTCGGCCTGACCGAAGGCAATATTTTCCAAGGCGAGTTGACCCTCGACCAGTTATTTTTCCTCCGCCCGCTGCCGGGCTGGGCGAAGTATCGCACGCCGATCAAAAATCTATACATGTGCGGCGCTTGCACCCATCCGGGCGGCGGCGTGATGGCGGCTTCCGGGCGACTGGCCGCTTTGGAAATCCTGAAAGACCTGAATAGGAGTCCGTTTTAACCGGCCATGCCCACATTCGACGCCATCGTCATCGGTGCCGGCCACAACGGGCTCGTCACTGCCGCTTATCTCGCCAAGGCGGCCAGGAAGGTTTTGGTCGTCGAAAAGCGCCCCACCCTGGGCGGCATCGCGGCCACCGAAGAGATTGTTCCCGGTTTTAAATATTCCACCTGCGCCCACCTGGCCGGCTCCTTTTCCGCCCGGGTAATCGCCGATTTGAATCTTGAGAAATATGGTCTGGAACTACTGCCGCTTAGCCCGCTCCTCTTCGCCCCGAGCCTCGACGGTAAATCTTTGCTGATCCCAGCGGACCCCGCCAAAGCGGCCGAACGGATCAGCCGCCATTCAAGAAACGACGCGAGCCGAT
>JBLMXG010000246.1:0-9253 GCA_050257635.1 Chloroflexota bacterium
GTCGAAGTTTATTCCTTTGACCTTCACATGACCAAGCCCGAGCAGGCATTCGTCGAGGCAATGATTGCAAAGTCCGGCGCGCTGCCTAAAGAGATCGTTTATATCGACGACAACGATGGCTATGCTCAGCCTGCACGGGAATTGGGCGTGAACGTGATCATCCACCGGCAGGGGGATAGCGCGGGACTGCGGGCCGCGCTGAGGCGCTTCGGGGTGGACTGTTAGCGCGCCGACGCGTTACCGGAAGTTCATTTGACAGCTACGACGCTTGCCAGCTAAGTATCCGACAGACGAGGAGGATCCTATGCAAACGGCAATCTCCAGCTTGCTTTTCAAGTCGCATCCGCTCGGTGATGTGATCGATCTGACGCGCGCTCATGGCGTCTCTTGGCTCGAGGTCTGGACCGAGCATTTGTGGCGCGACGACAAGGGCGATTTGCTCAAACGGCTGCGGCAATCCGGCTTGAGCCTATCCGTCCATGGGCCGATCGGCGACCTCAACATCACGTCGAGCAACCAGGGAATCCGAGAAGAATCGATCCGTCAGATTATTCAAGGCATCGAGGAGGCCGCGGCGATGGACGCCAGGGTAATCACCATCCACCCGGGGTATCTCACCGGTCGGCAGGACGCGCCGGAAGATATCTGGGATATGCAGGTGAGCGCCTTTACGCGCTTTGCCACCAGAGGAAAAGAACTGGGCCTGGTTATTGCTATGGAAACCATGGAAAAGCGCAACAAGGAAGTGGTGATATATCCGGAGATCGCCAATCAGATTACCGACGCGGTGAATATGGAAAATTTCGGCGTGACCTTCGATGTCTCGCACGCGCACACGGTGATGGACGTGGTCGACTTCATCCAGGCTCTGCGGCGGATCAAACATATTCATATCAGCGACACCAAGAACGGAAAGGTCCATGCGCTCATGGGGCAGGGCGAGATCGCCTTCGAGCCGGTGCTGCAGGCGCTCAAAAAAAAGTACGACGGTGCGCTGGTCATCGAAGGATGGAATCCCAAGGACGAGGCGGGGATGGTGCAGAAATCAACGGTGTTTCTCAATGCGCAGTTGGCAAAGCTACACATGGTGTAAACTTTAGCAGAGAGGTGGAGCATGAAACCGCTAATGGGGCGACCGAGTTTCACATTGATGTCGATGGGGATGATGATCGCGTTGAGCGCTGCGCTCACGTTCGCTCAGACGAAATCGCCCAGTCGAGTATTGCTCTATACATCGGTTCCACAACAGCTGGCGACTCAATTTGCCGATGCGTTCATGAAGAAACGGCCGGACATCCAAGTGGAAATCTATCGCGCGGGCAGCACCGAAGTGGGCGCCAAAATCGCCGCGGAGCGCGAGGTCGGCGGTATCCGAGCGGATCTGCTCTGGCTGGCCGACGCGCCGGTTTATTACGATCTCAGAAAGCGCGGCGAGCTATTCGCTTACATCTCTCCGCAGGCGAAAGCGATCCCCGCAGAGCTCAAGGATCCGAAGGGGTTCTTCACCGCGGGGCGCTTGATCAACATGATCATCGCCGTCAATACCGATGTGATTCCGCTTAAAGAGGCGCCGAAATCATGGAAGGATTTCCCCGATGCCGGCAAAAGGGCGGCCATGGGGAATCCGCTCTATTCGGGTTCGAATTTCGTCACGGTGGCCGCGTTCGTAAAAAAAGACGGCAACTGGTCGTGGTTTGAAAGAGCCAGAGCCAAAGGGGTGGCCGTCGTGCGCGGCAACTCCGAGGCGGCGGCGGCTCTCGCGGGCAAAGAGTTCGGCGTCGCCATGACCCTCGACTATATCGTCGCAGGTCTGATCAAGAAGGGCGCGCCGCTCGCGATCCTTTGGCCATCGGATGGCGCGATATCGGTGCCTAGTCCAATTGCAATTATCAAGGGAACCAAGAATCCCGCGGGAAGCAAAGCGTTTGTCGATTACGTGTTGTCGAAAGAAGGCCAGGAATTCTTAGTCAAACAGGAGGTGATCCCGGTACGGGGCGACGTCAAACCGCCAGTCGGGCAGCCTTCGGCTAAGCAGATCAAATTCATGCCGATTCCCTATGAGTGGGCGGCCGACAACGCTACGACAATACGGGAAAAATTCGAGAAGACGATGCTTCAGTAGCAGGCTATGGCGCGGACCCAGCTTTGCGCATGACAGCTCGCCATTTCGACCGCCGCTATTTCTTGATGGCGGCGGCCGGCGCTTTTGTTCTGCTGGTGGTGATCTACCCGCTCTGGCAGGTTCTCTCCAGAAGTTTTCTCGATGCCGGCGCCCTGTCGTTAAAAAGCTATCAGAAAGTTTTTTCCCATCCCAGCTACTATCGCGCGCTGCTGAACTCGGTGTGGATCTCCTGCGCCACCGCCGCCCTGTGCATGACTCTGGGAACGCTTTTGGCTTTTCTCGTCATCCGCACCGATCTCCCTGGCAAAAAGCTGCTTCGGACTTTGCTGGTGTTGCCCTACGCTCTGCCCTCGTTTTTTGCCGCCATCGCCTGGATCCAACTCCTGGGTCCGCAAGGTTACCTCGCCCGGCTCGGCCTCGAAATTTTCGGCCTCGCCACGGTGCCGTGGAACATCTACAGCGCCGGCGGCATTGTCTTCGTCCTCACCGTGCATTATTTCATCTTGGTCTTTATCACGGTGGCTGGAGCGCTGGAGCGCATGGACGCAAGCCTCGAAGAGGCAGCGCGCGCATCGGGGGCCAACACTTACCGAATCATGCGCCAAATCACCCTGCCTTTGGTTCTGCCCGCGATCATGGCTGGGGGCTTGCTAGCCTTTATCGGGGCGCTGGCCAATTTCGGCATCCCGGCGCTGCTGGGAATGCGAGCGAGATTTTTCGTGCTCACGACCAGTATCTATTATGCCTTGGCGATCCCCGATTTCGGCCTGGCCACGGCACTTTCCAGCATGCTCGTGCTGGTCGCGCTGGTCACGATGGCGCTTCAGTTCGGCGTTCAAAGGGGCGAGAGCCGCTTCACGGTCATCTCCGGCAAGGCAGTTCATCCCGCTGCGCTGAAACTTCGCTCGATCCGTTACCCGCTATTTTTTTTGACATCGGCGATCGTCGTTTTTATTTCGATCCTGCCGGTTCTTTCCATGGTGCTGACCGCGCTGATGCGCTACTGGGGCGCGCCGATCAGCGCCGCCAACCTGACGCTGAATAATTTCGATTACGTGCTCAAGTTTGAAACGGCGCGGAGAGCGATCACCAACAGTTTGTTCCTCGGCGCGGTGTCGGCCACGGTGGCCATGTTTGTCGGCACGGTGATTTCCTATCTGCACGTTAAGGCGAGGCTCCAGGGCAGCCGTGTGCTCGACTTTCTCGCGACGATCCCCTACGCCGTACCCCACACCGTTATCGCCATAGCCATGATCCTCGCATGGGCGAGGCCGCCGGTGAGCCTCTATGGGACCTTGTGGATCATCCTGGTGGCCTACCTCGCGGTTTATCTTCCGTTTGCCGTAAGAACGACCAATTCCACGTTGCAGCAGGTGCACGATTCGCTCGAAGAAGCGGCCAAAGCCTCGGGCGCGAGATTGTTTCCACGCTTGCGCGATATCATTTTACCGTTGGCGCGGCCGGGGATGATCGCCGGCTGGATTCTCGTCTTCATGCCCGCGTTGCGAGAGCTCACCGTTTCGATTCTTCTCTATGCCTATCATACCGAGACCATCGGCGTGGTCGTTTACAACCTGCAGGATGCAGGGTATCGAGAGATCGCGGCCGCCCTGGCCTCGATCGTCATGGCGCTGTTGATTTTGGGTAACATGATCATCCGAAAGTTAAGCGGCGGCGTCGCGGGGTTTTGAGCGCCATGGAAAAGATCAGAATCATCAATTTGGCCAAGAGATACGGCAAAGTGATCGCAGCGAATCAAGTCACTTTTTCAGTCGGCGACAAAGAATTTTTTTCGCTGCTGGGGCCGAGCGGTTGCGGCAAGAGCACGGTCTTGCGCTGTGTTGCCGGGCTTGAGGAACCCACCGAAGGCGAAATCTACATTGCCGAGACGCGCGTGAATTCGACCAAAGACGGCATTAACGTGCCGACGGAATTCCGTCCGATCGGCATGGTGTTCCAGAATTACGCCGTCTGGCCGCACATGACGGTTCATGACAACGTTGCTTATCCGCTGAAACTCAAGAAACTGGCCAAGGAAACAATCGAATCGAAACTTGAAGCGGCTTTGCACACTGTCGGTCTGGAAAAATTGGCGGATCGCTACCCGAGCCAGCTTTCCGGCGGAGAGCAGCAGCGGGTCGCGTTGGCGCGGGCCTTGATCAAGGAGCCCGAAGTGCTGCTGCTCGACGAGCCGCTGAGCAATCTCGACGCGAAATTGCGCGAGCAGATGCGCTTCGAGTTGAAAGACTTGCAGCGCCGAGCGGGCATCCCGATTCTCTACGTCACCCATGATCAGACCGAAGCTCTGGCGATGTCGGACCGGCTTGCGGTGATGAACGCCGGCCGGATCATGCAAATTGGAGCGCCGGCGGAGATTTATGCTCAACCCGCAGACCGGTTCGTCGCCGACTTCATCGGCCTCATGAACTTCGTTCCCGCGCGCGTTGTCGGCCGGAGCGGAAATCAAGCCACGGTCGAATTTCTCGGCGGCCATCATTTTAACCTGACAGACCAAAACGGTGTCACGGGCGAATGTGTTGTCGCGGTGCGCCCCGAGGATATCGCTTTGAGCCCGACAGGGCCGATCCGCTGTCGAGTCCAGGTAAGCAGCTATTCCGGACATCTGATCGACTATAAGGTCACAGCCGACGGCGTCGTGCTGCGGGTGCAAACACCCAAGACAGCAATCTATAAAGAGGGCGAAGAGCTCGGACTGGTCATCGAGCGGGCGATGCTTTTTGCCCGTCAGACCGATGCCAAGTCTGGAAGCGATCAAACCGGGGCATAAAAGCCGATCATCAAAGGGACCGTTGAAGGCGAAAGCGTGAGCCGAAGCCGGAATCCAAGTTGACACCCCGAGATCGATTTGCAAGTATTCCCTCTACCCATGACCAATCGCCTCGAGCCCGCAACCCGTCACTACGACGAAAAGCTTCAGCTGATTCTCAAGGCATCGGCTAAAATCTTTGCGGAAAAGGGGTTCCACCATACTTCGGTACGCGATATTGCGCGCGGCACCAAGATGAGTTTGTCCGGCCTGTATTATTATTTTTCCACCAAAGAAGAGCTGCTCTATTTGATTCAAGAACGCTGCTTCGTCACGCTGCTGCAACGCTGGCAGCAGGTAGCCGGCGTTCCGCTCGATGCTCGCGCGCGCATCCGCGCCTTCGCTGAAAATCACCTCAGCTTCTTTTTGCACAACATGAACGAAATGAAAGTCATGGCGCACGAGGACGAGTCGTTGACCGGAGCTTTTCAAGACAAGATCCTGGTGCTCAAGCGGCGTTACGTGAAGGTCATCATGGATTTAGTCGGCGAGTTGCAAGCTCAGGAGGGCGGCAAAGCGCTCGATCTGCGGGTGGCAACCTTTGCTTTGTTCGGTATGATGAACTGGATATACACCTGGTACCAGCCTAAACGCGATCTGCCGTATCCGCGTTTGATCGAGCAGATGCTAAGGATTTACTTCTTCGGCTTGCTCAAGGCCGGCGCGGTCGAAGAAGGGTGGTTCACCGCCGCTGCCGCGCCCAACGAAAAAGCGGCATTTTCGCTCTGGCAAAACATTCCCTGACGATTGGAAATGACGATGAACCCATTGCAGATCGGCGATCGAGCGCCGGATTTCACCGCCAACGGCGTCTTTCGCGATAAAGTCGCCGATTACTCGCTTTCCGCCTATAAGGGAAAGTGGCTGGTGCTGTTTTTCTATCCGGCGGATTTTACTTTTATCTGTCCCACCGAAGTGGTCGGCTTCAGCAAGATGGCCCGAGAGTTTGACACCGAGAACTGTTCAATCCTCGGGGTCAGCGTCGATAACATCGATAGCCATCGCTCCTGGGCCAGGGAATTGGGCGGTTTGGAGTACCCTCTGGTGAGCGATGAAGACAAGGGAATTTGCCGGGCCTACGGCGTGCTCGATGAAAAGGAGCAGGTCGCCTTGCGCGCAACCTTTATCATCACCCCCGCCGGCCTGATCTCCTATCAGGTCGTGAGCCACGTCAACGTTGGGCGCAGCGTGGAAGAGACCCTGCGCGTGGTCAAGGCGCTGCGCACCGAGCGCCTCTGTCCGTCCGATTGGAAGCCCGGCGATCCGACGGGAGACCTGGGGCTCAAATATTGAGTGCAGTGGATAATGGAAAATTGAAAATGGATAACGAAAGACTCAAAAACCAATAGCGACACCTTTCCCCTTCGTTTCCGATCATTATCAATTTTCCATTTTTCATTCTCGATTGTCTCTCATGTCGCTCGACGAAATCCAGCAGAAAAAGCAAATCATCGAGAGCCGCTCGCGGATTCGCGAATTCGTTTTCGGCATTCAAGACGGATTGATCAGCACGGTCGGTTTGCTGGCCGGCGTGCAGGGCGCGACCGAAAACAGCCTCGTAGTTATTGTAACGGGATTCACCGCGATGTTTTCCGGAGCGATCTCCATGGCGGCGGGTTCCTATCTGTCGTCGGTGGCGCAAAAGGAAATCTTCGACAAGGAAATCACCGACGCCGAAAAACTCGCCGAAAGCGAGCCCTACCTTGCCGCCGAAGGGTTGCTCAAGGCGCTGGGCGAAGAGGGGTTGAGCAAAGAGCAAAGCTACCGGATGGTCAAGGTGCTGATTCAGGAACGAAATGTATTCATGCGCACTTTTCAAGAAAAGGTCTTCGGGCTGGGCAGCGCGGAAATCAATCGGCCGATCCAGGCCGCTTTCGTCATGGGGCTTTCTTTCATCGTGGGCGCTGTTGTGCCGATCATGCCGTACATTTTTTTAGCCGGCGTGCCGGCATTTTACCTCTCGAGTTTGCTCGGCGGCTTGACGCTCTTCGGCGTCGGCGCGTTCAAAGGCCAGCTCGCCGGCCAGTCGCTATTTTTAGCCGGCGGTAAATTTTTTCTCATCGCCGTGGGCGCTGCCGGTCTGGGTTATCTCATCGGTCTGATTGTCCAGTATTTTTTCCCGGGGATTACTGTTCCGGTGGGGTAGGGTCGTCCGAATCCTCGCCTTGTAGGCCGTATTTTTTAAGCTTGTAACGTAACGCGCGCTCGGTGACGCCGAGCAGGTCGGCGGCGCGGGTTTGCACCCCGCCGGCGCGCGCCAAGGCATTTTTGATCATGCGCCGCTCGAGCCCTTCCACCGCGGCGGTGAGCTGGGCCGGCGGCTCGCCGGACGCTTCCGGCGCTTCGACGGTGAGCGGCAGGTCGCCCTGGCCGATCAAATCGCCGCGGCTGAGAACCACGGCGCGCTCGATGAGGTTTTCCAGCTCGCGCACGTTGCCCGGATAATCGTAACGCAACAGCGCATCGCGCGCCTCACGGCTGAAACCGCGCAGCGTCTTGCCGTTCTTTGCGGCGAAGACTTTGAGAAAATGATCCATGAGCGACGGCAGATCCTGGCGCCGCTCGCGCAGCGGCGGCACCAGAATCGTTACGACGTTGAGACGATAATACAGGTCCTCGCGAAACTGTCCCGCTCGGAGCAGCGATTCGAGATCACGGTGAGTGGCGGAAAGGATCCTGACATTAACCTTGATCGGTTGACTGGAACCCACTCGTTCGAACTCGCGCTCCTGGAGGACGCGCAGCAGCTTGGCTTGCAGGTGCAGTGGCAGGTCGCCGATTTCGTCAAGAAAAAGCGTCCCGGTGTCCGCCAGCTCGAAGCGCCCCTTGCGGCTGGCGACGGCGCCGGTGAACGAACCCTTCTCGTGGCCGAACAGCTCCGACTCCAACAGGTTCTCCGGGAGCGCGGCACAGTTGACGCGCACCAGCGGCCGCGCCGCCCGCAGGCTGGCGTAGTGGATCGCTTTGGCGATGAGCTCTTTGCCGGTGCCGCTCTCGCCGCGAATCAAGACGGTCGCTTCGCTGGGCGCAACGCGCTGCACTAAAGAGATGACTTCGACCATTTGGCCGCTTTCGCCGATGATACCCTCGATGCGATGGCGGGAGCGCAGCTCTTCGCGCAGGGCGCGATTTTCCGCATAAAGCCGGTGTTGTTCGACGATGCGCTGGATCTTTTGCCGCAGCTCTTCGAGATGGAGCGGCTTGGCCAAATAATCGGCGGCGCCCGCCTTCATCGCCTCGACGGCGCTTTCCACGTTGCCGTAGGCGGTCATCACAATCACTTGGGTTTCCGGATTGATTTCCCGCGCGGCCTTGAGCAGATCGAGGCCGGAAAAGCCGGGCATGCGCTGATCGGTCAAGATCAGCTCCATCGGCGCCTGTCGAAACAGCTCCAGCGCCGTCTCACCGCGGGCGGCCGTGAACACTTCGAAACCCTGCTTCTTGAGATAGCCGCTGACCAGCTCGCGCTGGCTCGCTTCGTCGTCAACCACCAGGATGCGGATGGAATCGTTCATTTGGGTTTAAGCGCCGGCGATGGGCAGCGATACACGAAAGCAGGAACCCCGTCCCCGCCGGCTCTCGACGACTATCTTACCACCATGGGCCTCCGCGATTCGACGGGCAATGGCCAGTCCCAGACCCGAGCCGTTGGTTTTGGTGGTGAAATAGGGCTCAAAGATCTTGGTCAAATTCTCCGTTTCGATACCGACGCCTTGATCGCTGATGTTCAGGCGCAAAAATTCCTTCTCCGCCATGGCTTCCACCGCCAGCTTGCCACCCGCCGGCATGGCTTGCACGCCGTTCAAAATGAGATTGAGCAAAAGCTGTTTGAAATAATTTCGGTCCGCCCGCAGCGGCGGCAGATTCGGCGCGACCTTCAGCTCGATGTCGACCTTCGATGCGTGGGCATCGGCGGCGAGGAGCGTGGCGACCTCGCCGAGAAACTCGCCGACCGGGATCGGTTCTGGGTTCAACTTCAGCGGCCGGGCCAAGGAGAGAAATTGCTCGACGATGGTGTTGAGCCGATGCACTTCGTCCTGCATCAGATTCAAGAAATGGGCGTACTCCTCGACGTCGCCGGTCGGCGTGAACTCTGCTTTTAGCCGCTGCAAACCCATGGACACGGAGTTGAGCGGGTTGCGAATTTCATGGGCCACGGTGGCTGCCATGTTGCCGAGCTCTGAAAGCCGTTCCTTACGGTTAATTTCTTGCTCCAGCGCGCGGACTTTTTGCAGGTGTCCCCTTTGATTATAGAAAATGGCGCCCATGCCGAGGATGCCCACTGCGACGATGCCGAGGCCGAA
>JBLMXG010000247.1:0-8993 GCA_050257635.1 Chloroflexota bacterium
CGACGGCCGATTCGGAATCTACATCATGCTGGCGGCGAGTCTGGAAAAAGCCAAGGCGCTCGCAGCGCAAGACCCGCATCACGCGCGCGGTATTCGTAAAATGGAAGTCCTGGAATGGCGCGCGCACCGAGCTTTTCGCTTGAGCGGTCCAACCATCGCCGAGATCGAAAAAATCGCCAACCCCGGTTGAGACCCAACAGTGTGCCATAATGAGTCATTTTTACCTCCGTTTGCAGAGATCCGGCCATTACTGATTCCGTTTTTCCACCAGCGCTGGTAATTGCGGTCAATCCCTGACGCGACGTTGGATGGCACAGGGGTTGCTCCATTAGAGACACTCATGGAGTTATTGCTGGCCTAAGTCCAAAGGAGGCAGGGAAATGTTGGTTAAGGAAATTTCACTTCAGTTAGGCGCGTTGGCGCTCGCGGCTATGGTGTTTGCAGGTTGCTCCGGGGGCCCGTTGACGACCCGTGAAAAGGGCGCCGGGATAGGTGCTCTCGGCGGCGCTGCTGCCGGCGGCATCATCGGCGCAACTGTGGGTCATCCCGGAGCTGGCGCTGCCATCGGCGGAGCCCTCGGATTAGGGGCTGGCGCATTAGTCGGCGACTACATGCAGGGCCAGGAACAGCAACAATACCAGTCCAATCAACAGCAGATTCAGCAGAATCAACGCACCATCGACCGCAACAATCAACAGATACAAAATTCGCGGCAAACCGAATATTGATCGGCAAAGGACACAAAGCACAAAAACGGCGGATTCAGCGATGACTCTGAATCCGCCATTGTATTTATGGAAACATTGTTAGTATTGCCCGCTGATGCTTTTGGTTATCAGGCTGGTTTTAATTTTCTTGCCGCTTTGGCTGGCTTCGTACTGCGCCAACGCAAGTTTAGTCTTCGGCCCCATTACGCCGTCAAACGGCCCGGGATCGAAGCCGGCGTCGCGCAAACGCAGCTGAAGTATTCGAATCTCTTCGTGCGGAGCAGGCGAAGAGCTTGCAAGAGGTCGTTTCGGGGATTCGATAGATTGGCTTTCGAGCCGGACGGATGCAATACCTGTCGGTTTGGTAACCGGCGCGACGTTGCCTGCCGTTCGCAGGCTTTCGTCCGATAAACCGTCGAACTCTTTCGCAAACAGACAGCCGGCGTGCAGCTGAGCCACAGCGGCTTTGGTTCTGCTACCGAAAATTCCATCGGCGGGGCCGGGATTGAATCCCGCGCTCCGCAGCTGAGTCTGAAGCGCAAGCGTTTCGGCGCGGCTTGGTAGTTCCACCGTAGCGCTGCCTCCCGAAGCGATTTGGGTGCTTCCAGCCGAAAACTTATCCGCCAGCGGCGCCACCCTCGCGCAGCCGCCAAGCAGTCGCCGGAAGGCATTTTTGGTCCGCGGTCCGGCTACGCCATCAACCGGTCCTGGATCAAGACCGATTTCCCGCAGGCGCATCTGCAATCGGCGAATATCATCTTGGCTCAACGTGCGCGGGGGCGGCGCCAATGCATCCACCCGCGCCGGAGCCCGAGTCGCCGGCTCCACCGACGCCGTGACGTTTTCTATGACAGGAGTTGACACAGGCGGCTTGTCGCCCTCCATTTCTGCGCCGCTAAAAAGCGCGCATCCTGAAGCAAACGTGATACAGATGGGAATGATTAGGCTAACTCTCGTCATGATCGATCTCCTAAGCTTGAGGTAGAAGCTGACGAAACAGCAAGCCTTATGCCGGCTCGCCGCGGCCCAAATTATTATTCGGGAGGACGAGTCTTCCGAAAAGGCCGCAAATGAGGCTGAAGCGGCAAGCGCCGGACTCCGTGGCGATCGGTGGCAATCCGTCGGCTCTTCATGTAAACGGTACAGTGATACTCAAACAGAATCAGCGGGCACTTACCGCCGCGGGCGTCCGGGCTAGAGACCCGATTTCAGGCAGGAACGATGCGATTGAGGCGACAGCCAGGAGCCGATTCAAAAACTCGCGGCGCGATGAGCAGGATTGGATTCTATCGCCGCACTCTGGCATTCGCGTTGACGTTGACGGCCTGCGCTCAATCGTTCAAGCATGACGAAGTTCTGGCCGCCAAGCGCGCCCTTGAATTCGCCCGCGTGGTCTTTATCGAGAAAGATCTCGACAGGGGTTACACTCTGCTCTCAGACGGCGGCAAGCGGCATATCCCGCTCGATAAGTTCAAACAAACCATCGCCGCCATGCACCCGCGCGGCTATCCCGACAAGGTGACGGCCATCGAGTATGAGCCCATGGCCGGCGAAAAGGCGATCTATATTTATCTCACCGGACAGAACGGCGAAGAACAGTTCAACTATCGCGTCACCATGGAAGGCACCGCCAAGAGCGACTACAAAGTATTGAAGATCGATCAGGGCGGCGGCTTCCCGACCTTTTCCAATCAAAAGCGCCCCTTCAAACCGACGATCAGTATTCCTTAGACTTTTTTTCCAGGAGCGACCCTACCGCCGTGCGTTTCGGCATCCAACTTTACCCGCCCTGCGCCGCGCCGCGAATGGCGGCCTACGCCGCCAAGGCGATGGCGCAACATCGCTTCGACAAGGTTTGGGTTCCCGACCACCTGACTTACGAGAATGTTTTCGTCACCTTGGCAGCGATCCTCGCCCGCAAGGACGCCCAGGTCGGCACGTCCGTGGTGCATCCGTTCAGCCGTACGCCGGTCGATCTGGCTTCGAGTTTCGCTGCGCTGTCGCACTTGGCGGGCGAGCGCAGCGTCACCGTCGGCATCGGCGCCGGCTCGCCGTCGTCGAATATGATTCACAAACGCAACCGCGTCGGCATGGCGCGGGAAATGATTCTGTTCCTGCGCGAAATGTTCACAGGGCGCAAGGCGCGTTTGGCCGCCTTTCCCGCGCTCTGCGACTTTTTTCGTCTCGACGTCGCCGCCGAAGCGTTCTTGCGTCTGCCGCCGGAGCGACCGCCGGAAATTTACGTCGCCGCCGCCGGTCCCAAGATGCTGAGAATGGCCTGGGAGGTGGGCGACGGTCTGATCGTCAGCAATCTCTCCTTTCCGACCGCGTTGGTGCGCCAAGGCGCCCTCGATCTGGCGATGGCCAAGCTCGCCGAGGACCGACGCGTCCAGGACGTGGGTCGGCCGTTCACCAAAGTACTGCACCTGCATATCTCAGTGTCGCGCGATAGCGCGGCGGCCAAACGCTGTTCGAAAAGAATGCGCGCCGGCGCGCTCATTCAGGGCCACCTGTTAAAGGAGAGAATGCTCAAGCTGCCCGTGCCCGCCGACGCCGTGAACGCGGTTTATGCCGCCAAGGCTCAAGGCAAAAGCGTCGACGACATGATCGACCTAATCGGCGACGATCTTCTCGATGAAGTCGGCACGGTCATCGCCGGCACCCCGGATGAATGCATCGCCGGCATCGATGAAATGCTCCGCGCGGCGCGATCGCATCGCTTCGACATCATCGACATCGCATCACCGCTCGGTCCCGATTGGAATGAAGCGATCGACCTGATTTGCCAGGAGATCATTCCCGAGTTGGAGCGCCGCTCCGCCAGTTACTGTGCCGCATGATTATCACCTATCCCCACCCAATGTCGGCATACGCTGCGACAACCTGCCGAGGCAAACGGGTCGACACGCATTGCGGAAGAGGTTAGCGTGAGCGGCCGGCTCCAAATCGGGCTTCTACGACGGGCAGAAAACCCGTTTGCGTCGCGCCCGGCAAACGATTAAACGGTAGAAAGCGAATCCCTTCGAGCGGGAAATTCAAGTCATCAATTGGAGGACGAATCATGGCGGCTGAATTTATCAATATCCTCGATATGCAAGAGCTCGAAATCGGCCACAGCAAAAAAGTGCTTTTCAGCTCGGATCATTTCCACACCTGGGTGCATGGCGATTACCCCGGCACCAAGGGGCCGATGCACAAGCACACGGCTGACCAGCAGTTCTACTGTGTTCAGGGGCAGTGCACTTTTCATTTTCCCGACGCGCCATCGCGGGCACTCAATCCCGGCGTGCTCGTGACAATCCCCGCAGGGCAACTCTATCAGCTCGACAACACCGGCGACCAGTACATGGTCCTATTGGGCGCGCGGGCGGAACCCGCGGGCAATCCACGCTTCAGCGCCACGAACCGAGAGGTTGGCCACGGCGACTTCGCCAAGAATAATTTGGACAAGATCAGAGCGCCGGAAGAAAAGAAAGCGCGAGCCCGCGAGGACCCATGACGGTCCTTTCCATGTATTGACAGCGGCGCAAGATCAACTTCATCATGTTTTAACTTGCCGATCCAACGAGCGTGACGGGAGGTTTTTATGCCTGATTCAAAACGATTGCCGGTGTTCGAACAATTCATCCAGGATTTGCGCACCGCCTGGGCCGAGCTGCCGGACATAGAAGCGCGCATGAAGAAAGGTCGGAAGCTGCTCGAACAACTGGTGAACGATACCACGCTGCGTCGAATATCGCAGTCCTGGCCGTCCACCGAAGGGCGCAAAAATCTGCTGTTTTACGAAGATCCGGACTACGGTTTCGCAATCAACGGCGTCGTGCGCGATCCCGGCCGCAAAGGCAGCATTCACGATCACGCCCACGCCTGGACCGCTTACGGCCTGCTCGACGGCAGCGAAAGCTTGGAACGCTTTCGCCGCATCGATGACGGATCGAAAGAAGGCTACGCCAAATTGGAATTGGAGAGCATCACCCACGGAACGCCGGGAAAAGTGGATCTGGTCCCACCCTTCGACATCCATGCCGAGCAAGGCGGATCGACCCGGTCCGTCGCGGTGATTCTCCGTTCCGAGCGGGTCGCCGGTAAGGTCCCGCAAGGAAGTTATAACATGGAAAACAATACGGTGCGCCGCATCGACGGGCCGACGAACATCCCGTACGAAATTAGCGGGTAATAGGAATTAGGCGAAGCTGGCTTCTCTCGACAAAAATTGCACAGAATTCAGCTATCACGAAATTTTAACTTCGCGTTCTACATGGTCTTTGAGGCGAAGGACCCACCTCCACTTACGTGACGTTTTCACCGCTCGGACGCCACCAGTTGGGAAAGTCTGAAGCAATTTTAGATATGCTCTAACGCGGCCATCAGATCGGCGACAAGGTCGTCGGTATCCTCGATGCCGACGGAATAGCGGATTAAGTTGTCTTTGATGCCCACCGTCAAGCGTTCTTCCGTGCTGAGTTCGTAGAAACTCATCAGCGCCGGCTGCTCGATCAGGCTTTCGACGCCGCCCAGCGACGGCGCGATCTGAGGAATCTTGCAGGCGTCAACCACCCGCGAAGTCGCCTCCAGGTCGCCGTCGATCTCGAAAGCAACGACACCGCCAAAACCGCGCATCTGGCGCCGCGCCACCTCATGGTGCGGATGGCTCGGCAAACCGGCATAGTGCACCGCGCTGACGCGCCGGTGCTTAGACAAAAATTCCGCCAGCGCTTGAGCGTTGGCGTTCTGGCGGGCCACTCGCAACGCGAAGGTTTTCAGGCCGCGGACCAAGAGATACGCGGCCAGCGGATCGATGATCGCGCCGGTCACATGCTGCAAGGAGCGAATGCCATCGACCAATTCGGCGGCGCCGAGCACCGCGCCCGCCATCAGATCGTTGTGTCCGGCCAAATATTTTGTCGCCGAGTGCAGCACGATGTCGATGCCGAATTCCAGCGGCCGTTGATTGTAAGGGGTGGCGAAGGTGGCGTCGATGAGAGTTTTGACCCGATGGCGCCGGCCGATGTCGGCGAAACGCTCCATGTCGACGATCCGGTTGTACGGATTGGTCGGCGACTCGCTCACGAGCAGGCGCGTGGTCGGACGAATCGCTTCTTCCACTGCTTGGTAGTCTCCTGCGGGCACAACCGAGACCTCGATCCCGTAACGGTGCAAGGTCTGGGTCAGAAACTGGCGCGTGCGCCGATAGGAATCGTCGGTAACGACCACGTGGGAGTTATGGGACAACACCGCATACAGCGTCGTCGTCACCGCCGCCATGCCGCTGGAAAAAAGCAAACAATCCTCGGCACCCTCCAGCGCCGCCAACTTCTGTTCGGCGATCCGTTGCGTCGGATTGCCGTAGCGGCCGTATTCTTCCCGCTCGATGCGATGTTGAAAGTGATCGTGCAGCTCGCGCGTGTCGGCGAAGGTGTAGGTGGCGGTCTGCACGATCGGCGTGGCCAGGGAGTTGGCGAGCTTGGGGCGCGGCTCGCCACCGTGCACGGCGAGCGTGCTGAAACCAGGGTTCCGCCCGAGCCCGCCAATGCCTTTTTTCGCTTCCGGCGCGCTCATTAGCCGTCCAGCAAGCGCACGCGCTCGACGTAGCGCGAAATCGCGTCGCTGATCTGTTTGGGATCGGCTTCGAGCTCCACCGGACGATTCTGCTGGGTTCCCTGAATGCCCGGCAGATTCCCGGCGTGATAAGCGATTTTTTGGTCGGCGAACTTGAGGCCATGCGCCGTGGAGATTACCACGACGCGATCGTGGCCGTGGACGATTTTTTTATCGACCAGCTTGCGCAGCGCCGCCAGCGCCACGCCAGTGTGCGGACAATTGAACATGCCGGTGCGATCGGCGCGCGCTACCTCTTCGGCGAGCTCGACCTCTGAGGCCTGCTCGACGACGCCGTTGAAACGCTGCAATGTCGCGATCGCCTTGCGAATGCTCACGGGATTGCCGATCTGGATCGCGCTCGCCAGCGTCTTGCGCGCCGTCACCGGCTCGAAGTGCTCGAAGTGGGTCAAATAAGAAAGATACAGTGGGTTGGCGTTCTCGGCTTGCGCCACGCAGATGTGCGGCAGCTTTGAGATCAAGCCGAGCTCGTACATCATCAAAAAACCCTTGCCGAAGGCGCTGACGTTGCCGAGGTTGCCGCCCGGCAGGACCACCCAGTCCGGCACTTCCCAGTCGAACTGCTGAACGATCTCCACGGAGATGGTCTTTTGCCCTTCGATGCGCAGGCTGTTCATCGAATTCGCCAGATAAATATGTTTGTGCTTGGTGACTTCCTGCACCGCCGCCATGCAGCCGTCGAAGTCGGTGTCGAGCGAAAGCACCAGCGCGCCGTTGGCCAGCGGCTGGACGAGTTGTGCCGGAGAAACCTTGTCGCGCGGCAAAAATACCACCGTGGGGATTCCAGCCGCTGCGCCATACGCGGCCAGGGCTGCGGAGGTGTCGCCGGTGGATGCACAGGCCACGGCGTCGATGGGCTCGCCGTTGGCGATCATCTGATTGACGACCGAGACAAGCACAGTCATGCCGAGATCCTTGAACGAGCCGGTGTGCGAATTGCCGCACTGCTTCACCCAGAGATCTTCCAGATGCAGCTGTTTGCCGTAGCGAGTGGCCCAGAAAAGGTTGGTGTTGCCCTCGCATGTTGAGACGATATTTTCGTTATCGATAAACGGCACGACCCACTCTTTCTTCGCCCACACGCCTGAGCCGTAGGGATAAACATTATTGCGCACGCGGTCGTCGAAGAGCTTAACCCATGCCGCCGCAGCCCGAGTCTTGAGCGCCTCCATGTCATGGCGCACTTCGAGCAGGTCGCCGCAGGTGGGGCAACGATAAATGATTTCCAGCAGGCTATATTGCCCCGGACAGCCGTTGATACATTGAAACCAAGCGTTATAGCTCATGGAGAAATACTCTTATCTTGATCCTCTGTCTGAGCACAGCCATCCCTTTTCTTTTCGACTCAACATCGACGAATATTTTTACTACATTCCCCGCATAAGCGAAACTTTCCAACACGCAACAAGATACCAGCGCCAGGCGTAAGCCGAACCTTCACGGATTTGCATCGATCCAGCTCTTCGCCAAGTTGATGACGAACTTCTCCGCGTCTTCGCTGGTATTGAAGCGGTCGGCCAAAACGCCGATCGAATGGGTCTGGCGTCGCCCTTCGCGCCGCCATGTGATCTCCGCCCCCGCGGTCCATCGCTTGTCGCTCTGGTTGAGTGAGGTAAATGCGATGATCAGCCGATCGTTATAGTAGAGATTAGCCACCTCGGCCGGGATTATAGACATGTCACACCGTCATTGCCAAGAATACCGCGGGCATCGGTTTCATTGTTCCCACACCCTCCGCCCGGCGTGCTCCCTGTAATGGTACGACCGGGCAGCCCTACCCTTTTGATCTGTCATCACCGTTTCCCACCTCTGCCAAAGACTGCTGTCATTTCGTTAACCCCGCTGTGGCTTACGCTTTGCGTTTCTTGTCATTCGACAGTTCGTTGCAGGTGTAAACACGTCGAAGCGGAAACAATTGCGGGAGCAAGTTTGATGAACATGATCTGGGATCTGGTGGAACCAACGGACAGCGGCATGTTGGAAGAGCTGTCGAAAAGAAGCCTGTACGACGGTGAAAAAAGGCTCTTGCTCGCCATGCTCGAAAGCGCAGCCGAGGATTTTCAAAAATATCTGCTGGCCAATGGCAAACGTAGCCAAGAATTATTCCAAGAAGCGGAAAAGTGGATCTTGGAAGCCGGCAGCCAATCATACTTTTCTTTTGAGAACGTCTGCGAACATCTTCAACTCGACCCCGCCTATATCCGCAAAGGCCTGATGCGCTGGAAGGCCGCCAAGCTTGACGAACAACAACGGCTTCAACCTGGCACGGGTCGTGCGGTTCGCCGCGCTTAAGAAGGGTTTGTCGAAGCTCCGCGAGTCTTTCTCCTCCACAAGAGTTTGTAAGTTCGTCCGACGCCGAAAGTTGACCGGAGACTTCGTTATCCTGTAGTTTGGTATTTATGAAGGAGCAACCATCCATGAGCTCCGAACTCGAAGACGTTAAACACGAAGTCGCCGCCGCCAACCGTGTGCTCGCCAACCTCGGCCTCGCTACCGGACTCACCGCCGCCCTCGGCCACGCGAGCATGCGAGTGCCGTCGCAGCCGGAGCACTTTTTTGTCAAAGGCCGCGAGTATAAGCTCGACGCCTTGGCGATCATGGAGCCGGATGACATGGTCCTGTGCAACACCGATGGATTTCTGATCGGCGGCCGCCCCGGGCTCACGC
>JBLMXG010000248.1:0-2864 GCA_050257635.1 Chloroflexota bacterium
CAAGCGCCGCGCGCAAGGCCTTTTCATACTCCACCATGGTGCGCAGCGTCGCGGTGTGCGCGATGCCTGCGCCTTCGGCCATCTTGGCGAGATCCGTGCGCCGCGCCGTTGCCGTTTCGCCCATGCCGGCGTAGACGCCGTTGTCAAACACCACCGCGGTCAAATTTGCCGGGCGAACGTCGGCTGCGGTGATGAGGCTGCTCGTCTCTATGATGAGACTGCCATCGCCGTCGATCGCGACCACGCGGCGTTTGGGAAACCCGAGCGCGACACCGACGGCAAAAGGCAGGCACAGGCCCATGTTGAGGCCGTAGAAACTCGGCCGCTCGCCGCGCAATGCCGACCACATGCGGGCGTTCGTGGTCCAATTGGTGATCGTCAGGGTCTCGCCGTCAATGAGATCGGAGAGCAGTTTCATGCAGGCGGAGTGTTTCACCAGAGCACCTCGCCAGTCAGGAGCAGCGCCGCGGGCATGTCGGAAGTGCGGCACATGAAGTAGGCGTCGCGTATCGTGCGTTTGAGAATGCGCCGCTCGCCGACGATCTGATACGGAATGCGCAGCGCTTGTAGGAAAGGCTCGCCCACTTGGCGGAACACCTGGAGCTTCGAGCCCGAGATTCCCGAGCGATCGCCGAAATCGCCGCGGTACGAGGCCAGGATGAACACCGGAATGCCGTACTGCGGCCCCATGTGCATCAATGCGAGTCCGCCTTTCAACAAGCCCGCGATGCCGGTGACGAACACCGCGCGGCGCCCCGAGATCGCCGCGCCGGCGGTGAGCGCCACGCCGCCATCCTCGGAGGCGACCGTCACGCATTGGAAGTAGGGATCGGCTTGCACCGCTTGCGTGAGCGAGGCCGTGGGTTCCTCCGGAAGCGTGACGAAGAGGTCGATCTTCTCCTCCTTCAGCGCTTCGATGATCAATCGTGCGGGTTCGGGATCCATCGATTCTCCTTACATCGCGAAAAGAAGGCGCCGCTGCTGCATCGAACAGCGGCCGCGCCAGTCAGCGCAGACATAGCGCGGGACCGGAAGAGCTGTCAATTTGCTTTTCTCCTTGACGAGAAACCCACAGAATCCAGTTGACACGCTGGTAACAATTTTGTTACCATACAATCGATCATGTTTGCGCTGCGCGGCTACATCGACGCGAACGAAAAAAAGCCTTTCGCCAAGTGGTTCGAAAGGCTGGATTCCAGCGCCGCCGCCAAGGTGACGATGGCAGTCACACCGGATGGAGCAAGGCAACTTCTCCAATGTCAAAGGTGTCGGCGAGGGTGTTCTCGAATACAAGATTGAATTTGGTCCGGGCTACCGGATTTATTTCGGCCGTGACGCCGACCGCTTGATTATCCTGCTTTATGGCGGGGCGAAGAAAAGACAAGACCAAGATATTGCGAAGGCTCAGGAGTATTGACCCGATTACAAAAGGAGAAAAAAACATGCCCCTTACCCATGATTTCAAGGAAACCATCCGCGCCCGCGCGCAGCGCGACGCGAAATTTCGTCAAGCCCTCTTGCGTGAAGCCGTCGAAAGCTATCTCAACGGCGATCTTGAGACCGGCAAAGCGGTTTTGCGTGACTACGTCAACGCGACACTCGGCTTTCAGGAGCTCGAAGAGCGCACCGACATTCCGGCTAAAAGCCTCATGCGAATGCTTGGCCCCAAGGGGAGCCCATCCGCAGCCAACCTCTCAAGCATTCTCACGGCTTTGCAGAAAACCGAGGGAGTGCATTTCGAGCTTTCGGTAAGGCGTTAACGCATGAAGAAAAACCCCGATCATCAGCACGAGGCGCGCGAGCCGTAAAGAGCGAGAAAGGTATGAAGCCGCGAGTGATTGTCAAGATTCAAGACTTGACGCCGTCTTGGGTCCACGATACGCCCCCCATGTTTGTGACTCATTTTTGGTAGCCGTGTTGACGCCTGTTCGCAATAATGCGAACATAGGTCAACGGTTATGCCGAAAACGCCTGTCGTTTTTTATCAGGAAGATGCCCAAACCGTGCCCGTGCTCGATTGGCTGGATTCTATATCCCCAAAGGCACTCGACAAATGCCGGGTCCGAATCGAACGGTTGCGCGATTTGGGGCACGAGCTTCGGCGCCCCGAGTCCGATTTTCTGCGCGACGGCATTTACGAGTTACGAATTAAACTCGGTACAGTGAACTACCGGATTCTTTATTTTTTTCATGGTCGTATAGCTGCGGTGCTAGCGCATGGATTGGTAAAGGAAAGCAAAGTCCCAAAGCGCGACATCGAGCTCGCGATCCAAAGAAAAAGGAAGTTCGAACTCGATCCCGAACGACATACTTTCAAGGAGTAAAAATCATGACAAGAGCAAAAAGGCAGGAAACCACAGACGCGGTCGATATCCTTCATCGTCGCTATTACGCAGGCAAACCGCACCGTCTCGTCGATCTAGAAAAAGCACGCGCGGAGGATCACGTCGCTCGCAAATTGACAGCTCTAAGAATTGCCCATGGCTTGAGTCAACGACAACTGGCTAAGCTGATCGGCACCAGTGCGTCGGTGATCTGCCGCCTCGAAGATGCAAACTATGAAGGGCACTCGTTGGCGATGTTGAACCGCATTGCAGCCGCGCTGAAGCAGCGCGTTGAAATTAGTTTTGTGCCAACGGAGCAACGGCGGAAATCGGGGTAAGGGGAGGAATCAAGGGACGGTCAAACTTGTGGATTTGATCGGACCTGCATTTGATTCATCGAAGGTACTGATTGAACCATTCGAGGACCGGTTTCATGGCTTCATCTGTCCTCTTCCCGTACACGTCGAAGTGTACGCCGTCTTTTAGAGTGAAGAGCTTCTTCGGTTCCCCAGCCTTACGATACAATATATCGGCGTCATC
>JBLMXG010000249.1:0-2895 GCA_050257635.1 Chloroflexota bacterium
GAAAAGACCACCGCCTTTCTGCAAAAATACGCCAAGCAGGTCGCCGGCTTGATTCGTTGCGGCGAGGAAGAGCGGGTGGCCAACGGCGAGTTTGCCATGTTGGCGTTCAATTGCGATCTGGCGGACGCCAACGATATGCGGGAAAAGGGCGCGCCCGTGAACGGAAAGATTTTCAAGGACGCCGGTATTCTCTCTTACTGGTATCTTGCCGTGCCGAGTAATTCCGCCCATCCCAACGCGGCGGCGCTGCTCGCAGCGTTTCTCCTCACCAAAGAAGGACAGGACATTCTTTGGAAAACCGAGAAAACCGGTTCCCATCTAGTCGAAGGCACTTACATGTACAACTTTGTCAAGGAGCAGGAGCAGCAGGGTGTGAAGTTTTACGATAACCCGGTTTCCGAGGTGGTCAAGAATCAGAAAAATCAGAGTCGTCTGCGGCAAAAATTCCAGGGTATTTTAGCGGGAAAATAATCGTGAAGGGCCGCTGGTTGGTCGTCGGCATAGCGGCGGTGGGTTTGCTGCCCGTGCTCGCGCTGCTGCTGCTCGTGCTCTGGATGGGCTTTTGGCAAAACGGGCCGGGCGAGCCGATCGTTTATACCTTAAATCACTATCGCGCCATTTTCACCGATGCCTTCACGTATAAAACTTTCTTAAATACCATCGGCTTTGCCGCCACCGCCGTGCTCGTTTCCCTTCTGTTCGCCGTGCCGACGGCCTGGCTGGTCGAGCGCACCGACCTGCCGGGGAAAAGCCTGATCTTTACGCTGGTGACGCTCGGCGCTTTGGTGCCGACCTTTTTTACCTCTATGGGGTGGGTGTTTCTACTCCATCCGCGCATCGGCATTGTCAACAAACTTCTCGTCGACGGGTTAGGTTTGACGCAAGCGCCGTTCAATATCGCGTCGGTCGTCGGCATGGGTTGGGTCGAAGGGTTGGGGCTGTCGTCGATCGCCTTTATCATGATCGTCGCCACCTACAGAACGATGGACCCATCTCTGGAAGAGGCGGCGCGGGTGCACGGCTTGGGGATTCTGCGCACGCTGCGTTACGTCACGCTGCCGCTCACATTGCCCGGCATCGTCGCCGCGTCCATTTACGTGTTCACTATCGGCCTGTCGGCGTTCGAAGTGCCGGCGATCATCGGCATGTCGAACAAGATTTTTACCTTCTCGACTTATATTTTTTACAAGATTCAGCCGCTCGAGGAGCTGCCGAGCTACGGCGTAGCCGGCGCGGTGAGCAGCCTGCTGCTTGTCCTGGCGCTGCTGTTGAGCTGGAGTTATTTTCGTGTGCTCCGTTTCTCACATCGCTACGCCGTGGTAACCGGCAAAGGCTACCGTCCGCGCTTGGTCGAGCTGGGCAAGACCGGACGGTGGGTCGCGTGGGGATTTCTCTCGGCATATTTTGTGATGGCCAAGTTGCTCCCTTTCCTGCTCTTAGTCTGGGCCTCTTTGCTGCGCTATTTTCAGCCGCCGTCATGGGTCGCGTTGAAACAGGTGTCGCTGGGCAATTTTTACGGCTTACCCTGGGAGTTGCTGCTGCACGGAGCGCGCAACACAGTCATTCTCATGATCGCGGTGCTGACGCTGGCGGTGATTTTTTGCCTAGCGATTTCCTGGACGGTGCTACGGTCGGGTTTGAAGTGGCGGCTGAGCTTCGACGCGGTCGCGTTCCTGCCCCACGCCGTGCCGCATCTGATCCTTGCCATCGCCGCGGTGTTTGCCGCGCTGTTTCTTCTCCGTAATGTTCTCTCGCTCTACGGCAGCCTGACGCTCATCATCGTGGTCTACACGATCAGCCGGATCAGTTTTGCGACCCGGATATTCAACAATTCGCTGGCGCAAATTCACCCGGAGCTCGAAGAGGCGGCGTTTGTCGGCGGTCTGCCGCTGATTCAAGTGATGCGAAAAATTTTGCTGCCGCTGCTCAAGCCGGCGGTGGTTTACGCCTGGTTGTGGATGGCCCTGCTCTGCTATCGGGAACTAACCATGGCATCGGTGCTCGTCACCAGCCAGGAAAACATCACGCTGCCGATGATCGTGTGGGGGTTATGGCTCGGCGGCAGCCTCAATCAGGCCGCCGCCGCCAATCTGGTCGTACTCGCGTTCATGCTGCCGGCGCTGCTGCTCTATTTTATTTTTGGCCGGCGCAGCCGCTTGGCGGAGGCGCCGTGATTGCGATCGCGGGATTGCGGAAGAATTTCCAGAGCGGCGATCAGGCGGTGGCGGCCTTGCGCGGCATCGATCTCGAAGTCCAGCGGGGCGAGTTTTTCGTGCTTCTGGGACCCAGCGGGTCGGGTAAAACGACGCTGCTGCGCAGCGTGGCGGGTTTGGAAAAACCCGACGCCGGGGAAATCGCGCTGGACGGCAAGACCGTTTACGCCGGCGCCAAACGGATTTTCATGCCGCCGGAGCGACGGGAAATCGGCATGGTCTTTCAATCCTACGCGATCTGGCCGCACTTGACCGTGGCGGAGAATATCGGTCTGGTTCTAACCCACGGGCGTTCAAGATTGCCGAAAAAGGCAGCGGCGGAACGGATCCGCCAGAGCCTTGCGTTAGTGCAGTTGGATGATTTCGAGACTCGTCCGGCGCGCCTGCTGAGCGGGGGCCAACAGCAGCGGGTCGCGCTGGCGCGTGCGCTGGCGGTGAATCCGGCCTTGCTGCTGATGGACGAACCGCTCAGCAATCTGGATGCGCGACTGCGCGAAGAGGTGCGCAGCAATATCAAAAACCTTGCGATGCGCTTGGGTATCACGGTCTTGTATGTGACCCACGATCAAGTCGAGGCAATGGTGCTCGCCGATCGCATCGCGGTCATGTCGCAAGGGCGGATTTTGCAGATCGGCAACCCCTTTCAACTCTATCGCGCGCCGGCGAATACGCTCGTCGCCGA
>JBLMXG010000250.1:0-5295 GCA_050257635.1 Chloroflexota bacterium
CTGCTTAAGAAACATGAATTAAGCGCCCACGAATTCAAGAAATCGAAGCCAGGGTTGCCGAACTGACGAGCTTCGACCGTTTTAAACCTGATGGGGAAACCGTCAACGCCGCCTCGCCAGCGCAACCGGTCGTTCATCCTTTTCTTGGCGCTGACTTCGCTCATCATTTGCCATTTCCAACTCTTCCTTGTCGCTCGCTCTTGATACCTGCATTGAGTCTTCACTCAAAACCAGGCTAGCCAGTGTCCGCCTAAGCCTTCAGGTCTTGGTTTTTTGAAAAAATATAAAGTTACGTAAATTCAGATACTTCAACACTAAGCTCTAATCTAGTGGCTGTGGAATATGAATTGCTCTGTCGCTCGTTCGAGTACGAAGGTTAGCCGATGTCACCAACGGCTGTTTCGATCTTGATCGTCGACGATGACGAAGGTTTAGCCCAGGTTGTCGCTTTCGGTCTGCAATCCGCCGGTTTCGAGGTGCATACGGCGCATGACGGGGTTCAGGGCTATGTCACTTACCTCGACAGTCCTACGGACTGGGTTCTGAGCGATATCCAGATGCCGAACCTGGACGGGCCCGCGATGATGCGCTGTATTCGCGCGATCAACCCAAACGTGCAAACGGTTTATATGAGTGGCGCGATCGATCAGTTTCGCATCATCTTGGACAGTGAATGCGATAAATTCGGCGCCAAATATTTGCGTAAACCGTTTGTCCAAACCGATCTACTCAAACTCTTAGCGGCGCGCCGAGATAGTTCGGTGCAACTGCGCTAAGGGTTTGAAAGATATTAACAAAGTCAGAGGAGGTTTCACTATGAGAAGTAGGCTTGTTGGGGCAATGATGGTTGGCGTGGCGGTGATGGTAGCAGGCTGTTCTGCACCCATCACCACTCGGGAGCAGGGTGGTTTGATCGGGGCGGGGCTAGGCGCTGGAACCGGCGCGATAATCGGCAGCACCGTGGGGCATGCCGCTGCTGGTGCTTTGATCGGCGGACCGGTCGGGCTACTTGCCGGGGCGTTAATCGGTGATCATTTGATGGGTCAGGAAATGCGGCAGCAGGAACAAGCTACGCAAAGCGACCAGAATCAACGAGAGATCGAACGCCTCCGGCGCGAGAACGAGCGCCTGAGACAACAGCAGCTCGAACGTTAGCCCTTCATGGTGCTGAAGACCGGTCAAGAGTATACGCAGAATTCCGACCGGAATCCTTCATAGATGTAGGAAATTCGCTTCAGTGGTTTCGGCAAAGTTAGGCTGTTTCGATATAACCTCAAGAAATTTAACATGATTTCATGCTTCACTGCGGTGGTATGAATTTTGATTGTGTGCAGCGTCAGGATTTTCGGAGATATGCGCTGTAACCGAGGCGCGTAGCGAAACAAAAGCAGCAAACGGCGTATGGGCGCTTTTCATAATAAGACGATCAAGGACCCATCGGGTACGTGGGAATCCTTCGTCGGCATGTGGGAGCGCGCTAATCTTATCCGGTCATATTTTTGGAACCAACGGTTCGTCGATGAAAAGGTTCTTCTTACCCACTTTCTAGCCCGTTTGCGGCGATTCTTTGGGGTGGATTTTTGTTACGGCACGCTATTAACAGCCAATCAGAAAATCGTCGAAGTCGGCCAGCCCGAAGCCGGGCTCAGCCAGTTGCCCGAAAGATTTTCCCAACGCCTTATGGATCTGCTGGCCAACTCGTCAGCGCCAGTAAGTTGGCACAACGACCTTAGCGCGGGCTTCGGTTACGTTACCACGGTAGTGGCGCCGCTGACGCCGCCCGTGGGACGATCCTTTGGATTTTTGATGCTTGGCCATGGGCGGCGAAAGAGTTATTCGCCTCACGAGCTTTTCTTGCTGCAGACCTTGGCGAGCGAGTTGAGTTGGGTGGTGCGCGACTTGGCGACAAGGCAGCAGCACCAGCGACAGTTGGCTGCGACTTCGCACGATGTCAAAAACGCCCTACAAGTGATCGTTGGCAATGCCGCGTTGATCCAGCAGAAATTCACCAACCCTCTGAAAAGCGAATTTGAAAAGCATATTCAGAGCATCGAATCGAGCGTCCAGCAAATCACCGACAGCATAAACGCGCTGTCGGGATTAACAAATTCGGCTGATGAAGAGGTCGAACCGAGCGCAAAGCTCAGTGACGAAGCCGTCATTGACATAGCCAGCGCAATTTCGCAGTCGGTGGAGTCTTGTCGGAACGCCGCCAAAGAGCGAGGGGTCAAAATGGAGGTGGTGTACGCGCCAAATTCGCCGCGCAATGCGACGCTGGTCCCCGCCAGGTTCAAAAGAGTGTTGGATGCGCTTGTCGATAGCGCTGCCTCGGCTACGAGGGACGAGTCGGTGCGGCTTACGGTACGGCGTGAAGACGGGGGCTTGGAAGTGGTGGTCAAAGGGATGAAGTCAAACCGAGTGGCAGATCGATTAAAATCGCTGTTTGAACCTTCCTCGCGCTTGGAGGGCGCGTGGGATAAGAGCGGCGAGAGACTGTCTCAGGTGCGCAATTATTTGGATCACGCTGGAGGTGATGCTTATTTGAAAAGCCGTCCCGGAGAGGCGGCGGAATTTATCGTCAGTTTACCGATTACGAGCAGCATGCAGCCGGACCGGCCAAAATTTAGAAATTAGCCGTGTTGACGGATGGGCATGACCATTACAAACGGTTCAACCAAGGAGGATTTTATGAACGATATGAGGTCTTACGGGGTTAATAAATTTCTCGGTGTAGGCGCAGTCGGAGCATTATTGCTTGCACAAGGATGTTTGGCGACGCGCGATTGGGTCAAGGAGCAGGTGGATCCAGTTTCGGGTCGAGTCACCCAATCCGAAGGCCGTCTGGACAAGGCCGAAGGCCAGATTGGCAGCCTCGGCAACCGCATGAGCGGTGTCGAGGGCAAGCTCGGGCAGTTTGAAGGTAGATTGGGTGATGTTGATGCCAAGGCGGAGCGCGCCCTCAGCGCCATTGCCAATCTCCGGCTCGAGCGCAAGATCGTAATCGACATGAAAGATGGCGCCAACTTCGCCTTTAATTCCTCTGCTCTGCCGGCCTCCGCGCAGCGCGAGATCGACGGCTTTTTGAGTGATCTCAAGGGGGACGCGGGTGAGGGCGCCATGTTTGTGGTCGCGGGACATACGGACAACGTCGGCAACGACGAATACAATTATGAACTGGGTAAGAAAAGAGCCGATGCGGTGAGCCGCTATTTAATCACCCAGAAGAAGCTGGATCCGATGCGCGTGCTGCCGGTATCCTATGGGGAGAGCGCTCCGGTGAACGATAATAGTACTCCGCAGGGCCGTGCGAAGAACCGACGGGTTGAGATCTTAGTATACCGTGACGCGATCACTTCCCAACCATCGATGGCGACCGCGCCAGCTGCACAACCGTCGCCGCGGCCGGCTCAGCAGTCGCAGGAACAGACAACGACCGATCGGCTTAGCCAGCGCTAGACGATCATCATCTACGAGCAAAGAGAAGGAAAAAAAGGCGGAGCTTTGGGCTCCGCCTTTTTTATTGGTAGAGCCGGTCGATATAGCCACTGTCGTCCAATTCACGGACGAAATGGGTGTCCCACAGCCCGAGCGGGTTATAGCCGGCGATCTCCGGGTTTCGCCTGAGCGCGAGCTGGAAAACATTCGAAATTGCCTGCAGCGAAGGGTAGGGCTTGCGCTCCAACGACTGCGCCCATTCATCGTAAAGCATCTCGACTTCTTGATCGGACTGGAGTTTCAAAATCGGTGCGGCATGCTCTTTCAAAATCTCCAGCGTTGGTTGTTTGCGGGTGCGAAAAAAGTGAATTGCATCGACGAAGCCTCTGGTGAGCAGGCGGATTTCCTCCGTGTGATTCTGCACGAACGCCATGGTCGTCGTCAGGGTCACACCGCGAATCATCGGGATGGCGCGCACGGCGAGCACGTTGGCGCCCGCTCTGGCAGCGCGGCTGTCGTGCGGTATGGTGACGAAGGTGGCGGCGAATTCGCCGTCCACGACGCGTTTCCAGCGCTCCTCCGAGGAGCCGCGCAACTCGACCAGCTCGACGTCGCCGCGGTCGGCGTCGAGGCCTTCCTGTTTGAGAAACAGCCAGATATTCAGCCCCGCGTGGGAAGTCAATTTGTCGGCGACGATCTTCTTGCCGCGCAGTTCTTGCAGCGAGCGAATGCCTGGGGACATGACAAGCTTGTTTTCCGTCCAGTTGTTGGTTGCCTGGGCGAGGTGAACGAAATCTTCGCCGTTGTTGGCGTTGCGCACGTAAAGATTGTGATGGTTGCCCGAGATCAGATCGACGTGGCCGCTTTTTAACGACTCGACTGCCTTTTCGCGGACCAACTGCGGCGAGGTGTCGACATCGAGGCCGTTATTCTGCCAGGAGCCCGACTTGTCGGCCACCAGCCAAAGCGGCGCGTGAGAATTCGACCGATAGATAATTCTTAAATGACGATTCGCCATGGTAGTTTCCTTTGCCGTTTTTGTAGGAGGTGCTTAGCTACATATCACTAGGGCTCGGCGGTTTGCCAACGGCAAAAAAAGGCTTCCACGTCGAATCCACCTAGATATACTCTCGGAGTTTGGCTAGTGACAGAGCGCAGGGATAAGAAAACGACTAAGCGCGCATTCGAAAGCCTAACCAAAGCGTAATGGCGGCAAGGATGAGGATGCCCCAGTTGGCGCCTTTCAAACGGCGAATGATCGAGCTTAACTGATCGGCGGTGACGGTCTCCCCGCCTTCGTAGCGGCGGACGAAGCGATGGCCGACACCCAAAGCCTGATAGACACTGAAAATGATCAGCACAAAGGCGAAGGCGAGTTTTATGCCAAGATTATAAGCAAACTGTTTGACGAACATTTCACGGTAAGCCGCTTTGAGTTCGGTCAACTGAAACGCGCCGGTAAAAAGGACGACCCCGAGGGCACCGATTTGCAGCGGGTTATAGAACTTGAGGCCGCGGGCGAGCAGTTGCGCTCTGTCTTCGTGTTTCTCCAGGGCTGCCACGGATGGCAGCAGCATGAGCCAAAATCCGACGACCGCCCCCAGATAGACGATCAGGGCGATGAGATGGAGCCAGGAGTAGAGCATGAGTCGAGAAGATCAACCCCAGGCGAAGCGTGAGCCCTTCTTGAAAGGTTTGCCGGCCGCGTCATAGTCTTCGCCTATGGCGTCGAGCTGCCCGCGAATGTTCTCCAGCTCGCGCTTTTGATAAACCTCAAAAGCTTGTGCGTCCTTGGCGCGCCGTTCGAGAAACTCGGCGCGCTCGCGGTCGCGGCGAGAGCTGAACTCCGACTGAGCTTTT
>JBLMXG010000251.1:0-5748 GCA_050257635.1 Chloroflexota bacterium
CTATGTCGAAGAAGATCAAAAGCTATATCGCGACACCGGGATATTCACACCGGTCCATATGATCGTCATGAGCCGCAAGCTCGATCGCGAGCGGCCCGATCTCGCCGGTAAATTCTACGCCGCTTTCGAGACGGCCAAAGCGATCGCTTACGATGAGACGTTGAGCGATCGCGGCGGCCTCTCGGTAGTGTATTTGCGCGAGCGCATGAAAGAGCAAATGAGGACGTGGGGCGATCCCTGGAAATACGGGATCAAGGCGAATCGGTCGACGATCGACGCTTTCATCAGATATAACGTCGAGCAATGCTTGATCCGCCGGGCGCCATCCTACAAAGATATCTTTGCCGCGAGCACTCTTGATACGTAGCGGGGTTTGACGGTTTGAACGTTTTGAACTGCTTGAACGATTTGAACCTTCGAATGAATTTCCAAGGAGCCCTGTATGCTTTCTAAAGAAGATAATGAGCTGCTGACTCGAACCAATCAGGCGACGCCCATGGGCGAATTGATCCGATGCTACTGGATTCCCGCCCTGCTGTCGCAGGAGATTCCGGCGCCGGATTGCCCGCCGGCGCGGGTCAAATTGCTGGGGGAAGAGCTGGTCGCCTTCCGCGACACTGAAGGCCGCATCGGTCTGATCGGCGAGCACTGCGCCCATCGCGGCACGTCGCTTTTCTTCGGCCGCAACGAAGAGTGCGGCTTGCGCTGCGTGTACCATGGCTGGAAGTTCGACGTCGAAGGTAACGTCATCGACACCCCTGCCGAGCCGGCCGAAAGCGATTTCGGAAAAAAACTGCGTCACACGGCCTATCCGACCCATGAGGCCAACGGCGTCATCTACGCCTACCTCGGGCCGCGCGAGCTCATGCCGCTGTTTCCCGATTACGAATGGACCCAAGTCCCGCTCGAAAACACCTACGTGACCAAGTGCATGCTGGAGTGCAATTATCTCCAGGGGCTCGAGGGCGAATGCGATTCATCGCATCTTTCGTTTCTCCACCGCGCCTTCACCAACGAGCGCAATCAGCCGCTTTACAAAAGCGACACCTCGCCGTTTTATGAAACCGAAGAGACCGACTTCGGCGTGCGCTTGATCGCGACCCGCAACACGGACAACCAGCACTACGTGCGCTTCTCAGCCTTCGTCATGCCGGTGTACGGCTGTGTGCCGGCAGGCCGGCCGACCAACGAGATCGAAGGCTTCGAAATCCACACCTACGTGCCCGCCGACGACAGCCATTGCTGGCGCTACGATATCGGTTTTCGCCGCGATCGCGCCGTGCGCGACGATGAAGTGCACCGGCGCAAACAAATTAATCCCGATTTCACCAAAGTGCGCCATGCGCGCAACAACTATATGCAGGACCGCGCCATGCAAAAGACCGTCAACTTCACCGGCATCGAAGACTTTCTCAACCACGATGCCTGCGCCACCGAGAGCATGGGAGCGATCTTCGACCGCAGCAAGGAACATCTCGGCGTCAGCGACAAGGCGGTGATTGCCGTGCGCAAGTTTCTTTTGACCGCGGTTAAGGAGCTTCAAGAAGGCCGGGAGCCGCCGCATCTTACGCGCGCGGCGGAGCAGAATTGGTTTCCGCACATCGATTGCTTCGCCCATCTGTTGCCGCGCGACACGCCTTGGCGGCAGCGTTTTGGTTATTTGACGGCGAAAGCGGAAAAGGAAAACCCCTACTCCTACCGCGCGCGGCACAAAGCCGCGTCGTGACGAAGACGCTATGCTCTTCGTTCGGTAAGAGGACGACAACGAGAAAGAAAACTGTAATGAGCAAGTCTGACAGAGCGGTCGGCCAGCAGGTCAAAAAATCGATCAAGGCAATCGAGCAGGAGCTCAACATCGCGGCGCAGATTCTCGACTGGGAGATCGGCGATATCTGGGGCCATGTCGGCTGCCGTCTGCCCGGCGATCGCGGCATTGCCGTGCGCATGTTTCGCCGCGCGGAGTGGAGCAAGAAGGATTGGCTGGTGCATTTCGATTACGGACTGCAAAAACTCTCCGGCGTCGGCACGATTCCGCGCGAGTCGGTCATCTACACCGAGATTTTCAAGGCGCGCCCCGATGTCAATGCCGCGGTGCATTGCCATGCCGCCATGTGCGTCGCACTGAGCTTGGCGGACAAACCGATCGATTGGGTGCACATGCAGTCGTCGCGTTTCAAGGGCGGCACGCCGATCTTTCCGCGGCCGATCTATATTCTGGACGATTCCGAGGGGGCCGAGCTCGCTCAGTGCCTGGGCGAGGCCTCGGCGGTCATGATTAAGGGGCATGGCATCGTCACCGTCGGCGAGACCATCGACGAAGCTTGCATGAATGCGCTCTACATGGAACGGACGGCCAAGATCATGGCGATCGCCGGTCTCCACGGCTATCGCGGCCCAACTGCCGAAGCGATCGGCACCCTGACCGACAGCCGAAAGAAACTGTTTCGCCGGCCGCGGGATGAAATGTTCCATTCCGCCGAGTGGAACTACTACGCCGACAAGGTCAAACGCGGCGAGCGCTGGACCCGCGGCTGGAGTTGAGCCGCCGGTCCGATCCAGGCAACTCGCAAGAACAGGGGAATGCAGCGAAGGAGTCTCCGATGGTAGATTTCGTAATCGACGCCGACGGCCATATCATGGAACACCACAAAGACATTTTCGCCCACATCAAGGGCAATTTCGGCGAGATGAACTGGCATTCGACTTGGCCCATGTTCGACGCTGACGGCTGGCAGCGCGGCCTCTCGCGCAAAGGCAAGCGCGAAGATCCCGATGCCGAAGCCTGGATCCGTTTTCAAAATGAAAATGGCGTCGATTGCGCCGTGCTCTACCCAACCTCAGCACTCGCAATTGGAATGATTCAATTGCCGGCCTGGGCGTCCGCTCTGGCGCAAGGCTACAACGATTGGCTCTACGACCGTTTCATCAGCAAATCCCCGCGCCTGAAAGGCGTGGCGCTGCTAGCGCCGCAAGACCCAAAAGCCGCTGCCGCCGAATTGCGCCGCTGCGTCAAAGAGCTGGGCTTCTGCGCCGGCCTCTTGCCTTCAGTGACCAACAACCGACTACCGCTTTACGGCTCGCCCGTGTTTCACGAAATTTATGATGAAGCCCAGCGTCTCGACGTGCCGCTCACGATTCACGGCGGCGTGAGTCAAAATTTAGGATTGGACCGCGTCGCGAGTTTCCTCGAAGCGCACATGCTCGAACATCCGGTTGGGCTGTTTCTCCAGCTCACCAATATGATGTTCCAGGGCGTGTTTCAGGAGTTTCCCAAGCTGCGCATGGCCTATCTCGAAGCCGGTGCCGGCTGGGTGCCATTCATGATGGATCGGATGGAAGAGGACTTCGAGAAATTCGGCGCCCGCCTGGCGCCGCATTTGAAGCATCCGCCGAGCCATTTTTTCAAGAGCGGCAACATCTTCGTCACCATGGAAGTCGAGGAGCGCACCGCGCCCTACATCGCCGACCTGGTGCGCGACGATGTCGTCATGTGGGCCTCCGACTTCCCCCACGAGCGCGAGCGCGACCAGTTCGGCGGCGACCTCCCCCACCTCTACGCACGCAAAGATTTATCCGACGACTTCAAACGCAAAATGCTCTACGACAATCCGGTGCGGTTTTACCGCTTCAGCGAAGGCGACATAGCAGCGGCGCGGAAAGCAAAGGGAAATTGACGTTATGAGCTAATCGAGCGGTTTTTATTTGACGGCACCGGGGTTTCCACGGTGCCGTTTATTTATCGAAAGGTTTTGGCAGTCACCGAGCCGCTTGCCGCAGAACACGGCAACAACGAGCAAATAGATCAACGCAGAGCTCCGTAGAGCGCTTCCAGCGTTCGGCCTGAAGTATTAGGTTATCCAATCAGCTTATCGTACTCTGAATGAGGGCCAATCCAAAACCACAGTAAGTCGTCACCTGTTTCAACTGCTAACGCTCGGTACTGTAGTCCGATTCGGACAGCACGGTACTTTCCAACCTTTTTGAAATGGAGAGACGGGTGTGAAGGGTTTGCCTTCAGAAGTTTGTAGTTTTTATCGGCAAGTTCGCGAACCGGTCTCGGCAGGTGTTGATAACAATTCCAGAAACTCGGAGAAGCGAAATGCTTCAAAGCTCCTTACTCTTTCCAGCGCGATGTGCCGCCAGAGCCTCGTTTGCGAGTTTGTCCAATCTGCCCCCTCGAAGATCCCCTTCGATCTGGCGGTCCCAAGCATTAGCGTCGAACTGAAGGAACCAGGCACGGAATGCGGCCAGTTCAGAAGGCGTAAGCTCTCGCACTTCCTGTTCGATATTTTTAACCTTGCTCATGGAACCCCCCTACTTCCTAACCCTAGCAGAATTTGATGCCAGGGGCTAACGTTTCGTCAAGCAGATGTCCAAAAGCCAAACCCTTGTAATTCCGCCGTCAACGTTGGGTTAGCTAACATTTCCAACTACCACTTCATCACTCCTACCCGTAAATCGAGCCGACTTGAATCGTAGCCGCAGCAAAAAGAAATGACGCCCATTTGTCGCGCGCAAAGATTATCCGACGATTTTAAACGCAAAATGCTCTACGACAACCCGGCGAGATTCTATCGGTTCAGCGAAGGAGATATTGCGGCGGCAAGGAAGGCTAAGGGAAACTGACTTTAACAGTCAATCGCGTGTTTCAGTGTCCGTGAACCCTCCGGGAGGCTATCGCTGGATTACTGTATCGTCAAATTCTCTGACCCCGCCCACTATCCCGGTTGAAATCTCACGAGAGCCCATTTCACGGAGGAGAGCCGATTCAGCAATTTGACGCACGAAAACGATTTTTCCGAACCGCAAACCAGTTGTCTACGGATAACGCGCCTGGTCCGGCCAAGATCAAGGCGACCATTGCCGCCACGTATAAAAGATTGATTTCATATCCCGGTGGTCCGAAGATCGGGCCGGACGCGGTCAGGCCAATCGTGTTGACCGAACTGAAGCCGTAACGCAGTTGGACCGTGAACGTCGCCACGAGCATTGAGACAATCAGCGGGATGCTCGCTATCGCCACGAAAGCTCCCGCGAGGATCGCCAAGCCGCCGAATACTTCGAGCACGGTAACTAACCAAGCCGTCGTTGTCGGAAGGGGAACGCCAATCTGTTCTAGCAATTTCCCAAAACTGGCCGGGCCTCGGCTCCATTTCGCCGCTCCGTGGACGATGAAGCCGTATCCGACGATTAGCCGAAGCGGCAGCAACACCCATTGATGTGACCCTGTTTCGTTCCGTGTTGTAACCATTCGTTAATTTCCTCAAAATCGCGCATTGGTCGCTAACGTCCGCCAGAAACCAGGCCCCGGCTTACTTGGCATATCCTATGGCAAAAGGAACAACGGCTCAGCGCCGAAAAAGTTCCCCTTTTCAAATCGAGACGCAGCAAATTTTCGAATTGCCCCTCTGGAGCATGAAGTGCCCGGGCTATGAATGGAACCTCCAACCGAGCGATTCAAATCAATTGGCGGAAGGACTAAAGCGTACGACTCATAAGCGAGTTCAACGTGCCCAATCTTTACGCTGGCAAAGATCTATCCGATGATTTCAACCGGCAAATGCTCTACCACAACCCGATGCGCTTCTACCGCTTCAGCGAAGGCGATATCGCGGCGGCGAGGAAGGCTAAGGGGAACTAACGGTAAAACCTCGGCCGGCAGTATCTGTCCGACTGCTGCACTTCTCGCGGCGCCGCTTGTTCTATAAAAATTTTGGCGGCTCCTCTTATCGACCGCGAACAGCGATG
>JBLMXG010000252.1:0-6924 GCA_050257635.1 Chloroflexota bacterium
AGAGAACGGGTCGTTGCGGTATGCTTCCATGAGTCGAGGGCTTTATGAAGAATGAGTTTACCGCGATCATTGAACGAGATGGAGATTGGTACATCGCCTATTGTCCTGAGATCCCTGGTGCAAACGGGCAGGGTAGAACCAAGGATGAAGCTCGGGAAAATTTGGCAGAAGCTATCGAACTGATTCTTGAGGACCGGCGAGAGGATGCCCTTCGTGGCGCCCCGCCGGATGCTATTAGAGAAACGGTCACGATTAAATGAAACGGAGCACACTGCTCCAGCACCTGCGCAGGCACGGCTGCTACTTGCAACGAGAAGGAAGTTCTCACTCCTTGTGAACGAATCCAAGCACCGGCGCCGTCGAAGCAATCCCCCGGCACACTGAAATTCCCAATTGACTTGTCAGAAAAATCTGCCGCAATCTATCGATACCGGAAATTGGAGAGGAATAAATCCTATCTAACCGGCGGCTTAAATCCGATGGCTAAAACGCTCGCCTTGCGGCTCGCTTTTTCGCCACGGCTTAATCACATAACGTTAGGCAGTAGGACAAACAATGCTCGATACTGCACAGAGATCAGATCCGAACCGCACGTTGATCCGCCGCATCGCTCAGTGGCTAATCCTGATTGGGGGTGCCGTCCTTGCAGGAGCTTTCGTGTTTGGCGGCGCAATCAGTATGCTGCAAGACCCAGAGCTATACCGCCTTGCTCTGGACCACTTTGCCGCAACGATTGGTCTCCCGTGAGCCGGATTAGCGGCGCTGTGCATCGTCGTGGCACTGGAAAATACTTCTGGTCCGATCGAATTCGAGGGGCTCGGTTTCAAGTTCAAAGGTGCCTCCGGACCAATCGTGTTGTGGGTTTTTGTTTTTCTTGCGATCACCGCCTCCATAAAGGTTCTCTGGTGAAGAGTATTTGTGGGCTGCGTAACGGTCACAACTCAGTATGAAGAAAACAGAAGTTCCGATATTTGATGAATTAATGGAACCGACGGTTGAAGCGCTGGTTCACTAGCGTCTACCAAAGAACCGAGCGTGCCGATGCTTTGGGGCTCCACGGCACGCCGGAGCAACTGCGCGCAGGCCTCGAAGAATTTCTCGCCACCGGAGCGAACCACCTGCTGCTCAATCCTGTATGCCGCCATGCCGAACAGCTCGAAGTCCTCGCGGAAATTATCGGAGTGCATTAGGCATGGAGCATGAACGAAGCGGTAATGGCAAGGCCACATGATTGATGAGATCGTCGCGACGCGGCGGGTATATTGGGAATATACAGGTCAGCATATCAGCTCTCGATTTTGCTTTAACATTTCATATAACGCTGCTAAGATCATTGAATAATTACGACATAAGACTAGAAAACACGAGTCGTATTATACAGGTCTGTGTATTCACGGTAGGCTCCTAATTTTACCGTACGAGGGCTTGGAAAATGGCAAAAGCGCTTCGATTCATTATTGTCCCGAAAGTCGCACATCCCTGGTTCGACGAAGTCAACAAAGGGGCGCAGGCTGAAGCCGCCATCCTCAGCCGTGAGCTTGGTGTCGAGATTGTCGTCGAATATATGCCGCCATTAATTTGCGACGTCGTTGACCAGAACGCGATCCTGGAGAAGATCGCTAAGAGTCAGCCGGACGGCATCGCTGTAGATCCGGTTGACGCAGTAGACCATATGACGGCGATCAATCACATCAGGGATCAGGGCATTCCGGTGGTTCTCTTCGACTCACCATCGCCAGATCCCAGCATCACCGGCGTTGGCAACGACTTTGCTCAGCAGGGGATCATTGCAGCCGAGCGTCTCGCCAAACTGATTGGGTACACTGGCAAAGTGGCGGTGATGCAGGGCTATCCCACAGCACCAAATCACAAAGTACGATACGAATCCCAGATGGCTGTATTGAGGAAGTATCCCGATATAAGTGTTGTAGACGGTGGCATTGACAACGACGATATTGAGACCGCTCGCCAACAAGCTTCGGCTGTCCTCGAATCGCATCCCGATCTCGAGGGTTATTTGTGCTGCGATGCTTCGGGGCCAATAGGCATAGCCACCGCCATCAAAAACGCTGGGAAGGCCGGCAAAGTAAAAGTCGTCAGTATGGATGGGATCAAGCCTATACTCGAGGCCGTTAAAGAAGGCGTGATCGAGTCCTCCTCAGCAACCATTCCGAAAATGCAAGGCTCCATGTCCGTCCTGATGTTGTGGCAAGCATCGCTGGGCGTTCAGATACCTCAGGCTATTGATACAGGGATTGACGTGATTACGCAGGAAAACGTGGATAGATTTCTGGCTGATGCAGTCTAAAGAGCCGATCCGGCATGGCTGGTCCCTCGACACAACTTGGCAATTGGGGGTAAAAAGCTCATGCCTAACAACGCCATCAACGCGTACGTGCAAAAGCGCCAGTTTCCTTTGCTTTTGCACGCCGGTTATGGCGAACGTTGGGTGACACCCATATATAATTCGCCGTTATCCTCGCGATCGGTGTTGTCCCCTCTGTTCCACCTGCACAGGTCTCCCCTCAAATCGATACAACAAGGTGGAATTCCTACCTGAACGAGCAAATTGGAAAAAACGTTCCAGTTCTTCACGTCGCTCAATTAGATCGATATATTTGAGATCACGGTGCGACCTAGTCGAATTGGCATAATTGGCGCTCTTCTCTTCCATGCGCTCTTTTCCGGCACTGTGCATGCCAGAGAAGCGACTCTCATCCCCTTTTCATTTCAGCTACCGGATTCGTGGACGTTGGTGGCAAACGGGCCGGACAAGCTTTTTGCGACCGGCACCACCGAAGCCAATCGCCCGCCCTACGTTCTCGCCGAAGCCTGCGTTCCCTCCCCGCAATCGCAATGCCTGGAGGAAGGATTTCAACGGCCCTTCGCAGAGGATGAGCAAGGCATCAAAGCGGCGCGATCCCTCGGCTGCTACGGAATCAACGGAATCCCCATAAAGCGAAAGGACGCTGTTACCGAGACCCATTGGATTTGCTCGATGATCGTCGGTCCGGACAACTCGCAAATAACTGCCGGTTTCAGCTTCTTTCAAATTCGCGGCGCCGTTCTCCGGATATCCTATGTGGCCGGCGCCAAGGATCAAGACGTTCGAACCTTTCTTGATAACCTGGGGAGGTCGCTGAAAGCTCGATGACAACCCCGAAGCGCCGGCGCGAGATTAAACTCTGTCGATTTTGCTTTAGGAATTATCACAATGCTGTTAGAATCGCGCTCAATATCATGAAATTCGCTGGACAGCATGTATCGTGATTTACAAATCCGAATTCTCGATGACTAGTTAGAAACTTCTGGATGGATGACCTACCGTACTTCGCCGACGCGCATCCGCCGAAAGAGATTGCTCGCATGGTCGAGCAAGTCGGCGTTGCGAAGGCCCAGACCGATACCGTCACGCTTATCGCGCTGGCAGTGCTCGCCGGTGCGTTCATTTCGCTCGGAGCGCTCTTTTTCACAGTGGTAGTTACTGACGTCCGCCTCGGATTCGGTGTGACCCGCTTGCTCGGCGGCTTGAGTTTCTGTCTCGGACTGGTTCTCGTGGTAGTCGGCGGCGCTGAGCTTTTCACGGGAAACAACCTTCTTGCGATGGCCTGGGCAAGCGGCCTGATCGGCACTCGAGACGTCATGCGGAACTGGTTCCTTTCTTATTTCGGCAACGTGATCGGCTGCCTCGCTACGGTTCTGTTCGTTGCGTGGGCAAATATCGCCGGTCTCGGCGGCGGCGCCGTGGGCGAAACGGCAATGCAGATCGCTCGCGGAAAGGCCGGTCTACCGCTCGGAGAGGCCTTCGCGCGCGGCATACTGTGCAACGCTCTCGTGTGTCTCGGAGTTTGGCTCGCGATGGGCGGACGCAGCGTGGCCGACAAAATCCTGGCCATTCTGTTCCCCATCACCGCCTTCGTGGCCATTGGTTTCGAGCACTCGATCGCGAACTGGTTTTTCCTGCCCTTCGGCTGGCTCCTCGACAGGCAAGGAGCGCTGTCTTTTGTTGGCATCGTCGGGAACCTCATAGCAGTGAGCGCAGGCAACGTCGTCGGCGGGACACTACTGGTTGCTGGTGTCTACTGGGTCGCCTACTTGAGAAGCGGGCACAAACGAGAAGGTCGATCATGACGAAGCTCTATTGGCATCTCGCACTGACCGGTGTCATTTTATTTGGCAGTCTCGCCACAGTACTGCTCGCCGCCCGCTTCGGGCAGTACAGCGATGTAGTCATCGTGGTATTCCTGGCGGGTTCGGTTGGAGCAGTCGTCAACAACTACTATCGGCTTGCGAAACTATCGGCGGCTGACAAGGCGGCCGCGGCCCAAGTCGATAGCAAGGTACTCGCCATTCAGATTTACGTGTCCCCTTTGATCGCCGGCATTTTGGCGTTTGTGATGTATGGACTCTGCTTGAGCGGGTTGCTTGCCGGCGCCTTATTTCCTCAGTTCACGAACACCGAGCTTCCATACAAGGGCCTTAGCGACCTCCTTACGACGCTCGCACCCAAGACGAACATAGATACTGCAAAGGCGATCTTATGGGCATTCATCGCCGGGTTCTCCGAACGGTTGATCCCAAATGTTCTCGACCGCCTCGTCGCTAAGGCTGAAGCGCTGAAGGGAGAGTAGACCAGGAACTAACCACCGCGTGGACTGGCCCGCTCGACGGCCGCGTAGTTTGGTCTTCACGTTATTCCGTGGTGCCCCGGAAGCGTTAAATGGCAAAAGACATGGAGAATTGAGCCGTAGGAAATCATTTGTTAATCGCTCTGCATGCTGACCGAGGATTAAAGAGCTCGCGGTGATGGCGCAATCCGCAACGTATTCTCGTTGAAGCTTATCGGAGGCATTATGCGCTTGTTAATCTTGCTCGCGATATTTTCGCTGTCCGCCTGCGCGACGACGCCTTTGACGATTGATCAGGCAGCGAATGTGCCGGATTCTCGAATCTTGGCGCCGCAGTTGTTGGCTCAGGCGTCGAACACCGGAAGTCTCGTGGTCAAGCGCGACAGCGGTTTCATGGGCTCGGCGTGCACGGTTCGCGTGTTCGTCGACGCGGTGCCGGTTGCGGATCTCAAGCCGGCGGAAAAGATCGAGGTCTACATCCCTCTTGGCGAGCACAGCGTCGTTGCGACATCGAACGGCATTTGCGGCGGCGGGACTTCCGAGGCGGCGGTCGTGATCATGCCCGAGCGCCAGCGGATTCTGCGGATCGCCAGCGGCCAGAGCGGCGACATTTTCCTGCAGCCGAGCGCGTTTTGAATTTGGCGGCAAATGAGTTTGAGTTTGCCTGGTTGCGTTCCAGCGCGTAACAGGCGGTTGTTTGCGCCCGTCATCGTTCAAATCTTCAAATCCTGTGTCCGGCAGATCATTCATTTATAACCGGACAATTCCGGAGGCGACTATGGTTTTAGATCCCACGATACGAGCCGCTGCGACTGCGCACCCAGAATCGACTCTGCGCCGGCTATTGGGAGGTATGTCCATTTTTACAATGCTCATGACCGTGCCGCAGGTTCTAACTATCTGGGTCGGCCACGTAGCGGCTGGCGTCTCTGTTCTCTCGTGGAGCGCCTATTTTCTTTCAGCGGTTCTCTGGTTTTGGTTTGGAATACAGAAAGGCGACAAGAATATTTATTTGCCCTGCATCGGATGGATGGGATTGGATGCCGCGGTCATCGTCGGTGCAATCATCTACGGATAGGTGCGTCGATAGCAGGGCGGGACGGCTGATTCAGCGTTGATTACTGACAAATCATAGCACCGATCCGGCAAGACCGACTGATCAACGCGCAAATCAGCTCGCCTCAATCTTCAATTCGAACTTCCCGTCTTTATCCTGGCTGATCTTGCCATCGTCATACAAGCGCGCCACCGCATTGGCTACCGTCTTGTAGTCCGCTCTGGGAAACTTCTCCAAAAGATCGGCGAAGAAGCAGTGCGATTTTTCCAGCAACGCGGCGATCTTTGGCGCCAACTCGTCGGCTGATTCAGCCGGTTTTGCCGGGACTACGGGTTTCTTCGCTTCCTCGGCCGCGCCGAGATAGTTTTTTAGATCGACCTTTCCTTGATTGAAGTAAACAATCCGTTTATAGCGCTCCGCCGGAATATTCTCCGGGATCGTGGCGTCGATGCCCATCTTCGCCGTGGTCGGAACTTTTCCCAGCACCGGCAACGGCAGCGACGGATCGAGCGGCTTGGAGCGGGCGTTGGAGACGATGACCACGTCGCGGTCGGCTTGCACGCGGGTGGCGACCGCCCATTCGACGTCGACCGGATCGAAAACGTCGATATCGTCGTCCACGATAGTGACATGCTTGATGTCGGCGATGGATAAGAGCGCCATGAGCGCGTTCTTGCCGTCGCCGGGCGCTTTCTTGATCGAGGCGACGATATGCCAATGACAGCAGCCGCCGGGAGTGACGTTGATCGCCGTCGTCTGGACGCCGGCTTCGAAGAGCACGCGCCGCGCGGCGGCTTCGTAGATCGGCGCGCTCATCCAGATATTTTCCCAGGGCATCTGCAGGGCATAGTACATCGCGTCTCTGCGGTGCATGATCGACTTGATGCGCACGCGCGGATTCATGTGCAGGCCTCCCATAAGCCGGTTGAACTCGCAGAACGGCCCTTCGGGATGGACCCAGCCCTCCGGCAGAATCTCTCCTTCCAAAACAATCTCGGCGTCGGCGATGCACGGCACCGGCACGGTCTCGCCGTCCGCCAAGCGCAGCGGCTCGTTGCGCAGGCCGCCGGCGAAGGTAAGCTCGTTGACGCCCAAGTTGGCCTTGAATGTCGAAGCCACCAGCTCATAGGGATGGGTGCCGATGGAAATGGAGATCGGCAGCGGTTTTTTCTTCGCCAGCGCGCGCTCGGCGAAGCGGCGCAAGTTGTTGGGTGTGACGATGTCGATGCCGGTGATGTT
>JBLMXG010000253.1:0-5128 GCA_050257635.1 Chloroflexota bacterium
AGCTCATCAACACGGATAAAGTCATGTCCAAGCTGACCAGATGACCGATGCCGTACCATAACCCGCTGGTCGCCAAAACATATGCGGAGATGACACCGCTGCTCCGACCAAAAAGCTTTCGGCCGGCGATGTAAACGATAAGGCAGCCCACGACGGCTAGGAGTGCCGGCCAAAGTCGCAACGCCCACTCATTGAGGCCGAATAATTTGATAGACAGGGTTTCGAGCCAGATGAAGAACGGTGGCTTGTCAAAAAAGCTCACGCCCACCAGTTGCGGCGTGAGGTAATTGCCCGAGGCCAACATTTCTCGAGCGATCTCGGAATATCGCCCTTCTCCGGGCGACCACAAGGCGCGTTCACCGAGTTTATAAGCGTAAAATGATCCGACCGACCCACTTAGCAGCAGCAGATCAGTAAGCCAATGTTTTCGAGATGTCATTCTCCTGCGCAGCATCTCCGGATCGAAATACCGGCCGACTCCGAATCTCCCACCGTTGCCACGGCGAATCGAGGGGCAGTATTTCACGGCGCGGCGACGATGTTAATACCGTGCCAGTGCCTCTGCGCAGGAACCGAATATGAAGACTTTAGTTTTAAAAACGGCGGGGCAAGGTCACGCAAACGTCTAGTGCATTGCCGTGTAATTTGTCGCTCGTCAGGAATCCGTAACCAACGCATCGCCGGAAATACGACACACCGGCATATGTGTCGTATTGCGTGCATAGCTGAATTTGCCGTAGCGGTCGATCAGGATCAGCCCGCCGGTGCTCCCGGTCTTGGCCGCGAGCAAATCGATCGCTTGTTTCGCCGCCGCTGGCGAACCCAATCCGCTTTTCAATAGATCGACGACCGACTTCGCCAGCACGACGCGGATAATCGCCTCGCCGTGGCCGGTGCAAGACGCGGCGCCACATTCATCTGCATAAGTGCCACATCCGATCAGCGGCGAGTCGCCGACTCGGCCCGGGAACTTGTCGAAAATCCCTCCCGTAGAAGTGGCAGCGGCAAGCTTACCGTTCGACTCGACTGCGACACAGCCGACCGTCCCATGTTTGTTTTCCCAGCGCTTACGCTCGCTGTCGACGATGAGCGATTCGGGTGGGCACTCGGAAAACCCGATCTCGCGCGCAAAGAGCGAAGCACCTTCGCCCGCGAACATGAGATGGCGACCGTCTTCCAAGACGCGCCGCGCGAGCCTGATCGGATTCTTGACACCAGTGACGGCGGCGACAGCTCCGGCACGCAGCGTCGCGCCCTCCATAATCGCCGCGTCCATCTCGACCTTGCCGAGGTTGTTCAGCGTTGACCCGGTGCCGGCATTGAAGAGCGGATTGTCTTCGAGAACAACGACCGCTGCCTCGACGGCATCGAGCGCCAAACCGCCGCGCTGAAGGATTTGCCAGCCCGCCAGCGCCGCTGCCTTGCAACCGTCGAGCCGCGCAGGAAGGCTATCGTCTTTGATAGGACCTGCGCCGCCGTGCACGATGATAGCCGGACTGAATCTCGGTTGCATGACTACCTGTTCGTGAACATCCCGTTGCTGGTCGCAAAATCGTAGGGGCGTAAAATTTTACGCCCCTACAAACCTGTGGTGGTGGCCGATAGCTCCCGTAGCACCGCCCGACATGGCGCGCCGTCCGAGCCGGCGAGCTTTACCGGCGGGCAGAAAAGCTCATAGCGCCCCGGCGGCACATCGGATAAATCAACGCCTTCGAGCAAGATCACGCCATGGTCCAGAAACGCTCGGTGCACCGCTACCTGCTCGCTCGCCCCGGCAGCGGAAAGATAATCGAGGCCGACGAGTCTCATGCCGAGATCGACCAACGCCTTGGCGCCGTCGACCGAGAAAGGCGCGAAACTCGGATCGTACACGCCTTTCTTCAAGAGCTGTGAATTGCGCGTCTTGAACAACACGCGGGTTTCTCCCTGCAAGTCCGCCTTGGCGACATCCGCGGTGGTGATATGGCTGCCCGGTTCGACCGCACACACTCGCGCCGGACCGATGAACGTTTCCAGCGGCAACGCCTCGATGGTGACGCCGTCGGGCAAAAAATGAAACGGCGCGTCCACATGGGTGCCGGAGTGAACGCTGGCGTGGATCGACGAGGAATTATTCGTGTCGCCCCGGTTCATGCGTTTGCGCTCGATCAATTCGAGGGGTTGCGCGGTGACCCAGCGGATCGACTGCGGCGAAAGCGTCAGGGAAATATCGTAGATCTTCATGGCGCACCTCCGAGGCAGATCTTATGCGAGGCCGTCAAAGCCCACAAGCAGCGGCATCACCCCAAATGTATGGCTATGGTGCCGGCGACGACGCTGAGAATGCCTATAACGGTTTTTAAGGTTATTTTTTCCACATCGCGCAAAAAGATTTTCGCGCCGATCAGGGCCCACACGGGATAGGTCGCCGCAATGGGTGCCACCAAGACCACGCGCCCGAGGCTCAAAGAAGTCATAATAAACAAGATCGACAAAGTTTCGGAAATCCCGGTCCACAAAAACGGCAGGCGCGCGCGGGTGCTCCAGTCCAAGCGCTGTTTGTGCGGCGAGACGAGCCGATAAATGACAAATCCCACGAGCGACACCAGCCCCATGAACGCGGAAAAGAACAGCGGCTCGTTGGACAGACTAAACGCATAGCGGCGCAGCGGATGATTGATTCCGGTCAGGCAAGCAGCGCCCACCGGCAACAGCAAATGCCACCAACGAAAACTCGGCAGCTCCCGCTCCGCTTTCCACGACACTAGAACGATGCCGCTCACGACCGACAGCGTGCCCGCGATGATCAGAGCGCTCGCTGGTTCTTTGAGAACGGCAACGGCGATCGTCGCGGCAATGAGCGGGCTGATCGACTGCAACGAGCTGCTGCGCGATGCTCCGATCTTGAGCACGCCGGTGTAGGCAAGCAGGCGCACGCCCATTTGAAAGATGCCGACGATGCAGAAAATCCCCAACGCAACCCAGGACAGCCGCGGGATGCCCCCGGTCAAAAACACCGCCGCCCAGAGCGTTACGTTCTGGACCAAAATCGATACGCAGGTGACCGTGTCCGGCGTGGAATATCGCAGGCCGCGCCGTGATGAGACGAGCGCCGAGGCGTAGCAAATCGCCGTGATAAAAGCGAGAAACTGCGGCGACATCAGGCAGGCGTTTCCGTTTTCGAACCTCGGCCAGCGAATTTCGGGATCAACGGGAGCGCCGCACGTGGAAACTTTACGTTAGAGTGACATGCAGCGACGCTTATGAATTGAAGACCACCGATTAACCAGCAGCCAATTTCTGCCGAAACTTTTCCCGGTGCTCGATGCTGTAGAGACGCGGAAAGTTTTCAGGATAAGTTTCCCCCGGTTCAACTTTGAGCGTCACAAATACCGGCCCCTCCGATTTCAGGATATTCGGCAGCTCGCGCTCCCATTCGGTGAGGTCGGCGATTTCATAGGTCTTGCGATAACCGGCGGTCTTGGCGAGCTCGGCGAAACGGATTTGGCCGGAACGCGGCGTCGGCACCGATCCGTTGGTTTCGTAACAGCCGTTTTCGCATAAGCAGTGGATATAATTCTTGGGCGCCTGGTTGGCGATGGTCACCAGACTGCCGAGATTCATCAACAAGCTGCCGTCGCCGTCGAAGACGACGACTTTCTTGTCCGGCCGGCCAAGTGCCAGTCCGAGTGCGTGAGACGATCCCTGGCCCATGGCGCCGACGAAGGTGTAATTCAAATCGCTCGGCTGGATATGGGTGATCTCTTGCGCTGCCATGTAGACCGCGACGACGATTTCGTCTTTGCGCTGGCGCGCGAAGGTTTTCAGCATCTCATCCCGTTTCATCATGGTTAGCGCGGCTCCCTTCCGATCAAGATGGCGCTCGGAGACGAATTGGCAAAAGATTTTTCGATCGCCTGTCCGATCCGCTGCGCATCACCGTCCCGCTCGATCAAGCAATGCTCGATGCCCATGACATCGCAGATCGGCTCGATGATCTTGACGCCGTATTTCTTCGACTGCGTCGGCGCCACATCCGGCTCCTTGCCCAACAAGCCCACCACCATGCACACCGGAAAGTGCTCTTCCACAGCCACGCCGCGGATCGCATTGATCGAATCCAGGAACCCTGTGTACTGCATCATCAACACCGACTTGTGGCCGGCGGCGTAAAGCCCGCTACAGACCGAGACCCCTTCGTCTTCCTTGCATACCTGCACGACATGGTATTCGGGGTCCGCGATCAGCCCTTTGAGCAGATAATGACTGGTCACGCGATCCGGCAGCGCCACGACGAAGTGAATGCCGACGCGCTTGAACTCGCTTTTGATCGCCGCAGCCGTTAACGGATAATCCGCCATGATGCCTCCATTTAGAAGCGTAGGGGCGATTCATGAATCGCCCCTACGCGAATACTGATTGCCCCTACGCGACCTCCTGGACAAAATCCGCCAACCGCTCGCCGATCATGATCGAAGTTAAATTGGTATTCGCCCGGCTCACCACCGGCATGATCGACGCGTCGCCGACCCAGAGGTTTTGCATACCGTGCACGCGCAGCCGCTGATCGACCACGGCCATCGGGTCCGCAGCCGGCCCCATTTTGCAGGTGCCGACGCCGTGGTGGTAGCTGTCGTAGGTCTTGCGCGCGAACTCGCCCCAGTCTTCTTCCGGCCCGGGCTGAATCAGCGGACCGTAGTACTCTTTGATTTCCGGCCGGTGCACCAGCTCGTCGATGAATTGCATCGATTCGACCATCGCTTTTAAGTCTTCGGGATGCTCGAGCATGCAGGAGTCAATGCCCAGTTGATCGTGCGAATCGGCGCTCTGCAGAAATACCCGCCCGCGGTTGCGCTGTTCGAGCAAGTGCGAAGAGATCGGCATCATGCGCTTGAGCCCCGTTACTTCCGTCGGCGGCCGCATGTTGATGTGAAAGTTTGCCGCCTCGCTGATGGCGTTTTTGCGGATGATCAAGCGGAAACGCGGCACCACCCAGTCGACCTTCGACTCCTTGGGGCCTTCGTAGGTCATGAACACGACCGGGTGATCTTGATAGTTTTCGCCGATGCCCTTGAGCTCGTGCACGAGAGGAATACCGTGTTTATTGAGCTCCGCCGACGGGCCGATACCGGAGAGCATCAGGATTTGC
>JBLMXG010000254.1:0-7108 GCA_050257635.1 Chloroflexota bacterium
AATTTCCTCCAAATGAGGCGTTAGGCCATGTATCCCGCCCCGCTCCTGAAAAGTCAACGCAATGGCGGACGCAACGGGCGAAGCCAAGCAGCGATCGACGAGGCGCGTTCCAGATCCGAGAAATGGCGCAAAAACTTGTTCACTGCGCTTGCTGAAAGGACACCGTTAGCGCACTGGCGAAACTTTTCTTCCACCTCCGTGAGCGAGGCGGGAAGATGAAGATGGCCGCGGGCGATGGCCAAGTGGCCGTGATACTTGGCGCCGTTTTTTAACGCAATCTCGATCTCGGTGTCGATTCCACCGCTAGGTTTTTGTTTCGCCGGGGGGCGCCGGACGGGCTTGATCCGCTTCATCAGGCTTTGAATCTTCGGATCGCGCACGCGCTCAACAGTGAATTGTCTCAATCCGGCTGCGCCTTCGGTGATTGCCACCGCCGCGGCAAAGGGTAGGCTGAACTTTGTTTCCAGAGTGTCCGTGGGATTGTCATAGACCAAAGGCAAGGCCGCATGGGCGTCGAGTGTAACTCGGATGTGATCGATGGTTTCCGGCGCGATCGAATAGCGCTGGCGCAAGTCGAGCACGATATCCAAGGCGGGATGAAGCACGCCCGCGCAGGGATAAAGCTTGATCGACACTCCCGGTTCAATAAAAAAGAATGGTTTGCCGAAGCGCAAAAGCCTTTTGTCCACGCCGTTTCGGCACGTTGCCGCAAAGAAACCCATGGGCTCGTCGAAAATTTTTTGCGAAGCGGTGAAACCGACCCTGGCTAGTTTTGCAGCGAGCACGCCGTTTTCCGCGGCGCGCCCAGCGTTTAATCCTTTCGCCATGGTGCCGCGATTGGCGCGCAGACCCGATGCGAGAGTCCCCGCGATGCCCAGGGCGTGACGTGCCGATTTCGGCTCAAGCTTTAAAAGGTGGGTACAGGCGGCACCAGCGCCGAAGGCGCCGAGAGTCCCCGTGGGATGAAAGCCGTCGAGGTAATGGTTTGGATCCACCGCATCGCCCAAACGGCAAGCGACCTCGACGCCAATGATATAAGATGTGAGGAGAGCCGAACCGGCGCATCGCCTGCTTTCGGCTAACGCAAGGGCCGCGGCGAGGACCGGCGTGGTCGGATGGGTTTGCTGACCCATGGGACGCGAGGGTGAAGTCGCCAGTTGAGCGTCATCGTAATCCAGCACATGGCCCTGGACGCCGTTGATGAGCGCGGCTTGTTCGGCGGAAAACTTTGTTCGCGTGCCGAGCACCGTCGCTTCGGCGGTCGTGCGCCGGCCGAGAAAGTGGCGCTTCAGAAGCCGGCTCGATATTTCTTTGGCGCCGCCGATCATGGTCGCCAGACCGTCGAGCAGGTGAAGCTTGGCGACCTCACGGACTTCGGGAGGAATCGTTTCTATCTTGGTTCGGGCGATGAATGCGGCGATGTCATCGGAGACGGTTCCGCCGGATCGACTGGCAGTGCTCATGAATGAGTAGAGGGGAAACAGCGACGGTCGATCGGCTAAGGCCGCGGGCGGTTGGATCGACTACCGCCTTCGCTTGCGCGTAACCTTGCGCGTGGGTTTGGAACTTGCGGCCTCGTCTGAGCTTTCGCCGAATTTGCCCTCTAGTTTGGGCTGGACGTTGTCGTTAATCCATTTTTGATCCCACCACTCTACCGGCAGGACAGCCAGACCGTCAAGGTAAACGCCGAAATGCAAATGATCGCCGACGGCGAGGCCGGTTTCACCGGTCTTACCGAGGGGCTGTCCCTGGCTGATCGGATCACCGACTTTCACGTCAATGGAGCTCAAATGCGAGTACAGGGTAAATAGCCCCAGCCCGTGATCGATGATCACCGTATTACCATAAATGCCGAGGTCGCCGACAAATGCCACCACGCCGCTGTTGGCGGCCTCAGCGGGGTAATGCTTGGTGACCGACAGGTCGTAACCGAGATGATAAGCATGGTCGATCTCATCGTTTTTATATAGGTAGGTCCGAGCGTCGGCAAAGTTGGCCTCTACTTTTGAATTGCTCAACTGGTGGAAAGCGCCGCTCCAAAGAATCTTCGGCGTTGATTTAAGCGTTATCGCTTTGATCTTTTCTTCGTTTTCTTTTCTGAGGTCGCGATTAACCTTGATAAACACATCTTTCGGGCTGCCTTTGCGCGCGCCCACGTCGCTCAAGAGCGGCGCCACTTTGGTCTCGATAAACTCATCGGAAATTGGGATCGTGCTCTTTTTGTACCGGACGTTTTTAAGCTCGTAGACGAGCCGCATCTCGCGGCTGTTGCCGGCTTTGTCGGTGGCGATGAGCATGGCCTTTTCCTCGGGGCCGACGTTATAAGGGTGGGCGAAGAAGGCGATAAAATAGTCGGGGCGTTCTTTGACTTGACCCTTATAACCGGGAAAGAAGTAGGCGCCAATCTTGACGCCGCTCGTGACGGTATCGGTGGAAGATTTATAAACGATCAGTCCGACGCCGCCGAAATTGACGTAGCGATCGTCGGCGATCATCTCGATGGTCGGCGGCGTGACGTCGATGGTGAGGTTTTTTTGCAACGTGGTTTCGTTGCCGCGGAAAAAACTCCAGAGGGAGCGGTCGCGCGCGCTGATCGTGAGCACGGCGGGGCCTTCCTTCAAGCCGGTTAGCTTCGAAGTCAGCGCCAAAGTAAATTTTTTCTGCATGACCGGCTTGTCGTATTGTTCAGAGAGGAGAGGAAAATCGGTTCCGCCGGATTTCAAGCTCACGTTGAAGGATTTCAGACCGCTGCCACGGTCGCTGGCTTCGATTTCCACAGCGCCAAGACCAAGAAAATCGGTATCCGGGGTTACCTTGATTTGCGGCTTGTACCATTCGAAGCGCGGCAGAACCAGGTAACCGCCGGCGATGATCAAGAGGACTAGAAATACGATTAGAATGCCGGGGCCGGGTAAGAGCCGTCTTTTTGGTCTGCCAAGTTCCAGAGCGCTCATAATATCTTTTGGTTGGGGAAGGGGTGGCGGAATGAGTTGTAACGAGAATAAACGCGGTGTGCGGCGAAGTCAACAAAATGTGCCGCAGGTTTTTGATTTTTGGCCAATCTGCTCGGTCAAACGGCACGCACGGTCGACGCGCAGGGTGAATTAAAGCATTCCCTTGTCGCTAAAGCTAAAGAAGCGGTCGTGGCCGATGACGACATGGTCGAGCACGCGCACTCCCATGACTTCTCCGACTTCTTTTAACCGCCGGGTGATGTCGATGTCCTCGGGACTCGGCGCGGGGTCTCCGCTCGGATGATTGTGAACGAAAATGACGCCGGCGGCGGATTCGCGGATCACCGGGTTATAAACCTCCCGCGGGTGAACCAGCGAGGCGGTCAGCGAGCCTTCGGAGATCTTGACCTCACGGATTTTGCGATTCTTGTTATTGAGCAGGACCACATAGAAAAGCTCGCGTTTCTCCCTGCCGAGATTTTCACGAAAATGGTGGTACACATCGTCGGCGGAGCGGAGCGGCTGGCCAGTCTCCCACTTTTGCGAGCCGACGCGCTTGGCAATCTCCAAGCAGGCTTTGATCTGGGCGATCTTGGCGGGTCCGATGCCCTTGACGGTGCCGATTTCCGACGCCGAGGCATCGTCGATCCCCTTAAGGCCGCCGAATTGATTGAGCAGCAGGCGGGCGTGATCCAGGGCGCTTTCGCCGGTGCTGGCGTTGCCGTTTCGCAAAATGATCGCGAGCAACTCGGTTTCACTTAACGTTTGCGCGCCATGGGCAAGAAGTTTTTCCCGTGGACGGTCTTCCTCGGGCCAATCCTTGATGGTCTGATAAGCAGCCATAGGCACCTCGCGCTGCAGGACATCGAACGCCGATCCAGATCGCCGGAACGGTCTATCACAGAGCGTCCGCGTTAGTCCACTACGCGAAGTGCGAGACCTTTCAGGTATTCACCTTCGGGATGATGCAGGCTTACAGGATGATCGACGGGCTGGCCCAGCCGTTTGACGATACTCACTCGTTTTTGCGCATCCACCGCGGCGCCAAAGACAATTTTTTGAAACAGATCCGACGAGATATGTTGCGAGCAGGAAAACGTCAGAAGCATGCCGCCAGGATTGAGATGTTTGAGCGCATGCAAGTTCAAAAATTTGTAACCGCCCGCAGCGGCGTCGATATCGTTTCTCCGATGCGCCAAAGACGGCGGGTCCAAGACGATGGCATCGAATGACCTGTCGATCTCTTTCAAGTAGGCGAATGCATCACCCTTGAGCAGTTCGCCCGGCGCCTCGCCATAGCCGTTGAGCTGGAGATTTTTTTCAGCGAGTTCCAAGGCCGCCTTGGACGAATCGAACGTAACGACTTCCTTGGCGCCGCCGGCGTAGGCAAAAACCGAAAAACCGCCGGTATAAGCGAAACAGTTTAAGACTGAATGGCCCCGGCTGATCGTCTCGAGAAATGCCCGACTGTCGCGCTGGTCGAGATAAAAGCCGGTTTTCTGGCCGCGCCGGAGGTCGACCAGAAACTTATGGCCATGTTCTTCGATTTCAACAGTTTCCGGCGGCGCCTCGCCCCGAACCGTGCCGGCCGCAGGTCGCAGTCCTTCTTCGTCGCCGACCCGGCCTTCGGTGCGTTCGAAGATGCCATCGGTCGATGCGCACGAGCCCAGCGCGTCGATGATCTCAGCTCTGAATTGCGCCAGCCCCGCAGTGTAGAACTGGCAGACCAGAAAACCGGCGTAGCGATCCACGATCAGGCCCGGTAAAAAATCGCCTTCGCCGTTGACGATCCGATAGGCCGTGGTGCCGGCAGGAAGGCAGCGCCGGCGCAGGTCTAAGGCTTGACGCAGCCGGCGCGCGAAAAACTCGCGGTCGATGGTTTCCTGTTGCCAGGTCAGCAGCCGGACGCGAATCTGGGATTTGGGATTATAATAGCCGCGGGCGAGCCAGTTTTTCTTGCTGTCGAGAATATCGACAGCACTGATGGACTCTGCGTCACCGTCAAATTTGTCGACGGCGCCGGAGAAAACCCATGGATGGCCGTTGAGCACGGGACGCTCCCGCCCTTGCTTCAGATAAATGTTCGCCATGGGTCGTGATTGGTTGTTGAAAAAATGCCAACAGAGCGCTGGCTTTATCGCTACTCTTTTCTGATGAACGTGCCGCTCTTGCCGCCGCTTTTTTTAACCAGCCGGATGTCGCCGATGGTCATTTCACGGTCGACGGCTTTGCACATGTCGTAGATCGTCAGGCCGGCTACCGCAACCGCGGTAAGCGCCTCCATCTCCACGCCGGTCTTTCCACTCACTCGGACCAGGGCTTCGATCTCGACGCGCGGCGGTTTTTCCCCCGGCGTCAGATCGATCTCCACCGAGGTGATGCTCAGGGGATGACACATGGGCACCAGCTCGGGGGTTTTTTTCGCCGCCATGATTCCGGCAACGCGGGCCACGGAGAAAACGTCGCCCTTTTCAATTTTGTCTTCCAAAATGAGCGCCAGAGTCTCCGCGCGCATGTGAATCGTGCCGCGCGCAACCGCAATGCGACTGGTAACGTCCTTGTCGCTGACATCGACCATGCGCGCCCGTCCGTGTTCATCGAGATGACTCAATTTTGCCATGAAAGCTAAGTACTCCCTGACCTATGGTGCTGAAATGTCGGCGCGGCAAAATTTGTTGCCGATCGCGTTGTTACACCGCCCTTCCTTTCTGCTCCGGGAATTTTATGTTACAGAAACCGCATGGAGAATAAAAGCCACTACCGTGTTATCATTTTAGGTTCAGGCGCCGCAGGATTGACTGCCGCAATCTATGCCGCTCGCGCCGACCTCCAGCCGCTTGTGATCGAGGGTTCCCAACCGGGCGGGCAGCTTACCATTACCACTGACGTGGAGAATTATCCGGGGTTTTCCAAAGGCATCATGGGGCCCGACTTGATGGAAGAATTCAAAAAACAATCGGTCCGCTTCGGCACCGAAACCGTTTTTGGCGAAGTCACCGCGGTGAATCTCAAAAAGCGGCCGTTCGAAATTGTCGTCGGCAAGGATGGCTACAGCAGCGACGCGTTGATCGTCGCCACCGGAGCAACCGCCAAGCTCCTGGGACTCGCTTCCGAGACTCGCCTGATGGGCCATGGGGTGTCGGCCTGCGCCACCTGCGACGGTTTTTTCTTCAAAGACAAGGAGCTGGTCGTTGTCGGTGGCGGCGACACGGCGATGGAGGAGGCAACGTTTCTCACCAAGTTTGCCTCCAAGGTCACCGTCGTGCATCGGCGCGATAAGCTGCGCGCGTCCAAAATCATGCAGGACCGCGCCGAGAAGAACAAAAAGATTTCATTTGTTTGGGATACCGTGGTTGACGATGTTTACGGTGATCCCAAGGCCGGCGGTGTGACCGGTGTACGTTTCAAAAATGTCAAAACCGGCAAGACGGAAGATTTCAAGACCGACGGGCTCTTTATCGCCATCGGCCACGAGCCCAATTCAAAATTGTTCGTCGGACAGCTTGAGTTGGACACCAACGGCTACATCCTCACCCATAACGGCACCAAGACCAACGTCCCCGCCGTCTTCGCCTGCGGCGACGTTCAGGACCACATCTATCGCCAGGCGATCACCGCGGCCGGCACCGGCTGCATGGCGGCGATCGACGCGGAAAGATTTCTGGAGAGTCAAAAAGATTGAGTGGAGCGTCTGTTAAGTAACGGTCTTCGGTTAGGCGCCATGCTCACACGTCACTCAGCAGCGACGTAGTAGACGCTCAGATAACCGCAGAGGAAGATCAGCGCGCTGATGTACATGATCTGCGAAGCAAGCAGCCGCTGCAGGTATAAGGCTGGAACATCGAGAACGCGGATGCGCCGATACGCTAGAATGGAGATCGGTGCCATCGCGCTTATGAAGATCGCGTAAATCGTGAACGTGAGGACTTGAAAATACCGAGGCCATGCTTGCGCTGCAAAACCGTACAGGAAGACGAGCACAATCGGCGGTAACATTGAGGCCGCGCGGAGGGGTGCTGAGACGTCCATGACACTTGCCTTCTGCGCTGCAGTGAGTTGCCGCCTCGCCGGCTCAAGAACAAGATGCGCGACGAACAACACCGCCAAGTACATGGCAACGACAAGCGTAGTTTTAAGGAAGGACACGCGTCAAA
>JBLMXG010000255.1:0-4644 GCA_050257635.1 Chloroflexota bacterium
AGCCGACCAGGTTCGATCGGTTCCATGAGCCATGCATGCCGATAAAAGCGCCGCCGTGATAACGCAAAGGAAAAGATCTGCCGGTGTAAAACGCCAAACCGAGGGGCGCCACATGGGAGCCTAGGGCAAAATCGGGCTTGATCGCTTTCGCGACCAAATCGGGCCGCTGGCCTTTTTTGCGCGGATCTTCGTTCTGACCGAAATAGGAAAAAGGCCAACCGTAAAATGCGCCGTCGCGGACGCGAGTGAGATAGTCGGGCACCAGCTCATCGCCGAGGCCGTCGCGCTCGTTGACCACGGTCCACAGGGATTTCGTCGTTGGCTCCCAGCCCATACCGACGGGGTTGCGCATGCCGCTCGCGAACACGCGCATGCCGCCTCCGTCAAGGTTGGTCTCAAGAATCGCGGCTCGGCGCGGGTCCTTTTCGTCCACCCGTTGCTCGTCGACGTTGGTTGCCGATCCCACTGCGACATAAAGCTTTTTGCCGGCGGCGTCAGCGATGAGGTTTCTCGTGTAGTGCCCCCCGGACGGCAGATCGAGGATTTTCTCCGGCCGTCGCCTGATCTTCGTATCGCCGTTTTGATAAGGGAAGACGACGATGCCGTCGGTATTGCCGACGTAAAATCGGGCGCCGACCAACGCCATGCCGAAAGCCATGTTGAGCCGACTCAAAAATACCGCGCGAAAATCGGGCCTACCGCTCATTTTCGCATCGCGCAATAAAATAACCCGGCTGCCACCGCTTTGGCGGAGCGATTCCATGACCAGGACGTCGCCGTTCGGCAAGATATAAATGTTACGCGGATTTTCCAGTTCGTCGGCGAACAGGCTGACCTCGAAACCGGCAGGCGCCGTCGGCATCTTTCCATTGGGCCAGGCAATTATCCGCGCCGGCTGCGCCACCGAGCGCGTGCTGAACGGAGGCGGCAAAACCAACTGATCCGAAGGTCCGGATTCAACCACGTGGGAACGGGCGGACTCGGCTGCAGGCAACCGGGACGATAGAGGTGACAGGATCGTCGCCAATAATAGAGCGGTCACGAATAGTCGACGCATCATCATCGGTTCTCGTTGCGGATCGTCTTAAGCGCGATGCTTTTCGCGGTTGATCTCAGAAGTTTAGTCATTGATTTAGCATTGATTTAGACGCTTGTGAATCATGCGCGTTAATCCCGGAGTTGTGTGATGGGATGGTCTGTTCTAATATCGCCGGACCGGAGCAGGTGAGAATGCATTATCGCGATATACGCGGGTGGTTGGAAGGGGTGGACTCGTTCGGCGAGCTCCGCGTCGTCGAAGGAGCCGACTGGAACCAGGAAATCGGCGCGGTGGCTGAAGTGGCGGCACAGTCCGAGCCGCCGCCCGCGGTGCTGTTCGATAAGATCAAAGGTTACCCGGCCGGTCGGCGCATTTTGACCGGTGTTCACAACCCGACGCTCAAGCGCCAATGCTTGACCAATCATTTACCGCTCGATTTCAGCCGTGATCAATTCATCGAAGCGTGGAAGAAAAGGCTGGACAATCCCACGCTCATTCCGCCGCGGGTGGTCGAGTCGGGGCCCCTGATGGAAAATGTTTTCGAAGGAAAGGATATCGATCTGTTGTCTTTGCCCGCGCCGCACTGGCACGAGGGGGATGGCGGCCGCTATTTAGGTTCTCTCGATATTACGATCAGTCGCGATCCCGACGAAGACTGGATCAATCTCGGCTGCTATCGCGTTATGGTGCATGACCGCGACACGCTGGCGCTCTATATTTCGCCGGGCCATCACGGCAACATTCACCGGCAGAAATATTTCGACCGGGGCGAGCCGTTCCCGGTGGCGATCAGCTTTGGCCCGGACCCGCTGCTGTGGTTCTTCGGCCAGATGGAAATTCCCGCGGGACAATCGGAATATGACTACGCCGGCGGCGTGCGTGGCGAGCCCTTCGAAGTTTTGCTCGGCAAGCACACCGGCTTGCCGATTCCGGCTTACTCCGAGGTCGTAATTGAAGGCGAAGTGATCCCTGGAACACATATTCCCGAAGGACCGTTCGGCGAATTTACCGGCTACTACGCCGGCGGCCATCGTTCCGAGCCGATGCTCAAAGTCAAGAGGCTCATGCATCGCAACGATCCGATCATCACCGGCGCGCCGCCGTTTCGCCCGGCGCCGGGGGCGGAGAATAATCTCATCCGTGCCGCTTACATTTGGCATTACCTGAATAAAGCAGGCATCCCCGACGTGCGCGGCGTGGCCTATTACCAGACCCGGATGCTGGTTGTCGTGGCGATCAAACAGCGCTATCCCGGCCATGCGCGCCAAGCGGCGCTGGTCGCGTCGCAGTGCCGTGCGGCGGCTCTGTTGACGCGCTACGTCGTGGTCGTGGACGAAGATATCGATATTTGGGACAGCAACGAGCTGCTCTGGGCGCTGTGCACGCGAACCGATCCGGCCAAGGACATCGACATCCTACGGCGTTGCTGGAGCAATCCGATCGATCCGATCATCCCGCCGAGCGAGCGCGGCTTTCAATCGCGCGGCATTATCGACGCCTGCCGGCCCTACGAATGGATGAATGATTTCCCCAAAGTCTCAGGAGCCAGCACTGAGCTTAAAAAAGCCGTAAGCATCAAATTCGGCGCCAGCCTGGCGGGGAAAAAGGAACGTTGAAAAACGATTTCAACCCGGATTGCCAACTGCGAAGCGCTGGCGCGGCCGAGCCGCAGCCGAATCGGGATATCTCGCGCAAAGCGCAAAGATACAAAATAGATTTCCAATCTCCGCGCGCTTGGCCAGACGAATATCCGAATCCAAGAGTTCTTCGGCTCGAAAAATTTACTCGTCACGCGCACATTCTGAAATAGAGTAATACGCGCAAGGCGAAGTCGAGATCACACAATGGTGCAGAAATTTTCGTTATCGATCATCGCGCTATTCTCAGGTTTGCTTATCACGCTGGCACCGCCTCTCTATGGCCAGCAAGACGGCAAGAGGTCGCTGGAAAAAATTCGCCTTACAGTGCCGGCCAAAGCGCTGACGTTCCTGCCCTATTATTACGGCAAGGCGCACGGAATTTTTTCCAAGGAAGGGATCGATCTGGAAATCATTGTCATGCGGCCGCCGCTGGGCGTTACCGCCCTGGTGGCGGGTGATCTCGATTACACGGCGGCGGGCGGGCTGTCGTTTCGCGCCGCGATGAAAGGCGTGCCGATTCGCACCATCGCGTTCATTCAGACCCGGTTGAGTTTTAGCCTGATCGGCCAGCCGGGGATGACGCCGGCGCGCATTCGCAACGTCGCGGTCAGCGGCATCGGCTCGCTGGCGCATTACGCAGCGATCACCGTGATGAAAAGACTCGGCCATGAAAAGGTGACTTACGTCTCCACCAACACCACCGCCAATAGTTATACCGCACTACTCGGCAAAGCGGCGGATGCCGTCATTCTTTCGCCGCCCTACACATCGATGGCGACCTTGGCCGGCTACGTCGATCTGGGCAATACCTACGATGTCCGCGACCTCCAAGGCGGTCTGGTGGCGCGCCTTCCCTATATTCAGGATCATCGCGAGCGTGTGAAAGCGATGATCCGCGCCACCTTGCGGAGCATGGACGCCATCGTCAAGAACGAGGGCGAGGTCATTGCCTACCTGCAAAAAGATTTCGGCTTGGAACCCAGGATCGCCGCGGACACCTACAGGATTCTCAAACAGATCGTCAATACCGACGGTGATATCGAGGATGCGGTGTTGAAGACGATCCTGGAAAAAATCAAACAGGAATCCGGCATCAGCGGCGATGTGCCGGCGGATCGGCTGGTCGATCTGTCATTGCTGCGCGAAGCCAAATCGGAGCTTAGAAAGAGATAAAAAGAACCTTTCAGGGGACAATGTCAGGGGGAGGCATTATGAGAACTGCAGTTCGTTTTGCAATATTCATAGCCGGCTTGGCGGTGGCAACTTCGGTGGCCTTTGCCGACCTGCCCGAGCCCAAAGGAAAGGCGGAAAATCCCAGCATCGCGGCGGCGCGCAAGGCGATCGAGGCTAAGGATTTCAAAAACGCCGTCGCCCACCTGACCCAGGCGGTGCAGCAGGAACCCAAAAACGCCGACGCGCACAGTATGCTCGGGTACAGTTACCGCAAGCTCGGAATCTTCGATAAATCGATGGAGCACTATCAGGCGGCGCTTAAGATCGATTCGAACCATCTTTATGCGCATGAATATCTCGGCGAGCTCTATCTCGACATGAATCAATTGGTGAACGCCGAAAAGCAGCTCTCTGCGCTGAAAAAAGCCTGTCCTATCTTTGGCAAATGTGACGAATATGATGACCTGAAAAAAGCCATCGACGCGTACAAGGCTAAGAAGAAATAAGCAGTTTGTAAGGTGTATCATTAATTCCCCGACCCTTACCTCGTTCCGCGCCCGCGTACGGGGAGGATGAAGAGTGAGAGTCGAAGCCAAAACAGCAGGGGTTTTTTATGGCGCTAGAAATCAAAGCGCGCATCGGATTCGTGAGCGGCGGCGCAAGCTCGATGCCGCACTACAATAGTTTTCTGCCGATCGTTCCCAAAGAGGTCGAGATCGATTTCCAGGGGTTGCAGCTCTATGGTCAATCGCTCTACGAGATCGCGGATAAGAAGGGAATTATCCTCCGCCG
>JBLMXG010000256.1:0-21732 GCA_050257635.1 Chloroflexota bacterium
GTTGCCGCGAATAGGATATTGTAGTTGTTAGCGGGATTTGTCCCGTGATAGGTAGGGGCGATTCGTGAATCACCCCTACGGAATGCATCGCAATCAGGGGCGGTGAAATCAATGGTGAATCATTTAACTGACCCGGGGCGGAGACGTCGGTCGATTCGTTTGCAGGAATATGATTATTCGCAGGCTGGGGCGTATTACATCACTGTTTGCACACTAAATAGGGAGTGTTTGTTCGGCAGCGTTGTGAACGGAGGAATGCAATTGAACGAAGCCGGCAAGATCGTTCAATCAGTGTGGATTGGCTTGCCTCAATTTTATGAGGGTGTTGAATTGGATGCGTTTGTCGTGATGCCCAATCATGTACATGGGATGGTGATAATTTGTGCGTCGCTAGGGGCGATTCATGAATCGCCCCTATATCGAACAAATCCATGGCTAAGTCGCTTCGAACCTTTATAGACGATTTCCGCCGCGCGTATCCGAACGACGTGGTGACGATCTCGAAGACGGTCAACCCGCTTACCTATGATGTCACGGCGATCGTCAAGCAGCTCGGCGCGCTGAAAAAATTCCCGCTGCTGATTTTTGACCATCCGCTCACCGCCCACCGGGGGGCCACCGACATGAGGCTCGTCATGAGCGCGGAGAATTCGCAGAAAAAAGTCCAGGTGGCTCTGGGCGTGCCGGCAGATATGGATCGCGCCGAGATGGCGCGGGAATGCCTGCGCCGTGAGGCCGGCAAGATCGGGCCGGTGATCGTCAGCAAAGATGCAGCGCCGGTCAAAGAGATCATTAAGATCGGTGAGCAGGTCGATCTTTATGAAATGCCGTTATTGCGCCACCACGAGATGGATGGCGGGCCGTACATCGATATGTCGAGCGTCGCGCGCGACCGGGCCAGCGGTGTTTACAATTGTTCCTATCACCGCATGGAGGTGAAGGACCGCAACCACACGGGTTTCTTGATGACGCTGCAGCATATGTGGCGGATCTTTCGCGGCTACGAAGAAGCCGGCGAAGAATGCCCGGTAGCTACGGTGGTCGGACACCATCCGACTTACCAGATGGGCGCCTGTTACGGCGGACCGTTCGAGAACAGCGAATACGAGATCATCGGCGGCTATATGCGGGAGCCGTTGCGCTTGGTGCCATCGGAAACCTGGGGCGAACGATTGCTCGTGCCGGCCGACGCGGAGATCATCATCGAGGGCGCGCTCTTGCCGGGGAAGCGAATGGTCGAGGGGCCGTTCGGCGAAGTGAACGGCTATCTGGGAGTCCAGGGCTACCAGCAATCGGCGCAGTATGAAGTCCGGGCGATCACACGGCGGCGTGGCGCCATGCACATGTCGATTCTCACGCCTGAGGGCGACAAGCCATGGATGGATCTGGCGCGCGAGGGTGCTTATCTGCGCCGCTGCCGCGAAGCCGTTCCAAGCGTCCAAGCGGTGTGCACGAGCGGGCGGCACGCGCTGCTCAATGTATTTATCTCGATGAAAAAAATGTCGGAAGGCGATCCGGGGAGAGCGGCCGCTGCGGCGCTGACCTGGGATTGGGCGAAAAATGTCTTCGTCTTCGATGAAGATATCGACGTTTATAATCCGACGGAGATTCTCTGGGCGCTTGCGACGCGGGTGCAGCCGCACCGCCAGATCTCCGTCATTCAAGACATTATGCGTGGCAGCCTCATCGATCCGTCCATGGACCACCCGCGCAAAACCTCGGTGATGATCGTCGATGCCACCAAGCCGCTCGACCGGCCGTTCTCGCCGGTGTCGAAATGCCCGGACGAAGCGTTGGCGCGAATCAAACTGGAAGATTTCGTGCCGGATGAAACGTTGCAGCATATCCCCATCGATAGAACTACGTATTGGGCGTAAGGCGTTTTCCGAACGCGTTCCGGCCGTTTCGGAGTTCCGTTCGGTCCACGTTCGGTTCCGTGAACATTTGGAGCGGCTTGAATCTCTGAACGATTACAACGTCGGTTCGGTTTATTTTAGCGGCACCTGTGTTATGTAGCTGAACGGAGGCGAGCGAAAAGAGATGTCCCGTTACAGGGTCGGCATCGACATCGGCGGCACGTTCACGGATTTTTCGGTGCTGGACGAGCAGAGCGGCGAGGTGTTCAATTCAAAAGTCTTGAGCACTCCCGCCGATCTCACTCAGGGGGTCATGAACGCCTTGGATGAGTACTTTGGCAACGGTCGCTTACCCGAAGATGTCATTTTTCTTTTTCACGCGACGACCGTGGCAACCAATGCGCTGTTGGAGCGCAAGGGCGCCAAGACTTGGCTAGTCATCACCGAGGGCTACACGGGCGTCTATGAGACGCCGGAACTGGGCGAAGTGCGCAGCGCGAGCTACGACTATCTTGCCTACCCCAAGCCGCCGATGTTGGTGCGCCAGCGCGATACGATTCAGATTCCCGAGCGGATCGATTTCCGCGGCAACGTGCTGAAAGAGCTGGACGAAGCGGAGAGCCGGCGGCGCTTGTCCCGGCTAAAGAATTCAGGGGTCGAATCGGTCGCGGTTTGCCTGCTCTTCTCGTTCATGAATCCGACCCATGAACAAAGGGTGCGCGAGCTCATTGCCGAAGTCGCGCCTGAGGCGCAGGTCTATCTGTCATCGGAGACCTTGCCGCAGATCCGCGAGTATCCGCGCCTCGCCACCACTGTGGTCAACGCCTACGTCGCGCCGGTGGTGAACCGCTATATTCATCGCCTCGAAGAGGCGCTCCAGTCGCGACGGATCACCAAGCCGCTCTATATCATGCAGTCCAACGGCGGCAGCCTTACCGGCGGGGCACTGCGGAGCATTCCCGTGCGCATGATCGAGTCCGGACCGGCCGCGGGGGTGCTCGGTGCGGCGCATATCGGCCGGATGACCCAGCAACTCCGGGTTATCTCCTTCGATATGGGCGGCACCACGGCCAAGGCTGGAATTGTTCAAGATGGCGAGCCGCACATCGTGCCACGCTTTCAAGCAGGGGAGTGGCTGATCTCGACACCGTCCATCGACTTGGTCGAGATCGGCGCCGGCGGCGGCAGCATCGCCTGGATCGACAAGAGCGGTCTCTTGAAAGTCGGCCCGCAGAGCGCGGGCGCAGATCCGGGACCGGCCTGTTATCCGAACGGCGGAGCATTGCCGACGGTGACCGATGCCGACGTGGCTCTCGGCTGGTTGAATCCGGAGTTTTTCGTCGGCGGAAAATTTCATCTCGATGCCAAGGCCGCGGCGCGGGCGATTTCGACGCATATTGCCGAACCGCTCAAGCTCGATCCCATCGAAGCGGCCGATGGGATTATCAAGATCGTCAGCTCGGAAATGGTCGAAGCGCTGCGATTGGTCACCGTGTCGCGCGGCGAAGATCCCCGCGAATATGTATTGGTCGCGTTCGGCGGCGCCGGCCCGGTGCATGCTGCTCTGTTGGCGCAGGAACTAAAAATCCCTCGAGTCTTGGTGCCGGCGTCGCCGGGCGTGCATTCGGCGATGGGCCTGCTCGTCTCGGATTTAAAGCGTGACTACGTACAAACCCATTTCGCCGAACTGGAGAGCGCTGATGTGGGGCAGATTCAGCGCCGGTTTGAAGCATTGGAAGCCGTGGCGCAGCGGGAGTTCGAGTCTCAAGGCGTCAGCGCCGCACAGATCGTGCACGAGCGCGCTATCGATCTGCGCTACAGCATCCAAAAGTACGAATTGCCGGTGCCGGTAGCGCGCGGCCCGTTGCCGGAGGATTCCAAGGCGGGATGGCGCAAAATTTTCGATGAGGTGCATGAGAAGCACTTTGGGTCGCGCGCTGAGGATCAGAAGGTGGAGATCGTCAACTTTCGTTTGACGACCAAAGTAATCCTGCCCAAACCGGCTGTCGCGGAAGCGCCGACGAGCGGTGCCAACGCCGACCGGGCGATCAAGACGCGGCGCCAAGCCTATTTCGACGGCTGGCGCGAAACACCGATCTATGCGCGCGAAAAACTGATCGCGGGCGACCGGTTCAAGGGTCCGGCAATTATCGAACAGATGGATTCGACGACGGTGATCCACCCGGGCCAAGCGGCGCATGTAGACGGCTTCGGCAATATTATTATCGAAATAAACAAGTCGATGTGATTGGATGTGAACCCGCCGGGACAATTTGCGGCCTGCACATTGACCGGACACGGGCTTTGACTGTACCTTGCGCTTGCGGAGGTGTTCCAATGAAATTTCGATTTTTTTGGACGATCGCCCTGGTTCTGGCAGTACTCCGGCTGACGGCAGCGCACGGCTTTGCTGCGGCGGCGCGGGAGCCCGAAGAGATCTGGCAGGAACTCACGAAGCTGCCTGCCGAAGAGCGCCAAAAGCGGCTGGTGGCAGGCGCAAAGGCCGAGGGCAAGGCGGTCGTCTTCGGCAATATCAGCGCCGATCATCTGGAACGGCTGCGCGTCGACTTCGAGCGGCGTTACGGCGTTAAGCTGGAAGGCTACCGCGCGTCGGGCGAGCGCACCGCAAACCGCCTGTTGACCGAAACACGCGCCGGCAAACTCGACGCCGATGTAATGGCGCCGAGCAACGAGCATATGCCGACGTTGATCAAGGCCGGGGTCGCCGGCCGCTACAACTCACCGGAGCGCGCGGCCTACCCCGACTCCAACAAAGACCGCGAGGGTTACTGGACGGCTTACGACTACAACGTAGCCGTGATTGCCTATAACACGCGGCTCGTGCCCGCGGCCGACGCGCCGAAAAAATACGACGACTTTCTCGATCCGAAATGGAAAGGCAGCTTTGCCCTCGACATGGACCCTGACAAGTCGATCATGGGCTGGTTCAAAACCTGGGGCCAGGAACGGACGAAAAAATACCTGCAGGCGATCAGCAAAAATGACGTAGTCGTGCGCAAGGGCCATACGTTGCTGGCCCAACTGCTTTGCGCGGGGGAATTCAAGGCGGCCATCGATCTCTATGCTTATCGTCTCGCCGATTTGAAGCACACCCGCGGATGCCCGGTGGAAATTTCTTATCCGGAGCCAACGCCGGCAACACCGAGCCCTGTGGGCGTAATCAAGAAAACCCCGCGGCCCTACGCAGCGGCGCTGCTGCTCGACTATATTCTCTCGGAGCCGGCGCAGAAGATTTTTTCCCGACTCGGTCGCATCTCGGCGCGCCGCGGCGTGCGCCCGCGCTATCCCGAGCTCGATCTCGAGGCGAATCGGGTCAAGGTCCTGCTTCTCACGCCCGATGACGCCGTGCAATTCGACAAACCCTATCAACAGCTGCGCGAAGAATTCCTGCTCAATCGCTAGCTAGCCGGGCCGAGCGGCTCCGGGCGATGCGTTTGCGCGTGCGGGCCGGGGTGACTTTTTACGCATTCTTCATTCCGCGATCGCCGTTGCCGTGTGAATTGCTGTATTTAGGTTTCGGTGTATTTGTAATTATTTGTAATTATTTTGCCTTCATGCTTGGAATTTGATAAGTCGAAGCCAGAATGACGGAAGAAGCATCGGCCGAATTGCTGAACGTGCGCGAAGTCGCTCGTTACCTCGGAATCAACGAGAAAAAAGTTTATTTCCTTGCCAAGACCGGCAAGATCCCCTGCACGCGGGTGACAGGAAAATGGACCTTCCCGAAAAAACTAGTCGCCCAATGGATCGAGCAAAGCGCGTCGGCGATAGTTGCGCGGTCCCGCCCGGAGGAGGATCGATCTTATGTCCTTTCGGCCGGTAGCGACGATCCGAGTCTAGGAATCTTGCGCGAGCTTTACGAAGCGCAAATTCGACCAGCGTCGTTTTTTATGGCGACGCTGGGCAGCACCGGCGGGCTGGAAGCTTTGCAATCAGGTGCGGTCGACGTGGCGCTGGCGCACCTGCTCGATCCGGCGCGTCCGATGAGGGGGCGGCGATCGCCCCGGCTTAGATTTCCCGACGACACGGCAGTGGTTGCGCTTTTTCATCGGGAGCTCGGGCTCGTTGTAGCGCACGGGAATCCTTTGCGTATCGGTTCTATCGGCGACATCCCTCGGCGCAGCGTGCGTTTCATCAATCGGCAAGCGGGCTCTGGCACGAGGATCTATTTCGATCAGGAATTGCACAAGATGCGCATCAAACCGCAAAACATATCTGGGTACGGCACGGCAGTTTCGACCCACATTGACGTCGGTTTGCAGATTCTTCGCGGCGAAGCGGATGTCGGCTTGGCTACTCGAACCGCCGCTCAATTATTAGGCCTCGATTTTCTTCCGTTGACGCGCGAGCGCTTCGATCTGTGGGTGCGCAAGGAAAGCTTTTTTGAGTCGCGCATCCAGGCGCTCCTGGCTATTGCTGGATCCCGCGAGTTTCGCCGACGAGTCAACGACATGGGCGGCTACGATGTGAGCGAATCGGGAAGGATTATCCAGTTACAAAGTTAATCGCGAAAGGAGTTGATAGGATGAAAAGATGGCTGCTACTCGCGTATCTGTTGGTGTTTATCGCCTATCCCGGATTGAATTCTCGAGGCGCGGAGTCCGGTAGCCGCAACGTGATCCTATCGACCACCACCAGCACGCAGGACTCCGGTTTGCTCGATCTGCTCGTGCCCGTTTTCGAAAAGCAAAGCGGCTACGTCGTCAAGACGATTTCTGTGGGTACGGGACAAGCCTTGGCGCTGGCAGCGAAGGGCGAAGCCGACGTGGTGCTGGTGCACGCGCCGAGTTTGGAGAAAAAGTACGTCGCCGACGGCAAACTGCTGCACCGTCGCTTGGTGATGTACAACGACTTTATTATCATTGGCCCGAAGGACGATCCGGCTCGGGTGCGTTTGTCCAAGCATGCCGTCGACGCGCTCAAGTCGATCGCACAGGCCAAAACGGTTTTCGTGTCCCGGGGCGACAACTCAGGCACGCATAATTTGGAAAAGGCGCTATGGAAATCCGCCGGGATCGAGCCGCGCGGCGCTTGGTACCTGGAAGCGGGGCAGGGCATGGGGGCGACGCTGGGGATCGCCAACGAGCGCAACGGCTACACCATCACCGACCGCGGCACCTATCTGGCGCTGAGCAAGCGCTTGAGCCTGCCGATCCTGGTCGAAGGCGACCGGGCGCTCTTGAACATCTACTCGGTTCTCGAGGTCAACCCGGCCAACGGTTCTCGTATCAACACGGTCGGGGGCAAGGCGTTCGCCGAGTTTATGATCGCGTCGCAGACCCAAAGTCTGATCCGAAACTTCGGCGTGGAAAAATTCCGCCAGTCGTTGTTCGTGCCGGTAGCCGGCAAGAAAGAAGAAAATCTCGGCACATGAAATGGAACTGATCGCAGACGGGATCGCTAAAGCGCTCGAGCTGGTGATCGGGTTGGACGCCGAAGTCTGGTCGATCACGTGGCTTTCGTTGAAAATTTCGGGATGCGCGACGTTAATTTCCCTCCTGTTCGGCATTCCACTCGGCATTGCCTTGGCGTTGGCGAATTTTCCCGGCCGGTCGCTGGTTGCAGCGCTGGTCAATACCGGTATGGGTTTACCGCCAGTGGTGGTGGGTTTGTTCGTATCGATCTTTCTGTGGCGCAGCGGCCCCCTCGGATTTCTCGAGCTTATTTACTCGCCCACCGCCATGGTGATGGCACAAGTTATTATCGCTTTGCCCATCGTTGGCGGACTGACGATGGCAAGCTTTCAGAGCCTGAATCCAAAGCTGAGCCTGCAACTCCTCGGCATCGGCGCGTCCAAACCGCAATTGCTCTGGTTGTTGTGTAGAGAAGCGCGCCTGCCGTTGCTCGCTGCGGTGATGGCCGGTTTCGGCGGCGTGATTTCGGAGGTGGGAGCCTCGATGATGGTGGGCGGGAACATTCGCGGCCAGACCCGCGTGCTCACCACCGCCACCGTGCTCGAGACCGGCAAAGGAAATTTCGACATCGCCATCGCGCTCAGCCTAATTTTGCTGGCGCTCACCTTTGCAATTAACTTTTATCTCACGCGCATTCAGCAACGGGAGCAGCTGCGGTGGCCCAAAGTCTCTTAGAGCTCTGCGATATTGAGGTCCGGTACGACAACCAGATCGCGCTTAAGGTTCCACATCTACAAATCCATTCCGGAGAAGTATTGGCGCTGCTCGGTCCCAACGGCGCCGGCAAGACGACCTTGCTCCAGGTAATGGGCATGTTGCGGCGACCGAGCGAAGGTGAGGTTTGCTTCAGGGGCGAAAAAGTTGTGGGCGCCAATGCGCTATCGATCCGCCGGCGCATCGCCACGGTGTTCCAGGAGCCTTTGCTGCTCAATGCCACCGTGCGCGACAACGCTGCGCTCGGCTTGAGACTGCGCGGGACGAAACAGCATGAAGTTGAAACGCGGTTGCAGCCGTGGTTGGAGCGGCTCGGTCTTGCTGCCTTGGCGATGCGCTCGGCGCGCGCTCTCTCCAGCGGCGAGGCGCAGCGCACCAGCCTCGCCCGCGCGCTCGTGCTCGAGCCGGAGCTTCTCTTGCTGGACGAACCTTTCGCTGCGCTCGATCCAGTGAGCCGCGAGCCTTTGCTCCGTGATTTCTGCCGAATCGTCAAGGAAAGCAGAACGACGACAGTGTTTGTCACCCATGATCGCGAAGAAGCCTTCGCCCTAGCCGGGCGGATCGGCGTCATGATGCGGGGCTGTTTGTTGCAGATCGGTCCGCGCGAAGAGCTGTTTCTTCGGCCCACGTCGGCGGCCGCAGCCGAGATCGTCGGCTTTGACAACCGCTTCGCAGGCAGGGTCGAACATGAGGACGGCGATTACGTCACGATTGCGGCAGGCGGTGTATCCCTGCGCGCGAAGGGACGGTTTCCGATCGGCGCTCGTGTGCGCGCCTGTATTCGCGGCGAGGACGTTTCGCTTGACGCAAGTGTCTGCGAAAGCAAAAACCTAAACCGGATCAGGGGCAAAATAGCCGAGCTGACAGCGGGCATATTGCGGCATCGGTTGGTGATCAACTGCGACGGAGTAGCACTGGTCGCGCACTTGGAGCGCAACCAATTCGAGGCCATGGCGCTTGAGCCGGGTATCGAGGTCACCGCGTGCTTCGACGCGGCGTCCGTCCATGTCATAGCGGATGAAGAACTTTGCTGAGATATTGTCGACCCACTAGGGCCAGGCCGCCATTTTGCTCGGCAAGATGGGTGGCGAAGGCGACGGCCGCCCGGATATCCTCCGGCTCCAGCGCTGGATAGTGCTCGATGACTGCCTTGGGTGTGAGTCCCCGGGCCAAGGCGTCGAGGATGATCGCAATGTAAATTCGCGTGCCGCGAATGAACGGTCTCCCGGCACAAACCTCCGGATCCACCGCGACCCTGTCGAGCAATTCATGATCCATTATGAAGGCGAAAAGCGCAGCAAAGCGCCCAGACTCGTTGTCAACGTTTAACCGCTCCAATGATACATCACCGGGAAATATTTCGCCAACCAAAAGTCTTCCGAATGCTGACGAGGGGGCGTTATTTGGGAGAGGCTCAGTTAAGGTTTGCCCATTCAGCAGGGAAATATTCCTCGCTGACACGCGGAATGACAACAAAGATATAGATTGGTTATCTCGAACACCGCATCCGGTCTCAGTGTACACTGCAGGAGAGATCTGTCGCTCGCTTAAAACGCGGCCGCCGTTTTCACTGTGCAGGACAAAAAAACTGGATTCGTGTTGGGCCTCGAAGATCAAGCCAAAAACAACGCCAACGATGTCGGCTTAGGTACTGACCGCGGCAGGCCGATTGTCAGTGCTCGATTCTTTAGTTGCGTCGTGCGCCGCTTTCCCTAGGTCTCGATACAAACCGCCTTGTATCCGGACACCTTCTCCGGCGCAAAACAGTCACAGGTATGCGCATTTTCGCCTCACTTCAGAGTCAAATTTACAATTTACTATTCATCCGTGTGAATTTACCGCGAAAAGATTCCCAAATCACTATGAATCCTAACGGCACAACGATTGCTGTCGTATTCGCTACCTGTGTTAAGCAACGCAGTACGCCGCTGGTTCGGCGCCGCGCAGCGAATGCCCCCTGAACCGCCGGGCAAGGGTAAACGCTTAAAACCCCTTGGGAGCCGGTCACCAGTCATCCGTCCCCCGCCGGAAGTGAGCCTTCTAGCTCGAGGTGGTGGAAACAATTTCACGACGAACGATTATTGATCAAAAAATCTCAACGGACGCAAAAGCATCCAGACGGGGAGGCTGTATGTATTCACTTAGATATGCGTGCGACCATGCATTGAAATTGACTCTAAAGCTGCTTTGTGGCATTGGGCTGCTATTTATTTTTGCCTGCTCTACGACCAAGCCTCCAACCCAACCGCCGGCCGCCGCTCAGTCCGCTCAGTCCCAGGCCAATACCAAGCGCCTCACCAGCGCGCCGGTGTCTCAAGCTTCGAGCTTGGAACAATTGCAAAAAGGGACCCCTGTGGGCACACCGCCTTCGAGCCCATTGAAGGACATCTACTTCGACTTCGACCGCTATAATTTGCGCGCCGACGCGCGCTCCACGTTACAAGGCAACGCCGACTGGCTTAAGCAGAACCCCGCGGCATCGATCCAGATCGAAGGGCATTGCGACGAGCGTGGGACGGCTGACTATAATCTGGCGCTGGGCGCCAAGAGAGCCCAAACGGCAAAGGACTATCTGGTTACTCTAGGGATAGATGCCAAGCGCTTGTCGACGATCAGCTACGGCCAGGAGCTTCCAGTATGCACGGAGCACAACGAGGAGTGTTGGCAAAAGAATCGTCACGATCGCTTCGTGAGCAAAGCTTTGCCCACAAGCTAAATGGCGCAGCCGTGTGGAAACGGTATGCCGGAAATTTGCGCAAGGCGGCCAGCCGCACAAAGTTCCCGGCGACGATTCCACTCCGGGCAGCGGCGCACTGCCGCGCGTGACCAGGAAGCTGTCCAGAGGTAGATGTACTGCGTGCCCATGTTGACCATCACCACGCGGAACAAATGAAAGGCGACAACCAGGGGAACGCTGAAAATTGATTTTGCGTCCACGCCCGGCGTGAAAAATTGTCAAGCGAAGCGACCTCCCCCAAGCTCGGCAGGGCGTATCCTGCGCAGGTGATATGAGACGCAGGATTCTTTTCGGTCGGCAGGTAAATTCGCCTGTTTATTTCGGCGATGGGTCGGTTGCTTCGATCTCCACGAGAGTATCAAAGAAGGCGAAATTTTCCGACGTGGGACTGACCTGTTCGTGGGTAAGACTGTAAGGGTCCCCCTGGGCAAAATCTTTGGCCCAAGAGCCCTCGGAAATCACCACGACGCCGGGCTTGAGATTCGTATTGAAGCGTGCTTTGAGAGTGACGCTGCCGCGCTGGTTGTGCACGCGCACCATGCAGTTGTCGCCGATCGCGCGGCGGGCCGCGTCGGCCGGATGGATTTCAACCATCGGTTCGGGTTCGAGCCTTTTGAAGCGCGGCAAGTTGGCGAAAGTCGAATGAATGCGGTGGCGGCTATGGGAGAAGATCAGGGTCAGTGGAAAGCGATCGTAGAGCGGATTCGCCGGCGACGCTTCCACGGGCTCGTGAAAGTAAGGCAGCTCGGCGCCGTGTTCGAGCAGCTCTTCTTTGTAGATCTCGATGCGGCCGGACGGAGTTTTGAATTTAAAATCTCGGAACGCCACGTAAGGCTCGCGCGGGCGATTCAACAGCACGGCATCCTCCGCTTCGAGGCGTTGTAGGGAAATTCCTTTGAGCAGCGGATGATCGGTTTCGATCATTTCTCTAAAATAATCCTCGGGCGCGCCGGCGAAATATTTTCCCATGCCCATGCGTGCGGCGAGGCCGGCGAAAATATCCCAATCGCTTTTGCTCTCGCCTTCGGGCGCTACCGCGGGACGCTGAAGCTGAAGAAACATGCCCGCTACGAGATCTTTTTTCTCGAAGATGGTGCACGCGGGCAGGACGACATCGGCGAGGACTGCGGTGTCGGTCATGAAGTGGTCGACGACGACTAAAAGATCGAGCTTGGGCAGGATCGTGCTTAATACCCGGCTGCGGTTGGCCGAGGTCTGGTTGAACATGTTCGACGCCGAAAGCCAGAGCGCTCTGACGGGGTAGGGATCGCTATGCTCGATCGCTTTCATGAGGCCGATGATGTCCAGTGTCGCCGCCTCGCGGCCGTCGGGAGCGCGAAAGGAATGCTGGTTGAGCGGCGCTGCGTAGGTGCCGTCGTGGACGCTGATGCCGCCGCCGGCGATTCCGATATTGCCGGTGGAGACTGCGAGGTTGGCGACCGCCCGGGCGGTATAGTCGCAATAATACCAGCGATCGACGCCATAGCCGATGCGGATCGCTGCGGGTTTGCAGGTAGCCAACTCGCGAGCAAGGCCGCGAATCGTTTCCGCGGCAACGCCGGTGATGGCGGCGGCGCGATCGACGGAGCAGTTGCGCGCGAGCTCGCTCAATAACTCAAACGCGGGAGCGCAATCGATCGCCTCGCCGTTCGCGAGCGTTACGCTATAGTTTCCGCGCAGCGCCCCCGCTTCGCAGTCATCTGGTACCGCCGCACGATCGCGGCGCGAGTCCCACACCACATAATCCGCAGCGCTGCCAGCTCCAATATCCGCTTGCCGCAACACGCGTTTGTTATCGCGCCGAATCAGAAACGGCGCAGTGGTATGGCGCCGGAGAAAATCTTCGTCTTGCCAGCCCTGGCGTAAGATTTCATCGAGGAGGGCGAGCGCCAATGCGGTATCGGTGCCGGGGCGCGGCGCGATCCATTGGTCGGCGCGCTCCGCGGTGGCGCTGCGGTTGGGATCGATGCAGACGACCTTGGCGCCGTGTCGCTGCGCTTTCGCTACGAAATGAAAGTCGACCAGGCGGGTGTCGGCACCATTGCCGCCCCAGAGCATGATCAGCCGCGAGTTGAGCGCGTCGGCGAACTCGTGGCCGCCGGGGCGGAAGTAGGTCGATGCCGGCACGCCGAACATATACTCCAGTCCCTTAGGCACGCCGTAGTCGACGCCACCCGCCCGATGGGCCGTACCGCCGACGAGTGCGGCGAAGCGCTGCGCCGAGCCTTTGGTCAACACGCCGGCGGCGCCGCTCCCGGAATAAAACGCTAACGAGCGCGAGCCATGCTGCGCGGCCAACGCCGCCAATCGCTCGGCGAGAAGATCGAATGCTTCATCCCAGCCAATTCTCTGCCAGCGGCCTTCGCCGCGCGCGCCGATGCGGCGCAGCGGGTGGCGCAGCCGATCCGGATGATACTGGTATTCCAGCCGGGCCATGCCCATGGCGCAGATGCGCTTGTCATATTCGGGAAGCGGGAAAGAGCCGGCATCGATTTTGGAGATGCGCCCGTCCTCGACCTGTGCGGTGATGCCACAGCGCGGGCTGGCGTGGCAGTTGGGGTCGCAAACGGTGCGGATAAAGCGAGCGTCGCTCATAGAACTAAGCGCGATTGGCTTCGACGGCCATTGTTGGATTTTCCAAGGCGATCTTATTGCATCTCCGCGCTCGTTTGCCTGGAAGGTTTAGCGCCACGATACCGGATCGATTGTGCCAGGCTTGAAGGTCAGGCGCGACGGCTGTGGGCAGCGAGCGCCGCGTTCCTCCCGATCAGCGCGGGTGGCGCGAGGTTCCCGCCCAGCCGGTTTCAGAAACATCGATGATCACGCCGTCCGGCGCGCTATACTTCACCTCGGCGTTTATATGAGAAGGCCTGTCCTTGCCGAAGCCCAGGACTTCGTTGATATCGTCGCGGATTGGGGCGCCCGCAGCGCTCAGCTGCTTGTCGATTTCCGACAGACTCTCCACCTCGAAGCCAATATGGTGCAGGCCGGTGTATTCTTTTCCCATGGGCACGCCGGCGGTCTGATCGTTTTTGAATTTCAGGATAGCCAGGTTGATGTCTCCGTCAGTCAAATGATAGCCGAGGGCGCCCGGGCTGTTTATCTTGGCGATCTCGCGGAGGCCGAATACCTCGATGTAAAACTTGGCGGTCTTATCGGGATCCTGAGTGGCGATTGCAATATGCTTGATCTTGGGCATGAGATTTTCCCTCCGTGCGGCAGTCCATCGGTCAATGACGGCAACATAGTCGAAATCGCAGCGACGATTCAAGGAAAGCAAATTCCTCGCGGGAAATTTCCTCCCGGTTCAGGCGCGGTAAATCGCCGACTGCGGCGTGATTTCCATGAGCTCGATGACATTGCCGTCGGGGTCGGAGACGAAGGCGATGGTATAATGCGAGCGGCCGGGGCGCGGTGGGCGTTGGGGATGGACGTTCATTGCGGCCAGGTGTTCTAGCATCTGCTTCAGGTCGTCGACCGCGAGGCAAAAGTGCTGATAGCCGGCCGCGTTCGCTGGCGGCATCACCGGCTCGACACCGCCGGTGAACAGCTCGATAAATTGTCCCTTGGCGAACTCCAAGAACATGAGCTCAGGGCGTTCGCCGTCGCGCGGCGCATGAAACACCCGTCGCGCGCCGAAGGCGTCTTTATACCATCGGACGCTTCGTTCCGCATCGGAAACTCGAAACGCCACATGGCCGAATCGCAGCGGAGGAATTGCCATCGATATCTCCTCGGATTTCCGTTTTCGATGGCATACCATGAAATGCCCTCGCACGTAACCGCGCATGCGAGAACAGGGTTGAGGCGACTCCTTGCGGAATTCCCGCTGGGAGACCTTTGATAAACTCCGGCGGCGGTGCTTTGCTGGACAGCGCCGGCCCGCTCGGGTATTTTTTCCGAGAAGTGGAGCAATGATGCCTACGATCAAGACCGATGTAATTGATGCGGACGCGCATGTCGTTGAGACCGAGCGGGTGTGGGACTATCTTGACGCGGGGGATCGAAAATACCGACCGGTGCTGGTAGCTTCGCCGGACAATCCAAAGAGACAATACTGGGTTCTCGACGGCGAGAACCTCGGCAGCAAGTTTCCTTCGCCCGATGAGGCGCAATCGGCAGAACATGTGAGAAAGTTCGGGCGCGAGGTCAACACTCCGGTGCAGGCGCGCGAATTGACAGACGTGGCACGGCGACTAGCGCACATGGCCGAGCTTGGCATCGACGTCCAGGTGCTCTACAACTCGCTCTGGATCACACCGCTCACCGGTCGCCCGGAGGTGGAGATCGCGCTCAGTTGGGCTTGGAACCGCTGGCTTGCCGATGTCTGGAAGCTCGGCGCCAACCGGTTGCGCTGGACCTGCGTGGTGCCGGCGTTGACGCCCAGAGAGGCGGTGGCGCAGATTCGTTTTGCCAAAGATCACGGTGCCGTGGGCGTGTGCATGCGACCGTTCGAGCGCGATCGGATGGTGACCGACCCGTTCTATTATCCGATATTCGACGAGTCCGAGCGGCTCGATCTGCCGATCACGGTGCATCTTGCCAACGGCAATCCCGAGCTGTTCAGACTTCTCGCGAACGATGCCGGTGGCGGCTTCTCGACCTTTCGAGTGCCCACGGTCACCGCGTGTTATGCCCTGATCATGAGCGAGATCCCGCGCATTTTTCCCAGGTTGCGCTGGGGGTTTATCGAGGTGTCGAGCCAATGGGTGCCGTGGGTCCTCCACGAAGCAGTGCGCCGTTCCCTTGGCAGCGAGCATCCGCTATCGAACGATTGTTTGCGTGAATTTAACATTTACGTATCGACCCAGAGCGACGACGATTTTTCCTACGTGATCTCTTACACCGGAGAAGAGAATCTGGTCATCGGCACCGACTACGGCCACGGCGACACCTCCAGTGAGCTTAACGCGATTGCCAGATTTAAAGCGCTGGAGACCTTGAGCCCGGAGGTGAAGCGAAAAATTCTGTCCGACAACCCGCGAAGCTTGTACGGGATTTAATACCACCCGTTCGGCGTGCGCGACGGGCGTCGCGGTGCCGCTGATTCGGCGCGGTCGGTAATGTTTTCGCGAGCCGGAAACCAGCCGCACTACGGATGGATTTATGCCAAACCCTTTCTTTTGAGAAAACACAATGAGTCCTTCGATCCCACCGCCGTTGCGCCGAGACATCGAAGTCATCATCGCCCTCGATGCGCAACCGATTTTGCGCAATTTGCAGATTACGCAGTGCTATCACGATCTGTCGGCGGCCGTCGCATCGGTGATCGGAGCCGAAAACCTCAACTGGTGCACGTTTGCCACTTGGGCCTCAAAAACCGCCGGTCGTTTCGTGCGCGGTGAACCGCTGGCAATGTTCCGCGACTCCCTGCAAAGCGAACCTTTGCTGGCCGAGAAACTGGATCGCATCAATACGCTGTTGCGTCGCTTCGATGCTGCGGCGGGACTCAGTCGGTTGGCGATCGTCGAGGCTGTCGAAGCTCCAGTGGATGCAGTGAGCCGCCACATCGCTGCCGGCAATCTGGCGGTGTTCGCCGAGTTGGGGCCTCTGTTCTCCCTGTTATGTTCGCGTCTCGACCAGCTGAAGAATAATCCGGCCAGCTTTCTCCCGGCACTCCTCGATGAGCTTGCATTAAAGTCAGGTCCTTCCGACAAAGGCGGACAGGATTTACTGAAAAGCGCGGTGAGCCGGTATTACCAGGCCAAGTTAGAGCACCAAGCCGACCGCAAGGCGGAACTGATCCTGGTCGCCACCGCGCAAACTGGATTGCACGAACAGATGCGTTTGCAGCCGGCCATCACGGGCGCTCTTGAGCTTCCTTTCTGCGCCGCCTTGGAGCGGCTATTTGAAAAGCAGTTGGTAGGGCGGGACGCCGGGATTGCCCGCCGGCGCCTGCGCGATATGGCCTGGAATTCGGCTCAGCCGCTGGTGGCTGAATTCAACCGGGACCTGAATCGGCTCTGGCGCGAGTGCGTGACGCGGCTTTTTATGACCTTGCGTCTGCCGGACGGCGAAATTCACCTGGGCAAAGATCTTCGACCGTTGCCTGGCCGTCCTCTGTTTCCTGCTGCCTTGCAAGCGATCGAAGACAATGAGCTGCGCGCCCTGCTGGCGCGGTACCATGTCGATGGGAGCAACGCGGCCGAGAGCGGAGCGGCAGATTGGGCCGACTTGATGGAACGCATGCGCTTCATCTTGACTCTGTTTCGCGCTCGACAGCAGGATTTGCGGCTCTTTTCACAGCCGTTCGCCGACGCGCAGCGCAACGCGATCGCTCAAGGACGGATGCCGCAGGGGCCGCTCTAAGGCGTTTTGGTTCGGTTGAGTAACTTTCGTTCGAGTAGAGTGTGAATCCGCAACCTCGTCACTTCGGTGAGTGGTATCCAATAAATAAAGGCAGTGTGTGTTACTGCGCCGCGGGGTTGGAGGCATTTGCCGCCAGCACCGATTCGCCGCGCGTGTGATGGCGGGGTGGAGGAGCGAAAAGATGACGCGAATTTCTCCTCGCGCCGTCGATGAAACTGGAGCGAAGCATCAGCGGGTGCCTACTTCAGTCGGCGATGGCGACGTTGCATTGGAATCTTTGCTTGTGTTATCGAGAGTGATCTCAACGCACGAAGAGGGACCATGGCGAAGTTGCGGCACCTTGCGGTCTGGACACGCCAGCCGGAAAAAATGGCGGAGTTCTACACAAAAGTTTTCGAGATGAAGGAAATGTTTCGCACGAAAAACGGCTCGATCCATCTCTCCGACGGCGAAGTCAATCTGGCTTTGTTGAACGCCAACAACCCCAAGGATCCTGACGACCGAGTTCAGGTGGGGATGGACCATTTCGGCTTTCACATCGACGATCAAGAAACTACGATTCGGCGCATCAGGGAAATCTACCCGGTAGGCGCGCCCAAGCCGCGGCCGAACGGAACCAGTTATGCCGAGGCGCGCGGCACGGACCCCGATGGCAACATGTTCGATCTGTCCACCTGGGGCTGGAGCGGCGCGACGCTACCCAAGGATAAGGGCGGCCCTGAACTCGCCTAAGGTCGACGAGCGGAAATTCACGGAGGTAGGATGGGAACGATTTTTTACAAGCGGACGATTGTTTTGCTCGGAGTTTTCGAATTGATTTTTGCCGCCGCGACAAGCGCTGCGACCGTCAGCGAGGTGGTCAAGAAAATTCAAAACCTGACACCGGCGCAGCGGCGGTCCGCTCTCGAAGAGGGCGCGAAAAGCGAGCGCCAGGTGGTTATCTATACGTCGGTGAGCTTGACGGATTATCCGAAAATCCTGGCGGCCTTTGAGCAAAGTTACCCCTACATCAAGACCAACGCCTTTCGCTCCACGCCGTCGGGCGTCGTGCGGCGCGTCGACACGGAAGCGAAAGCGGGGCGCCATGCTGTCGATGTCGTGGCGACCTCTCCGGTCGAGACCGGAGAGATTAAGCAGCTCCAGCTCGTTACGCCCTACCTGTCGCCGGAGAGAACCGCGCTGTTCACGGGTGCTTTCGATCCGGACGGTTACTGGACCGCGTTCGACGTTACGCCGATCGTTCTCGCCTTCAACACCAAGCTGGTCTCGCCGCAGGACGCGCCCAAGGGTTACCAAGATCTTTTGCAACCGAAGTGGAAGGGAAAAATGAGCCTCGGTACCGAAGATTACGAATGGTTCGGCGTCTTTTTGGACTCGATGGGCAAGGACAAAGGGCTCGATTATATGAAGGCGCTAGCCAAGCAGGATCTGCACATGCCGGGTTCGAGCAGCGTGATGCGGGTTCAGCTTCTGCTTGGTGGCGAGTCTTCCATCGCCATTGCGGCGCGTGGCCGGCGCGTCGCTGAGTTCAAGTCCAAAGGCGCGCCGATCGATTTTCGTTTGCTCGATCCCTACGTGGGCGAGCCCGACCTGCTTGCGCTGATGCAGCACGCCTCCCATCCGCACGCGGCGATTCTTTTCTACGATTGGCTGATTTCTCAGGAGGGACAGACCAAGATGTCCGACCTGACCGGACGGATCGCGGCGCGCAGAGGGGTCAAGCATCTACCGTGGATTCAGGAGCTGTTGCAGAAGGACTTTATCTTTGTCACTCCGACTACGAAATCGCTCAAAACCCAAGAGCTCACCGACCTTTATAATCAGGTTTTCAACTTATATCGGGCCAAATGAGCGCGGCGCGACGATACCTTTGCGCCTGAGAACATTTCAAGCAGTAGACTAAGATATTAGCGCGCCGCTTTGCTCGGCCGGTCCGGCAAAACGTTGGTGACGGCCGGAGAGTTCTGCAGGACTCGCAAGGCATCCACGCCGACCCGCAGAGCGATGCCGGGAATGCTGCGATAGAGCCGCAAGACGCGGAATTGGGTGCCGCTCAGTTCCGCGAGAACATAGCTCTGCGCGCTCAAGATCGCCTTTCGCTGCACGGCGATGAGCTCGTCGCTCAGTTGGTCTTCGCGCTGCCAAGGGGTTTTCAGTCCGGCGAGAACCAGGACCGTACCGTTGCTGGCCGCGCTTTTGAAAAGTTGGGTCGGAACTTTGTCCGACTCCGGCGGTTCGTTCTCTTTGACGACGGGGCGATCGAGCAGGACATTGGTCACATGCGGCGAACCGGCCAATTCCGCTAAGGCATCGGCGCCGACCTCTAAAGCGATGCCCGGGATGCTGTCGAAGCGCCGTGTGATCTTGTAGGACTTGCCGTCGAGCTCCGCCAGCAGCTCTTTTTGGATGGAAGCGATGGCTTCGCGTTGACTGCGCACCTGCTCTTCGTTGAGGCTTGATTCCATCTGCCATGGAACCTTCAAGCCCACGAGCACCAAAACACTGCCGTCGGCGGCTACATGGTCGATCACATCCTCGGACACTTTGCCGTCAGACTGTGCGGCGGCCCCGGCTGTGCCGATCCAAAGCAAAGCGAACAAAGAGATCGCTCTCAACCAAATCAATTTCCGAATATTCATTTCCATAGCCCTAGCTCGATCAGATTGGAAAAACTTTCGAGTTCCGGGGTTGAGAGGCAATGGGGTAAGTACACTAGAAATTATCCTAGACCTTTTGGGTAGACGATGTCCAGGGGTTTCTTGGAATCCTAGTTGTGGTTTTGTATGTGGGCGTTTCGTTGCTACTTCAACCGCTCGGAAACTGGCCTTGCGAGGACCAACCGCCGGATGGTGCGCCGGACTTTGACTTGCTGAATTTTGCTTAACGCTGAAACAGTTTTTCGAATGGTAAAGCGACACGCCATTTGACTTACCGTCGGGTTTGTATCGATAATGGTATCAATCATAATGGCGATGGGGTTCGCCAGTTAAACCATTCGCAGCGGCGAGTTGATGACCCCTACTTCCGGATAATTGAAGTAGGGGTCTTTCATTTTGGGGTGAGGGATTAGCATGCTTGGAGTCCTCTTGGTTGGGTTGGGAAGTTTCATCGGTGGCGTGCTGCGTTATGGACTGAGCAGTTGGACATACAAAGCGCTCGATAGCCCGTGGTTCCCTTACGGCACGTTGGTGGTCAATTCGGTCGGTTGTCTCCTGATCGGCTTTTTGGCAGGGATGGCCGAAACCCGAGCTGCGTTCACCCCAGAAATCCGTCTTTTCATTTTCGTCGGCATCCTCGGCGGCTTCACGACCTTTTCGTCCTTTGCCTTGGAAACTTTTGCGCTGGCGCGCGATACCCAGAACATCGCCGCTTTAGCCAACATAAGTTTACAGTTGGCACTTGGATTGGCGGCCGTGTGGGCCGGCACTATTTTGTCCCATGCGTTAGGAGGTTGATCATGACATTGCCGAGCGAAGGCGCGCTGCTGCGCATCTATATCGGCGAAAGCGACCGCCATGCAGGGATGCTGCTCTACGAGTGGATCGTCCGGACGGCGCGGGAGCAAGGCTTGGCAGGTGCCACCGTTCTACGTGGCGTGGAGGGGTTCGGCGCGCGCAGCCGGGTACGCACAGCGAAGATCCTCGAGCTCTCGACTGACCTGCCCATCGTCGTCGAACTCGTCGACAGTGCGAATAAAATCGAAGCGTTTTTGCCGCTGGTCGACGCCGCGATTGTGGACGGCATGGCGACGGTCGAAAGAGTGCAGATCCGTTTCTACCGCAGCCGCGCCGAAGTGTCGGGCGGGACAGCGCACTGAACGGTTGCGGTTTACCGAGGTCAGTCGCTCTGGGGCAGACTCGGTTCGATTCGGAGACTCGTCGTGCGCAACCACAATCCTTCCCGAGCCTGTTGCGGTAGTCTCGGTCTAACCAGAAAGTGTCGGGCGCCAAACCTGAACGTTTTTGAAGAGTATGGTTGTTTGACAAACGCTATGATATTTATCGGTGTTGAGGAGCGATCAAATGGATGAGTCAGGCAAGCGTTTGTTTATCGGAATTAAAATCACCAAGTCACTGCAGGACGACTTGAATAGTCCAGCGCCGGGGACCAAGCATTATTTCGAGGGGAGCAGCAACGAATTCCTGCAGATCGTTAACTTGGGCGAGGACAAATTCATCGGCCGCTACGTCAACGACGGTTTCCCGGCTGCCAATGTGGGTGACGTGACTCGCAACGTCTGCAGCATCGTCAAGCTGATCACCCGGGGCCGGCGCATCGAAGAAAACGAAGTCCACATTTATTCTTGCTGAGTTTGAATCCACGCGCCTCTGGGATCGTGTCATCCTACCTCGGCGGGCTTATAATTGTAGTGCAACACCGCTAAATTCCGGGCGCCGCTAACTATTCACTTGCAGGTTGACGAATGCCGAAAGCAAAGGTCAAACCCGGAAGCTAGACCCACAGATTTGGTTTGCTATAAGTAGACGATGCAGACTCTCCAAGTGACTCTCTGGTTGTACGCGCTGGCGCTCAAACGATCGTTGGAGTGCGTGGCTCGGAACTGGGTGGTCAGTTTTGCCCCGCTGGTTTATGGTGTTGCCCTCACGGCCGTCGCCTGGTTGGTTGCGCCGCTGGGACTCATCGGTGGCCTGCTGCTTTCGGTCGCAAGTCAGGCTTGTGT
>JBLMXG010000257.1:0-40644 GCA_050257635.1 Chloroflexota bacterium
GCCAGATATTCGTTCAACCATCTGTTCCAGATCTCATCGATCCTATGGATTGCGCCGGCCTGAGGATCTTCGCCCTCGTTGCCCTCGACGAGCGCGACCACCCGCAGATCGACGCCCGCCAAGTGGGGATCGGCGCAGAAATGAGCGCGCACCATCACCGCACCGGCGGTTTCCAGCTCAGCCAGCGCGCGATCGGCATCCGCCGTGCCGATCCCTAGCCGAGCCAGCGAGGCGTACAACTCGGTCACAAAACGCGCTTGCCCATTGCGGGCGCGCAACAGATCGAGAACCTTTTCACGGGGACTCTTTTCCTCGGCGGCAATAGTCGTTTCGGCGCTGCGATCCATGATAACGAGCGTGGCTGAGGTCGTGCTAGTCAGAACTCTTAATGAACCGTTCGTGCCTTGTCAATCAATCGAGCCAAAACCGGCGAATAAGCTCGCCGCCCCGATGCGGCACGACGGTCATGTTGAATTTACCCCCCTCACTGTGCAAATCTTTTATTTCTCATGGCTGATCAAGCTGCTCATCTTCTGCGCGAGCTTCCGTCCATCGATCAACTGCTCACGCATGCGCGCTTCGAGACGCTGCTCGCGCGCTACCATCGCGATTACGTCGCCGGTCACTGCCGCGCCGCGCTCGACGAGTTGCGCGCGATGATCCGGCAAAATCGCGTGCCGGCCATCGATTTGAGCGAAGACGCGATCTTGGAGCGGATCGAGAAGCGAATTCGGCGCGACAGCGAGCCCGGCCATGTTCCGGTCGTCAACGCCACCGGCACGATTCTGCATACCAATCTCGGCCGTGCTTTACTCTCGCAAGCGGCCATCGACGCGATGCTCGGCGTGGCCGATCATCCAATCAACCTGGAATACGACCTCGTCGCCGGCAAGCGCGGTAAGCGCGAAGAGACCCTGGAAACATTGCTCCTCGATCTCACCGGCGCGGAGGCGGCGACGGTGGTGAACAATAACGCCGCCGCAGTCCTGCTCGCCTTGAATACGCTCGCCGAAGGCAAGGAGGTCGTGGTTTCGCGCGGGGAGCTGATCGAAATCGGCGGCGCTTTTCGGATTCCCGAAATCATGGCCAAGAGCGGCGCGCTACTGCGCGAGGTGGGCGCCACCAATCGCACCCATCCGGCGGATTATGAAAACGCCATCAACGAAAAAACCGCCCTGCTGCTTAAAGTGCACACGAGCAACTACAAAGTCGTCGGCTTCACCGCCGAAGTTTCGCTCGAACAGCTCGTCGCCATCGGCAAGAAGCACAACCTCCCGGTGATGGAGGATCTGGGCAGCGGCGCGCTGATCGATCTCAGCAAATATGGACTCCCCAAGGAGCCCATCGTCGCCGAGCGGATCCAAGCCGGCGCCGACGTGGTCACCTTCAGCGGCGATAAAATTCTCGGCGGGCCCCAGGCCGGCTTGCTCGTCGGCAGAAAAAGTTTGATCGGTAGAATGAACAAAAACCATCTGCAGCGCGCGCTGCGCTGCGGTAAACTGACCCTCGCCGCGCTCGAAGCGACCTTGCGCCGCTACCGCCAGTCGCCGAACATCGTCAAGGAGATTCCCACCCTGCGCGCTTTCACCCGGCCGATGGAGGAGATCCGCGCCCTCAGCGAAGCGCTGCTGCCGCGGCTGCAGGCCGCGTTGGGCGATGAATTTAAAATCCAACTGCAAGACTCCACCGCGCAGATCGGCAGCGGTGCCCTGCCGACCGAAGAGTTGCCCACGGCCGTGGTCAGCATCGCGCATGCCAAGCTCAGCGCCAACGCCATCGCGCAAATATTCCGATCGGCCAACCCGCCGATCATCGGCCGGATCAGAGACGACCGCTTTCTCCTCGATCTGCGTTGCATCTTTGACGCCAATGATCTTATACCGAACTTCGCCACCCGATGATTTTGAATTTTCCATTGTCCATTTTTAATTTTTAATTATTCCATGCCCTACGTCATCGGCACCGCCGGCCATATCGATCACGGCAAGACCAGCCTAATCAAAGCACTCACCGGCACGGACACCGACCGGCTTAAAGAGGAAAAAGAGCGCGGCATCTCCATCGATCTCGGTTTCGCCCACCTCGACCTGCCGGACGGCACCTCGGCGGGCATCGTCGATGTGCCCGGCCACGAGCGCTTTATCAAGAACATGCTCGCCGGCGCCCACGGCATCGATCTGGTGCTGTTCACCGTCGCGGCCGACGACGGCGTCATGCCGCAGACCGAAGAGCATTTGGATATCGTTCATCTGCTCGGCGTCAAGATGGCGATCTTCGTGATCACCAAGGCGGACTTGGTGCCGCCGTCACGCATCGCCGAAGTCGAAGAAGAAATCGAAATCCTCACACTCGGCACGACCTTGGAAAATTCGCCGAAGCTGGCGGTCTCCTCGGTCACCGGCCAGGGCCTCGACGAGTTGAAACGGTTGATTTCGGCGACGTTGAAATCGCGCACCGCAGCGCCGCCCAACGGGTACTTTCGTCTGCCCGTCGACCGCGCCTTCGTCCTGCAGGGCCATGGCGTCGTCGTGACCGGCACGGCGCTCAGCGGTGAGATCAAGGTTGGCGAGCAGGTGCGCTGCTTGCCCGGCGACCACCTGTTTCGCATTCGCAGCCTGCAAGTTCACGGCCGTTCGGTCGCCAGCGCCGGTTGGGGCCAGCGCGTCGCGATGAACCTGACCGGTCCGGAGCGCGCCTCCATCGAGCGCGGCCAGGTGATCTGCCACGAAAAACTCTCGCTCACCTCGGAGCGCTTCGATGCATTTCTCGAAGTTCGGCCGGCGGCCGCCAAAGGCATCAAAAATCATCAGCGCCTGCGCATCCACATGGGCGCCGCCGAGCGCCTGGCAAAAGTCGTCCTGCTCGGCGGCGCGGAAAAACTGAACGCCAAAGATTCGGCCTACTGCCAGATAACGCTCAGCGAGCCGCTGCTGGTTATGCGCGGCGATCACTTTGTCGCCAGGGACGAGACTGCGCGCCGCACCCTGGGCGGCGGCGTGGTGGTGCATCCCTGGGCCCATCGCCATAAACGCGACGAAGCGGACCTCCTCGACCGGCTCACGTCGCTGCATGTCGGTGAGTTCGCCGCGCTGGTCGAGAATTTTCTCGGTGAAAGCGCGGCGTTCGCTCTGCCGATCGACGCGATTTATCAATTTTTAAACTTGCGCGAAGAAGAAACGCGGCAAAAAATCGACGCGCTCCGGGGCTTGCGCGCGCTCAACGCCGAAGGCGAAAAAATTTATACCACGGAGAGCAAATGGAACCGGCTCAAAGACCGGTTGCTGAAAACTCTCAAGGAATTTCACGCCGCGCATCCGCTGGTTCCCGGCATGGACATGGAAGAGCTGCGCGGCAAGCTCGGCTTCGAGCTAACGGCGAAGATTTTTCGGGTCGTGGTCGATCTGCTCACCAACGAGAAGTTGATCGTCAAGGAAGACAACCTGCTGCGCCAGGCGAGCCACCGGGTCGAGCTCGGCGGCCAGGAAAAAAACCTCATGGACAGAATCAAGAAGCTGCTCGGCGAGCAGCCCCTAGCGCCGCCCGACTTGAAGGAGGTCGAAAAGCAGATCGGCATGCCGCGCCAGCGCTTGAACGAGGTCATCCGCCTACTGGAACGAGAAGGCTCGATTGTGCGCATCACCACCGACATGTACTTCCTGGCGAGCAGCATCGAGCAACTCCGCGCGACGCTCAGAAGCTTCTTGGCCGAAAAAGGCGAAATGACCGCCGCCTCGTTCCGCGACTTGATCGGCTCAACCCGAAAATACACGATTCCGCTGTTGGAATTCTTTGACCGCGACGGTCTGACGATCAGAATCGGCGACGTCCGCCGCTTAAAATCTCGCTCGCTGGCGCCAAATTGATTTTTCGCGTTGTAAATTGGCGCCGATCGATCTAGAGTTGTTGAGCCATGATGCTGAGAAAAAACAAGGCCGTGCGCCTGACGCAAGAGGTCAAGGCCGCGGGTTGAGCCGCCAAGCTCGGCCCCGCCGACCTCGTGCAAGTCTTGCACGGCCTACCTAAATTTAATAATCCCGACATGCTCGTCGGTACCGAAACCGGCGACGACGCCGGGGTGTACCGTCTGCGCCCCGACCTGGCGGTGGTCAATACGGTGGATTTCTTCACTCCCATCGTCGACGATCCCTATGTTTTCGGCCAGATCTCGGCGGCCAATTCCTTGAGCGACGTCTACGCCATGGGCGGCGAGCCCAAGACCTGCATGAACATCGTCTGCTTTCCCAAAGGCAAGATGGACATCGCGATTCTCGGCGAGATTCTCAAAGGCGGCGCCGATAAGGTGAAAGAAAGCGGCGCGGTGGTCGTCGGCGGCCACAGCATCATCGACGAAGAGATCAAATTCGGGATGGCGGTCACCGGCACCATCCATCCCGACAAAATCCTGCGCAACGTCGGCGTCCAGGAAGGAGACTCGCTGATACTGACCAAGCCGCTCGGCACCGGCATCGTCACCACGGCGCTCAAAAAAGGCAAGGCTTCCGAAGAGAGCGTCAGCGAAGCGGTGAAAGCGATGACCACGCTCAACTCCACCGCCTCGGCGGTCATGCGCAAACACCCGGTACACGCTTGTTCCGACATCACCGGCTTTGGCATTCTCGGCCATGCCCATGGCATGGCGAGTGGCAGCGGCGTCACCTTGGTCATTGAATCGGCCAAGCTGCCGCTGTTGCGCAGCGCGCCCCGCTTGGCCGAAAAGGGCTATATCACCGGCGGCTGCAAAAGGAACCGGGACTATTTGGACGACAAGATGGCGATCGAGAAGTCCATCCGCGAAGGCATCGTCGAAGTCGCTCTCGACCCGCAAACCTCCGGCGGACTGCTGATCGCCATCGCCAAACGGCATGCGGCTAGGCTGGTCGACGACCTGCACGCCGCCGGCGTGGCTTGCGCCGTCGAAGTGGGCTACGCCACCTCCTTGCAAAAACCCTGGGTTCGCCTGGTTTAAGTCAGCTTCAGGCTCAATCCCTCGCTCTTTTCGGCCATCGATTCGACATCGGCCATGGCGCGGGCGATAATGTCATGGCGTTCCAAACCGCATGCTCATGACGCGAGATTTCGCCGCGGCTTTGCATCAATAGTCGCTGAGCGGCGATTTTTTATGGCCAACCTGCTGCACCGCCTGGCGCGCTTTTACCACATCCAGAGCGAATATCGCGATGGTCTGGGCCAGTTGCGCCAAGCTCCGCCCGACGCGATCTTGAGCGCGCTTAAATCCCTCGACGCGCCGCTCCACTCACTGGACGATGTCGTTGATGCATTACGTCAGCGCCGCCTGGAGATCTGGCAGGGCGCGATAGAACCCGTGACCGTCGCTTGGCAGCACCAGCCGCTGATAATCCCGCTGCGACTGCCGAGCCGATTGGCTCAGGCTTCGGCCGCTTATGAAATCGAGATCGAGGGCGGTGCACGGCTTCACGGACGCTGTAAAGATATCGGCGACCGCAAGCCGTGTTTCAGAGAGGTCGAAGGCATCGGCTTCGTCGTCCGCCGTTTGCTTCTGCGCCGGCCCCTTCCCCCCGGCTACCACCGGCTGCGTTTACGTCTTGACGATCTTAGATTGGAGTCGGCCCTGTTCTCCGCCCCGCTTCAAGCCTATGCGCCAGGTCAAGCTCCCGGCAAGCGCTGGGGACTTTTCTGTCCGCTTTACGCGCTTCGATCGGCGACGAATTGGGGTGCCGGTGATTTCTCCGATCTGGCAGCGCTGGCAAGCTTCACCGGCGCGCTCAACGGCAACGCTATCGGTGCGCTGCCGATGCTCGCCGGTTTTTTGGACGAGCCGTTCAACCCCAGTCCGTACGCGCCGGTCAGCCGGCTCTTCTGGAACGAGTTCTATCTCAACGTCACTCGGATTCCAGAATTTACCGAATGTTCCGCCGCTCAAGCGCTAGTGCAGGCCGATGCATTCGTCGCCGAGCTCACGCGGCTCCGCGCCGCTTCGCTGGTTGACTACCGCAGCGTCATGGCGCTCAAACGGAGAGTCATTGAAGCCATGCTCGATTTTATGATGACTCGTTCATCCGCGCGCCGTGATAGTTTTGAGTCCTTTATCGCCAACCATCCTAACCTGCAGGACTACGCGGCCTTTCGCGCCAAGGTCGAGCGCGAGCGGCGTAGTTGGCAGCACTGGGATCGGAACGCCCGCGACGGGGTGTTGGGACCAGACAGCGGCGATGAGCGAGTGAAACGCTATCACCTTTACGCTCAGTGGCTATGCGAAGATCAGACAGGCTGGCTCCACAACGAAGCAAAACTCAATGGTGCAAAGCTTTATTTCGACTTCCCTCTCGGCGTGAACCGAGACGGCTACGATGTCTGGCGCCAGCGCAAGCTCTTCGCCCTGGGCGCCAGTGCCGGCGCGCCTCCCGACGGGTTGTTCGTCAAGGGACAGAATTGGGGTTTTCCACCCTTTCATCCCGAAGCGATCCAACAGGATCGCTACCGGTACTACATCGCGTGCCTGCGCCATCACATGACCCATGCCGCCATGCTCCGCATCGACCATGTCATGGGCATGCACCGTGCTTTCTGGGTGCCGGAAGGATTCAGCGCTGCCGAAGGTTTGTATGTCCACCATCGCGCCGAGGAGTTTTACGCGATCTTGAGTCTGGAATCCCATCGCCATCAGGTGGAGATCGTCGGTGAAAATCTCGGCACGGTGCCGGAATACGTCAACCACGCGCTACTGCGCCACAGGTTTCTCGGCATGCATGTGAGCCAATTCGGCGTCAGCGCCGACCCGCAGTGCGCCCTCGACACCGCGCCGATGAACACGGTAACAAGCCTCAACACCCATGATACCGCGACGTTCATGGGATTTTGGACCGGCGGTGAAATTGATGATCGTTTGGCCTTGGGACTGATTGACCGAGAGCAAGCCGAGCACGAGCAGCGTTATCGCGCCGCTCAGCGCGACGCCCTGGAAAAATTCTTGCGCGGGCGGGAGCTGCTCGAAGATGGCAGGAGCGATCCGGAAGCGATTCTCAAGGGATGGCTTACCTTTCTCGCCGGCAGCGAGGCGGAATTCTTGCTCGTCAACCTGGAAGATCTTTGGCTCGAAGCGGCGCCGCAAAACGTCCCTGGCACCTGGCAGGAGCGGCCCAACTGGCAGCGCAAGGCCCGCTGTAGCCTCGATGAGCTTCGCGCGCTGCCGCAGTTGGCGGAATTTCTAAAAATCCTTAGCGACAAGCGTAGCGCGATCAGCTAAAATTGCTTCGATTTACGCGCCGAAATTGCCTCTGGTAACAGCGTCCCGCGGCTCCGTTTCACGATTCTTGTGGCAGCGTTTCGGGACTGTTAAATCTCTACCCTGGGCAAAAAGTTAGAAACCGCGGCGACCGTCAGGAATTCAATCGCCTGGTGAAACAACGCTAGATGAAGATCGCAATGATCGCTTCCGAAGTCACGCCCTTTGCCAAGACCGGCGGCTTGGCCGATGTCATCGGCACGCTGACGGTTGCGCTGAGACGACTCGGTCACGACCTATGCGTAGTGGCTCCCGCGTATCGCTGCGCGCTTCAGGGCCGCTATTCCCTGCGCGAGAGCACGATCAAATTTTCCGTGCCGGTTGCCGACCGCCAAGAGGAAGCTGCCGTCATGGAAACCGCCATCGGCAACGACGTGCCGGTGTATCTGATTCGCGCCGATAAATATTTCGATCGCGACTATCTCTACGGCACCGCGCGCGGCGACTATCCGGATAACTCCGAGCGCTTTGTTTTTTTTAGCCGTGCCGCCCTGGAATTGCTGCGCCATCGTCCGGTCGATATTATGCACAGCCACGACTGGCAAGCCGCCCTGGCCGCGGTGTTTCTCAAGACCGAGCCGGCCCGCTACCTCGAGACGGCCGCGACGAAAACCGTCTTCACGATCCATAACCTTGGCTTTCAGGGTATCTTTCCGCAATCGGACTGGCCGCTGCTAAGTCTTGACGCCGCCTATTTCACGCCGCAGTTTTTGGAATTTTACGGCAATATCAATTTTCTCAAGGGCGGCTTGCTTTTCGCCGACAAGCTCACCACCGTAAGCCCCTCCTACGCCGAGGAGATTAAGACCTCTGAGCAAGGCTTCGGGCTGGAGGGCGTGCTGCAACCGCGCGCCGCGGACTTGGTCGGTATCCTCAACGGCGTTGATTATCATCAATGGAACCCTTGGACCGATCCGTTCCTGAAAGACCACTACGGCGAGCACAGTTTGACGATCAAACGCGACTGTAAAAAAAACCTGCAGCGGGCTATCGGCCTGCAAGACAAGGCCAACGGCCCGCTAATCGCGATGATTTCGCGTCTGACCTTGCAGAAAGGCTTCGACCTCATCGAAGATATTTTCGACGGCTTGATGGAGCGTGACGTTCAGGTCGTTCTATTGGGCAGCGGCGAGCCGCACTTCGAGCAGTTTTTCCGCTCTGCGGCGACGCGTTATCCGGGCCGGGTAGCGGTGGAACTCGGCTTCAACGAAGCTCTAGCGCACCGCATCGAAGCCGGCGCGGACCTGTTTCTCATGCCATCGCTGTACGAGCCTTGCGGTCTTAATCAGATGTTCAGCCTGAAATACGGCACTGTGCCGATCGTGCGCGCTGTCGGCGGCCTGAAAGACACCGTACAAGACTACGACGGCGTGAGCCAAACGGGCACCGGCTTTGTTTTTCAACAGTATGATGGCCAAGCGCTGCTCGCCGCGATCGATCGCGCCCTAGCCGCCTATCGCGATAAGAAAGCCTGGACGGCGCTGCGGCGCCGCGCCATGGCCATGGACTTTTCCTGGGATCGGTCAGCCAAGCTGTACAGCATCTTGTACCAGCAACTTTTGCATTGAAGGGAGCGCACAACAGAGAGGCTAATGATGTATGTTCTAGGTGTCGTTTTGGCCGGCGGTCGAGGCGAGCGTCTCTATCCATTGACACAGCACCGAGCCAAACCCGCAGTGCCCTTCGGCGGCCGCTACCGCATCATCGATTTTGTGCTGTCGAATTTCGTCAACTCGGGCATCTTGTCGGTTTATGTCTTGACCCAATTCAAGGCCCAGTCGCTTTTGGAGCACCTCGATAGGGGTTGGCGCACGACGGATTTTCTCGGCGAACACTTCGTCACGCCGGTGCCGGCGCAAATGCGCTCGGGCGAGGAGTGGTACCAGGGCACCGCCGACTCGGTCTATCAGAACCTGTATCTGCTCGAGCGCCATAGTCCGAAATTAGTCGCGGTCTTCGGCGCCGACCATATCTATCGCATGAACGTGCGCCAGATGATCGACGAGCACCAGCGCAAATCCGCCGACGTGACTGTCGCTGCGCTGCCGGTCAAGATCGAGGAGGCCTCGCAGTTCGGCGTGATCTCAGTCGATGCCGATTGGCGCATCATCGGCTTCGACGAGAAGCCGAAAGATCCCAAATCGATTCCGGGCGAGCCCGCCTACGCCCTGGTTTCCATGGGCAACTATCTTTTTAACAATGAGATCTTGATCGAGTCGCTCAACGCCGACGCAGCCAATGAGACAAGCAGGCATGATTTTGGCCGTGACATTCTACCTAGCCTGATTAAAAGCAACCGCGTTTACGGCTATGATTTTCGCAAAAACCGGGTGCCGAGCCCGTCCAAAGGAGAAGAACCGAGTTACTGGCGCGATCTCGGCACCCTCGACGCGTACTACGACGCCAGCATGGACCTCTGCTCCATCGATCCGTCGTTCAATCTATACAACCGGAGCTGGCCGCTGCGGACCGTGGGCTACGCCGATCCGCCCGCGAAATTCGTTTTCGACTGGAGCGATCGCCAGGGGGTGGCGGTCAATTCGATCGTCGCCGAAGGCTCGATTATCAGCGGCAGTTATGTGAGCAACTGTGTCATCGGCCGCAACGTGCGCATCCACAGCTACAGCCGGATCGAAGATTCCGTGATCATGGACTGGGTCGAAGTCGGCCGGAACTGTCGTATCCGCCGCGCCATCATCGACAAGGCCAACGTCATTCCTTCGGGCAGCACAATCGGTTATGACCCGAATAGAGACGGTGAACGCTACACAGTTTCGTCGAACGGCGTGGTCGTCTTACCGCGTGGACCGCGCAAGACCACCTGGGTCATGACCAACCCGTAGAGAAATTTAACGGAGTAGGGGCGACCGGCCGGTCGCCCCATCGTCGCGCCGCCCATGAACCGATACATCTGCATCCACGGCCACTTTTACCAGCCGCCGCGGGAAAATCCCTGGCTCGAAGCCATCGAGCTGCAGGATACCGCAGCGCCTTATCACGACTGGAACGAGCGCGTAACCCGGGAATGTTATGCGCCCAATTCGGTCTCGCGTATCCTCGACGAACAGGGCCGCATCGTCAAGCTGGTCAACAACTACGCCCAGATCAGCTTCGACTTCGGCCCCACTCTGCTGAGTTGGCTTGAACTCAAAGCTCCCGATGTCTACGACGCCATTTTGACAGCGGACCGACAAAGCCGGGACTTTTTCTCCGGCCATGGCTCGGCGCTCGCCCAAGTTTACAATCACCTCATTATGCCGCTCGCCAACCGCCGCGACCGGGCCACGCAAGTTCGCTGGGGCATTCGCGACTTCGAGCATCGTTTCGGACGCGCCCCGGAGGGAATGTGGCTGGCGGAAACGGCCGTGGACGTGGACACGCTTGAAGAGCTTGCCGAGTCCGGCATTCGCTTTACCATTTTGGCGCCGCATCAAGCGGCGCGGGTCCGCCGCTTGGGCGAGCCAGAGTGGCGTGAGATCAACGGCGATCAGATCGATACCACCGTCGCCTATTGGCAGCGCCTGCCATCGGGGCGCACCATCGCGATATTTTTCTACAATGGCGCGATCGCTCGCGCGGTCGCCTTCGAGGGGCTACTGTCCCACGGCGAGCATTTTATCGACCGCTTGGTCGGCGCTTTTGCCGCCGAGCGCGACGGGCCGCAGCTTGTCCATATCGCCACCGACGGCGAGTCCTACGGGCACCACCATCGCTTCGGCGACATGGCGCTCGCTTACGTGCTGGATCAAATCGAGGCGCGCCAGCTGGCGCACTTGACCAACTACGGCGAATATTTGGAAAAATACCCGCCCCAACACGAAGTCGAAATCGTCGAAAACAGCTCCTGGAGCTGCGCCCACGGCATCGATCGCTGGCGAAGCGATTGCGGCTGCAACACCGGCGCTGACGGACGGTGGCATCAGCGCTGGCGCGCGCCCTTGCGCGACGCCCTCGATTGGCTGCGCGATCAGGTGGCGCCGACTTGGGAGCAACGAGCGCGCGACCTTTTCCATGATCCCTGGGCGCTACGCGATGCCTATATCGACGTCGTGCTCGATCGCTCGGCAAAAAACATCGAGAGCTTTTTCTCGCGCCACGCGCTGCGTCCTTTGACCGCGGCGCAAATCACGACGGCGCTCAAGCTGCTCGAACTGCAGCGCCACGCCATGCTCATGTATACGAGCTGTGGTTGGTTCTTCGACGATCTGGCCGGCATCGAGACCGTTCAGATTCTGCAGCTCGCCGGTCGCGCCGTGCAATTAGCGCAGGACTTATTCGGGGATTCGTTAGAAGAACGTTTCGTGCATCGTCTGGCAGCGGCCGAGAGCAATCAACCCGAGGAAGGTAACGGCGCGCAGATCTACGAGCGCCGGGTCCGGCCGGTGCGCGTGGACTGGCCCAAGCTGGCGGCGCACTACGCGCTCAGCAATCTATTCGAAGATTTTCCCGACACTGCCGCAGTGTATTGCTACGATGCCCGGGTCACGCAGGCGCGCGTTTTCAGCACCGGCCGCGCCAAACTCGGCTTCGGCCGCGTCGAGCTAACCTCGAACATTACCTTGGACAAGGCACAACTCGTCTTCGCGGTTCTTCACCTGGGCGACCACAACATCAGCGCCGGCGTCGGCGAGAACAGCGCGGACGCCCGCTATGACGAGATCGTTCACGCCTTGATCGAACCGTTTATGCGCGCCGACCTCACCCTCGTAATGCACGAAATGGAGCGCCGCTTCGGCAGCTCGAGGTATTCGTTGCGCTCGCTGTTCCGCGATGAGCAGCGAGCCGTTTTGAACCTGATTCTTGGCGCGACCCTGCAAGAAGCCGAATCCTTGTACCGGCAAATCTACGAGTCGCGCGCACCGCTTATGCGTTTTCTCACCGACCTCGGCATCCCGCTGCCTAAGGGATTTTCCGCGGCGGCGGATTTCGTGATCAATCAACGGTTGCGCGCCGCGTTCGCCCCGCCCGCGGGCGATCTGAAACGCGCCTTTGAGCTTTTGGAATCGGCCCGCTTGGAAGGGATCGCGCTTGACATGCCGGGGTTGGAATTCGCCTACCGCGAATCCCTCGAACAGCTAGCCGCAGCTGCGGCGGCCAATCCTGCTTGGTCCGAGCTCGTACGATTGCACGAAGCGGCGAGCGCCCTGCAGCGGCTGCCGTTCACCGTCGATCTCTGGCGAGCGCAGAATTCCTACAACCAAATATTGAGGCAGCATTATCATCCCAGTCAACTCGAGGCGGAGCGACAAAACAACCCAAGCGCGCGCCGCTGGAATGAAATATTTCGGGAAATCGGCCGCATGTTGCGCGTCAAAGTAGACGAGTGAGACTGGCACGCGCAAGGGCCTCTGTCCTGTCGCTTGCATCCTACCCCGGCAAAGCGCAATAAATCACTTTCATGGCGGTTCCAACCGACACCCTCCTCGCTGAATCAGCCGCGACGCTCAGGGCGCTGGTCATCGATGACGAAAAAAATATTCGCGCGACCCTATCGCTCTGCCTGGAGCAGATGGGCTGTCAGGTGCGCGCTGCGGCTTCGGCGGACGGCGCGCTCGCAGCGGTTCGCGAGCAATCCTTCGATCTCGCCTTTCTCGATCTCCGCCTGGGCACCGCGAGCGGGCTCGACCTCATCCCCAAACTCTTGGCCGAGTCGGCAGAGCTGATCATTGTGATGATGACCGCCTATGCCACCATCGACAGCGCCGTTGAAGCGCTCAAGCGCGGCGCGGCTGATTACTTGCCCAAGCCGTTCGAGCCGGCGCAGATCCGCCATCTCGTCGAGCAAAGCCTGCAGCGCCGCGCGCTCCGACGGCAGTTAACCGATCTTGAGAGCCGCTTGCGCGAGGCCGCACCTGAAGTCGATTTGGAAAGCGACTCGCCCAAAGTTCGCTCCGTTCTGGAGATGGCGGCGCGGGCCGCGGTAGCAGAGGCACCGATCCTGCTGCGCGGCGAGAGCGGCACCGGCAAGACAGTGGTAGCCCGTCGGATTCATGGGCTGAGCCCGCGTAACCGCGCGCCGTTCGTCCTGGTGAACTGCCCGACGCTCTCCGAGGAATTGCTCGCCAGCGAGCTCTTTGGCCACAGCCGCGGCGCATTCACCGGCGCGGTTCGCGACCAGCCCGGCCGGGTCGAAGCGGCCGAGGGGGGGACGATCTTTCTGGACGAGATCGGCGAGATCGCGCCGCCGCTTCAGGCCAAGTTGCTGCGTTTCATCGAAAGCAAAGAATTCGAGCGGCTGGGCGAGCAGAAGACCCGACAGGCGGACGTGCGCGTAATCGCCGCCACCAACCGCGATCTCGACAAGCGGGTGCGCGACGGGCAGTTTCGCGAGGATCTCTTATACCGTTTGAATGTGATCGATTTGCAGATGCCGCCGCTGCGCGAAAGAACGGAGGACATCCCCCGTTTGGCACGTCGCTTTCTGGAATTCTTCGCCAGGTCAGCGAGGCGCCGGACACCAGAGCTGTCCAGCGCGGCGGAACGAGCGCTGCTCGCTTATAGCTGGCCCGGCAACATCCGCGAGCTGCGCAATGCTATCGAGCGGGCGGTGATCCTCTGGCCTGCGCCGCTGATCGAACCGGAGGCCTTTCCCGCACATATTTCTGCACAGCCCGCTACCGTACCGCCGCAGCTAGGCGGCAACTTCACCCTCGACTCCATCGAGAAGGAGCATATCACGCGGGTCGTCGCCCGGACGCCAACGCTCGAAGATGCCGCGTCGATCCTCGGTGTCGACTCCTCCACGCTGTGGAGGAAAAGAAAAAAATACGAGAGCTGAACCGCCTCAGTGCAACTTGCCGAGCCGTTTCAAGGCGTCGAGCGCAGGCGCAAAGCCATGGTCAGCGCTGACCGCCATAAAGAAATACTGGACGGCGCGGTTTTGCTCGCCATCGCTTTCCCATAACAATCCGAGGCGATAGTACGGCTCCGGACGCTCCAGCGCAGCGGACATCGCGGCTTTGAGATAAGCCCTGGCCTCGATCCGCGCGTTGCGCGCTTCGGCGAGATCGGCCAAGGACATGAAATCGTCGAACGATCCTCTCGACGCGATACGGCGGCGCAGAAGGATTTCCTTGGCCAGAATCTCGATCATTTTGGGCTCGAACGGCTTTTCGAGAAAATCGACGGCGCCGAGCTTCATGGCTTCGGTTGCATTCGCTGCTGAACCGTAAGCGGTGATTATCACCACGGCGGTTTTCGGGCTTATCCCCCGGACTATGGCGAGCACTGCCAATCCGTCGAGCTTCGGCATATGCAGGTCGACGAAGGCAATATCAGGATGCATCTGTTTACAAAGTTCCACGGCCTCGTCGCCGTCGCGGGCCTCGGCAGTTTGGTAGCCCGCGGCTTCCAGAACCAGGGCAAGATTTTTTCTGACGTTGCGCTCGTCGTCGGCGACTAAGATTCGCGGCTTTGCTTCCGACATCGGCTTTCTCCGCCTTAGCTCCGCGATTCCCTCTGCAGAGTAAACCAGAAAGTGCTTCCCTTGCCGGGCTCGCTTTCGACACCGATCTCACCGCCGTGCCCGCGCACGATTTCCCTGGCGATATAGAGTCCCAATCCGGTTCCTTTTGGCCCAGCCTCCGGCACTTGGAAAAACTTCTCAAAGATGCGCTCGTGGTATTCCTTCGCGATCCCCTTACCGGTGTCGGTCACGGTAAAGCGCACCACGCCGTCGGTCACGCTGGCCCCCACCGTCACTGCGCCGTCAGCCGGCGTATGGCGTAACGCGTTGCCGATAAGATTGGAAAGCACATGGCCTATGCGCTCGTGATCCGCCAACACCCTGACATCGGGAAGAGGTATCGCCGCGCTCAAACGCAGCCCTTTGGCATCGGCGTCCGCTTTGTGTTGCTCGACGGCGCCCTCGACGAGGACGCCGACCGGGGTCGGCAAGGGGTAAAGCTCCACCCGGCCGGATTCGATGCGGGAAAGATCAAGAAAATCATCCACCATTGCCTGCAAACGATCGCAATCTTCACGGGCTGCGTGCAGCAGTTCGGCCTGTTTCTCGGTGAGCGGCCCGGCCGCCTGCTCGGTACAGAGGTGCACGGCCATGCGTAGGGAAGTCAGCGGCGTGCGAAATTCGTGCGCCACGGTCGCCACCAAATCGCTCTTGAGCTCCTCGAAACGGCGTAGCCGTGTGACGTCCTGCAAAATCACCGTCGCGCCGACCACCACGCCGCGAGCCTCGTAAACCGGAGCGCCTCGGGGTAAAAAATAACGATTCCCCAACAGCGTGCTCAATTGAACGGCGTCTTCGAACCCCCTTGGAACGTAAGCCCCCTTGCCACTGAGGGTGTGGCTGCGGATTCGTTCTAAAACCGCGCGCGTCGCCGCCTCGACGCGCGCGAGCGGATCTCGGGAAGACTCATCGCTTCGAAGCCCGATCAGGGTTTCGGCGGCTTGGTTGACGTTTTGCAAACTCCCTTCCACATTGAAAATCGCCACTGGGTCGGGAAGGCTGTCGATAGCAGCCTGCATGCTCAAATGCGCTTGCAGCAATTCGCCGAGCGAACTTTTCCGGTATTCGGCCAAGCGCGCCGCCATCGAGTTGAAATCGCGCGCCAGTTGCGCGAGCTCATCGTTGCCGCGCACGTGGGCGCGAGTGTCGAAGTTGCCCTCACCGATCTTGCGCGTCGCTTCGCTGAGCGCCGAGACCGGCTGGAGCATGCGCCGGGTCAAAAGCGTCGAGGCGAAAAGTCCCAGTATCAATGCCGCCAGCGCCACTGTGATTGTGATTGCGTTGATGCGTTCCGCAGTTCGCCGCACGTCGTCGCTTTTGCGCACCATCGTGTCTTGATTGATGGCCAGGATTTCATCGGCGGCCGCCTTCACTCTGTAAAAGGCCGATTCCAGCTCGGAAAAATAAATTTGCTTAGCCTCGCCGGCGCCGGCGCTTTTTTCAAGTTTGGTGAATTTGGCTTGATAGTCGGTCCAGGCCTCGCGCAATCTCGCGGTGGATCCTGTTTCGCCCGCCTCGGTGATATTGCCCTCCTGGACTTTCAGCTCGGCCTCGAAAAGCGGGCGATATTTTTCCGCTTGCTCGACGCCCTTCTCACCTTGGCCCGCGGCGATAAACAACGCGCCGCTGTCCATCCGCTCGATCGCTTCTTTCATACGCTGGGCGGCGAGCACGCTCCGATAGTTGTCCTTCAAAATAGTCTGCGAATGGGAGCCGAGAAAAGACACCACGACGGCGGAGAAGATGCCGACGACGACCAAAGCGACTGCGAGCGGCGCCTGCGCGAGCAGGACCTTGCGATAAAGGTTCATTCCTTACTCCCGTTCCTCCAGAGAAATGATGTGGAGATCGAATCCGACTGCAGCGGTGACAAGTTTGAATATCGGCGAGTGCCCCAAGAGCCTGCGCCACCATGATTTGTGCGAGCGGCCCACGACGATATGTCGAACGCCGTGGCCGCGGGCGAATTCAAGCAGCGCCTCCACGGGCATGTCCGAGCGCAAACGCACGACCTCCGCACCGAGATCCCGCGCCCTTTGTTCATCTTCCAACAAATAGCGTTGCAGAGCCGAATCGATTCGGTGGTTGGCTTCCTGTTTCGTCTCGACATGGACGACAAACCAGTCCGTGTTGAGCCTGCCGGCCTGTCGAGAGCCCTGCCTTAGCAACATCGCTCCATAGGGCGGACGTCGCGTGGGCAGGCAAACCATCACCCGCTCGCTCGCCGCCGCCCGGCGCGCGGTTTCGCGCTCGTCGGGCCTTACGGCGACTGTGCGATCGACGCTCTCCGCCACCTCCCGCAGGGCGATCTCTCGCAGCACCGCGAGCTTTTCGGGTTGGAAGAAATTTTCCAGCGCCCACCGAACCTTGTCCGGCGCATAGATCTTGCCGGCTTTAAGCCGATCGATGAGATCTTCGACCGCCAGATCGATATCCACCACCTGATCGGCCCGTTTCAGGATCGAATCCGGCACCGTTTCGCGTACCACCACACCGGTGGCCTGTTTAACCATCTCATTGAGGCTTTCGAGATGTTGCACGTTGAAAGCGCATATCACGTTGATGCCCGCTTCGAGCAGTTCGAGCACGTCCTGATAACGCTTTTTGTTGCGGCAAAACGGCGCATTGGTATGTGCCAACTCGTCAACGATAGCGACTTGGGGGTGGCGTTTGAGGACCGCGTCGAGATCCATCTCTTCGACGGCCACGCCGCGATATTCGACGCGCTTGCGCGGCACGACTTCGAGCCCCTCGATCAATGCCGCGGTATCGAGCCGATCATGCGGCTCGATGAACGCTAGCACAACGTCGACGCCGCGCTTTTTGAGAGCATGGGCTTCTTCGAGCATCTGATAGGTCTTGCCGACGCCGGCGGCCGAACCGATGTAAACTTTCAGCCGCCCACGTTTGGCGCGCTCAACCAGCTCGAGAAAATCTTCAGGGCGTTTGCGGTTCGTCGCCATCCGTTTTTTTAGCTATGCGAATCGACAAGTATTGAATTTCACAGACAGACGCTCCTAACAAGGAGATTGATCCGTTTGCAAACGCCTACACAATCTAACCCGGAACGGTCGTGGACGGATAGCCGACTGATTCGGTGCGCTTTTTTGCCGCAATGTTTTTCTTCTGAGTCGGCGGCAACGGACTTGGCCGTCCGAACTGCCGATCAAGCGCTAGGTTAACTAGCAGGACGTTGACTCTCGGTTCACCCAAGATGCCAAATGTTCTGCCTTCCACGTTGGCATCGACGACGGCCTTCACGCGCTGCGGGTCAATACCGCGCGCTTTGGCGACGCGGGCCACCTGCCATAGCATCCCGGCAGGGGAAAGATCCGGGTCGAGGCCGCTGCCGGATGTAGTGACAAGTTCGGCGGGCACCGGCAGGGTCGCATCCGGATTTTCTTCTTTGAGCCGCCGGAGATCCGCCTTAATGCGATCCTGCAGTTTCTTCGACGTCGGTCCGAGATTGGAGCCGGACGAAGCAGCCGCGTCATACCCCTTCTCACCCGCCGCCGATGGCCGGGGCTGAAAGTAGGCCGGATTGGAAAATCCCTGGGCGATCAACTCCGAGCCGACGACTTGCCCTCTTTCGTCGTTTACCAGGCTGCCATTGGCGCGCCAAGGAAAGAGCGCTTGAGCCAAACCAGTCACAACGAATGGATAAACGAGCCCGGTCAAAACCAGCGTGACGATGGTTGTTCGCAGCGCAATGATTGTTGTGTTCATGGTCGTCTCCTAGACCAGACCAACCGCGCTTAAAACCATATCGACGAGTTTGATGCCGACAAACGGCGCGATGACGCCGCCAACGCCGTAAATCAACAGCGAGCGCGCCAGCAGCGGCGCGGCGCCGATCGGCCGGTAGCGCACGCCGCGCAAAGCCAGGGGGATTAGCAAAATTATAACGATCGCGTTGAAGATGACCGCCGAAAGAATCGCGCTCAGAGGTGAGGCGAGATGCATGATGTTGAGCGGCGCGATCTCCGGATAGACGCCCATGAACATCGCCGGGATGATCGCGAAGTACTTGGCCACGTCGTTGGCGATGGAAAACGTCGTCAGCACGCCGCGGGTCATCAGCATCTGCTTGCCGATCTCGACCACTTCCAAAAGCTTGGTCGGATTGGAATCGAGATCAACCATGTTGCCGGCTTCCTTGGCCGCCTGGGTGCCGGTATTCATCGCCACGCCGACATCGGCCTGCGCCAATGCCGGCGCATCGTTGGTGCCGTCACCGGTCATCGCCACGAGCTTTCCTTTCGCTTGTTCTTCTTTGATCAAGCGCATTTTTGTTTCAGGCGTCGCTTGGGCGAGAAAATCGTCGACGCCGGCTTCTCGCGCAATAGCCGCTGCTGTGCGCGGGTTGTCGCCGGTGATCATCACTGTGCGGATGCCCATGGCACGGAAGCGTTCGAAGCGCTCCTTGATGCCGCCCTTCACCATGTCTTTGAGGTGGATGACGCCAAGCACTTTGTTTCCGTCGGCGACCACCAGTGGAGTGCCGCCGGCATCGGAAATTCCATGGGTGATGCCCTCGACTTGCGAGCCCACGCTCCCGCCCGACTCGCTCACGTATGCAGCGATGGCGTCGACCGCGCCCTTGCGGATCCTGCGACCATCGAGATCGCAGCCGCTCATGCGGGTCTCGGCGCTAAAGGGAATAAAGTGCGCGCCGATGTCCGTGACATCGCGCCCGCGCAGACCGTACTTGTCTTTGGCAAGAACAACGATCGAGCGCCCCTCCGGCGTCTCGTCGGCCAGACTTGAAAGCTGCGCCGCGTCGGCGAGCGTCTCCGCGCTCACGCCGTCGACGGGAATAAACTCGCTGGCCATGCGATTACCGAGGGTAATCGTGCCGGTCTTGTCGAGCAGCAGCGTGTCGACGTCACCCGCGGCTTCGACAGCTCGGCCGCTCATTGCGAGCACGTTTTTTCGCAGCAAACGGTCGATGCCGGCAATGCCGATGGCGGAGAGCAGTCCGCCAATCGTGGTCGGAATCAGACAGACAAGCAGCGCGACAATCACGGTAGCCGATACGTTGGCCATGCCGGAGTAAAGCGCCATGGGCACAAGCGTCACACACGCGAATAGAAACACCAAAGTAAGGCCGCAGAGCAGAATATTGAGAGCGATCTCGTTGGGCGTTTTCTGCCGCTCGGCGCCTTCGACCAAAGCGATCATCCGATCCATGAAGGATTCGCCGGGACTCGCCGTAACGCGCACGACAATGCGGTCGGACAAAACCTTTGTGCCACCGGTAACGGCGGAGCGGTCGCCGCCGCTTTCGCGAATGACCGGAGCGGACTCGCCGGTGATCGCCGATTCATCGACGGACGCGATCCCCTCGATTACGTCGCCATCACCGGGAATAATTTCGCCGGCTTCGACGACCACCGTATCGCCCTTACGGAGCGCCGAGGCGGGCACGACTTCTTCCCGATGGGCATCAATCAGGCGCCGCGCATTGGTTTCCTTGCGCATCTTGCGCAGCGTCGCCGCCTGGGCTTTGCCGCGCCCCTCGGCCACCGCTTCGGCGAAGTTGGCAAAGATCACGGTGAACCACAACCAGAAACTGACGTTGAAAGTAAACCACAGAGGCTGCGATCCGGCTGTCGGCGCGAAAAAGTCGCGCACCAAGATCAAGGTGGTGAGCATGCTGCCGATCTCGACCACAAACATAACCGGATTTTTGATCACATGCTGCGGCGCGAGCTTGCAAAAGCTTTCCCAAATCGCCGGTCGCGCGATCTCGGGATCGAACAGTGAACGTTCTCTTAAACGCGTCGCCGCCATATCAGTAAACCCTTCCGGCTTGCGCCAAGAAGTGCTCGACGATCGGACCGAGCGCAAGCGCGGGGAAAAACGTCAACGCGCCGACGATGACGATGACACCGATCAACAGCACGACAAAAAGCGCACCGTTGGTGGGAAACGTGCCCAAGCTTTCTGGGACGACTTTTTTTCCGACCAACGAGCCGGCGATCGCCAACACCGGCACGATCATCAAGAACCGACCGGCCAACATCGTGAGTCCCTGACTGACGTTGTACCAAGGCGTGTTGGCATTGAGGCCGGCAAAGGCCGAGCCGTTGTTGCCCGCTGCGCTACTGAAGGCATAGAGGATTTCGCTCAACCCATGGGGTCCGCCATTGTTGAGCGAGGACAAGCCGTAGGGCGCCACCGCGGACCAGCCGGATAAATAGAGAATCAGCAGCGGGAAGATCAACACATAGAGCATCGCCAGCTTGACTTCCCGCGCTTCGATTTTTTTGCCGAGGTACTCCGGCGTGCGTCCGACCATGAGGCCGGCGATGAACACGGCGAGCAAAACGAAGATCGCCATGCCGTAAAGACCGGCGCCCACGCCGCCGAAGATAATTTCCCCGAGCTGGATATTGACTAGCGGCACCAGGCCCGCGAGCGGATTGAAACTGTCGTGCATCGAATTCACCGAACCGTTCGACGCACCGGTGGTCGCGGTTGCCCAAGTTACCGAGTTAGCGATGCCGTAGCGAACTTCTTTGCCCTCCATATTTCCAGCCGAAGGATCGACCGCCAAACCCTGCGTCACCGGGTTGGGTTTGGCCTCGAAGTAGTATGCCGTTGTCACGCCGACAATAAACAGGATCGCCATGGCGGCAAATAGCGCCCAGCCTTGCTTGGTGTCGCGCGCCATGAGGCCGTACATGTAAGTCTGCGCTGCGGGAATCGCCAGAATCGCAACCATTTCGATGAAATTCGCCAGTGGAGTTCCGCCCTCGAACGGATGGGCGCTGTTGACGTTGAAAAAGCCGCCGCCGTTGGTGCCGAGCTGTTTGATCGCGACTTGGGACGCCGTTGAACCCATCGCCAGGGTTTGCTTTGCTCCCTCTAAAGTCACCAGCTCAACGTAGGACGAAAAGTTCTGTAACACCCCTTGAGAGACCAATACCAAGGCCATCACGAGCGAAAAGGGGATCAATAAATAGATAAGCGCTCGATTCAGATCGATCCAGAAATTGCCGAGCGTTTTCGGCGCGCCCGGCTCGCGGCGATAGGTCAAGCCGCGCGCCAGCGCCATCATGACGCCGATGCCGACGCCGGCGGAGATGAAATTATGCCAGGCAAGCCCGGCCATCTGAGTCAGATAACTCATCGTGGTTTCGCCGCCGTAGGCCTGCCAGTTCGTGTTGCTGGTAAAACTGGCCGCCGTGCCAAAAGCCAGGTCAGGAGGCACGGCACCCAGTTTCGCGGGATTTAGCGGAAGCAGGGCTTGCAGCCGTTCGATCGCATAGGTCACTAGCATCGTAGCCGCGCTGAAGAGCAACATGGCGAGCGCATATTCTTTCCAGTCCTGCTGATCGCTCGGATCGACGCCGCACAATTTATAAATCCATCGTTCGATCGGCCCAAAGAAGCGTTTTAGAGGCTGCCGGTCGCCCTCGAAGATCCGAAACATATAGATGCCGATGGGTTTGGTGACGGCAAACACAATGATCGAAAACAAAAGAATCTGCATCCACCCGATGGTTGTCATCAATTCTCCGAGCGTCGCACCAGTGCAAAGCTACGCGGGCAAATTTCCCGTTGCAGCAATTTCGTTCTGTTCGCCGGTGACAACGCTAAAACTTTTCCGGCCAGAGCAGCGCGTAAACCAAATATCCCGTGATAAGAAACGAAACGATAAGTCCGATGATATATTCCAGTCCCATTTCGCCCTCTTACAAACGATCGCAGCCGCAGACATAAAGCCAGGCGAGATAGAAAAAGCCGATCGTAACGCCGATTAAAATGAGGTCCGCCACATTGCCCTCCCAGAAACCGATAGGCTTTTGATAGCGCAAGCCAAGTGCCAACGCGGTTTTGTCTGTAGTGACTTGCGTGTATCTCACCGCAAGGCCTTCATCTACAAGAAAAGTCCAGTAAAGACACCGACATTCAGCTGGGAACCTTGATTTTTGCCAAAATCAAAAATGCTTCGCCGGAGCAGCACCCATTGCACAATGCAATAGGCGGCCAATTCCTGTGCGGCAAAATGCACTAGAGAAAAGAAGCCCAAGAAGAGTCGGCGGGAAAGACCAGCACGTTGAGGGGATGTTTCGTGAAACCTGATCTAACTCGGGGTGTCGAAGGATCTTCCGGACCGGATTAGAGGGAAAACGCGGCCGAGTGCAAATCGGCCGATGCTTCGCGTTTATCAGCGCCTTTTGCGCTATTTTTTGATTGTTCGAGTGGACGAAACAAAACTTCTACCGCACGAGGCAAGCAAAATTGCCAGCCGGCTTGTGTCTCGCGACGCGGCGTGGGAGAGAATAACGCCAGTCCCGCAATCGCTCATGGGCTAACCGGTTCGAAGAAAATTGCCGCCAGCGATTGCCCGAGACCCTGCCCTCGTGTTTACTTTGTTTATGTTCTGTGAGAAGGCTTGCTATGTTCACTCCGTTCTTTAACATCGGCATCGCCGATGTCGTCGACATCCTGGTCGTCGCCGTTTTGCTCTACACTGCCACGGCGTTTCTCAAGCAGACCCGCGCCGCTTTCATCATCCGCGGCATTTTTATCCTCGCCGCCATTTACATCATCGCCCGGTACCTCGACCTGCAGTTGACCGCGTGGCTCTTCCAGGGCTTCTTCGCCATCTTTTTGATCATCATCGTGGTAATATTTCAGGAAGAGCTGCGGCAGATCTTCGAGCGGATCGCGGTCTGGAGCCTGGCGCCGAAAAGCATCCGACCGCCGCGCTCCAACACCGTCGATATTCTGATCGGCACCGTGGCCGACCTCGCCAAGGATAGCATCGGCGCGCTGATCGTGATCGAAGGCAAAGATCCGATCGCGCGCCATGTGGTCGGGGGCATCGAGCTGGAAGGTAAAGTCAGCGAGCCGCTGCTGAAGAGCATTTTCGATCCGCACTCGCCCGGCCATGACGGCGCGGTGATCGTCCAGGGTGATCGCATCATTCTTTTCGCGGCGCACTTGCCGCTGTCCAAAGATCTCCAACAACTGGCTCATGTCGGCACCCGCCATAGCGCCGCATTGGGGCTGGCGGAGCTGAGCGACGCCCTGTGCATCGCGGTTTCCGAAGAAAAAGGCACGATTTCTGTGGCCAGAGAAAGCCGGCTGCGGCAGATTGAAAATATTCAGGAGCTGGGGTTGTTGCTGGAAAGTTTTCTCCGGGAAAAATTCCCCTCGCCGGAACGCCGCACGCTATCGGTCTCGCTGATCAAAGAGAATTGGCTTGCCAAGCTAGTGAGCTTTTCGCTGGCCGTGGGACTTTGGTACGTTTTGGTCCCCGGCTCGAGCACCATCGAAGTGACTTACAAACTGCCCGTGCAAGTACAAAACCTCCAACCCGATTTTCGCGTCGAAGAGGTTCAGCCATCCGAGGTCAACGCAACCTTTACCGGTCCCAAACGGGCTTTTTATTTCTTCGATCCGAGCAAACTCAGGGTGGATATCGATCTATCGACGACCGAACCCGGCCGCAAGACGTTGCGCATCTCGGAGCAGAACGTGCGTCATCCGCAGACTCTCACTTTGCAGCAGCTCGCCCCGACGACGGTCAGGGTCATGGTGCGCAAAACCCCACAGGTCCAAGAAGACAAAGGCTAACCGGCACAGGCCGATGGCGCGGCTAGGTGCGACGCCTCATTGAGCGAAGAGCCTTCCGCCGCGGGTCAACGCTCGCTTCTAAAAAACGAGACCGCCAAGGGCGGCAGAGTAATGGTCAATGAATAGGGCCGGCCGTGCAGCGGCACCGGTACCGCTTCGACTCCCCCCAGGTTGCCCATGCCGCTGCCCCAGTACTCGGCGGCGTCGCTATTTAGGGTCTCGTGCCAAAAACCGCCGCGCGGCGCGCCGATGCGATAACTGTAGCGCGGCACCGGAGTAAAGTTGCATACCGCAATGATCAGCGCCGACGAGGATTTCCCCTTGCGCAGCAGTGCGACTACGCTGCTCTCCGAGTCGCTGCAGTCGATCCACTCAAATCCGGCCGGATCGCAGTCGCATTCATGCATAGTGGGCTCGTCTTTATAGAGATGGTTGAGGTCGCGCACCCATTTCATCAGCCCCGCGTGGGCAGGTTGATCCAGCAGCGACCATTCGAGGCTCGAGTCGTGGACCCATTCGCGCCACTGGCCGATCTCACCGCCCATGAACAACATCTTCTTCGCCGGCTGGGCATACATGTAACCGTAGAGGGCGCGCAGGTTGGCGAATTTTTGCCAATCGTCGCCGGGCATCTTGCCGATCAACGAGCCCTTGCCGTAAACCACCTCGTCGTGGGACAGCGGCAGAACGAAATTTTCGTGGAAGGCGTAGAGCATGCGAAACGTCAGCTTATCGTGATGGTAGCGGCGGTGCACAGGATCCTGGCGCATATATTCCAGCGTGTCGTGCATCCAGCCCATGTCCCACTTGAAGCCGAAGCCCAAACCGCCGACATAGTCGGGCCGCGATACCATCGGCCAGGCGGTCGATTCCTCCGCGATGGTTTCGACCTCCGGAAACTGCCGGTAAACCTCGGCGTTCATGCGGCGCAAAAAGCCGATGGCTTCGATGTTCTCGCGGCCGCCGTACTTGTTGGGAATCCACTCGCCCTCTTTGCGCGCGTAATCGAGGTAGAGCATCGACGCCACCGCGTCCACGCGCAGGCCATCGACGTGAAATTTGTCGAGCCAATAGACTGCATTGCTGATGAGAAAACTCTGCACCTCGTTGCGGCCGTAGTTGAAAATAAAGCTGTTCCACTCCGGATGATAGCCCTGGCGCGGATCGGCGTGCTCGAACAAATGCGTGCCATCGAAAAACGCCAAGCCATGCTCGTCGCTCGGAAAATGCGACGGCACCCAGTCGAAAATCACGCCGATGCCTCGCTGGTGCAAAGTATCGATCAGGAACATGAGGTCCTGCGGCGTGCCGTAGTTGCCCGAGGGCGCAAAGTAACCCGTAATTTGATAGCCCCACGAGCCGAAAAATGGGTGATCCATGACCGGCATGAATTCGACGTGGGTATAACCCAGGTGATGCAGATAATCGGCCAGCTCCGGCGCAAGCTCCCGGTATGAAAGCGAGCGGTTGCCCTCGTCGACAACGCGCTTCCACGAGCCTGCGTGCATCTCGTAGATGGCCATCGGTCGGGTGAGTCCCTGGCGCCGCCGTCGCTCGGCCATCCACTGCTGGTCGTTCCAGCGATAGTCGAGGTCCCAAACGATCGATGCGAATTTCGGCGGAATCTCGTTGAAAATTGAGAAGGGATCGGCCTTGTCGACCCGATAACCACCGAAGCGCGAGCCGATATGGTATTTGTAAAGCGTCCCTTTGCCGACGTCGGGAAGGTAGCCTTCCCAGATGCCGGACTCTCCTTTGGGGCGGAGCACATGCCTCCCCTTTTCCCAGCTGTTAAAGTCGCCGATGACGCTCACGTGGTTGGCGTTGGGCGCCCACACCGCAAAGTATGTCCCTGCTTTCCCCTCGTGCTCCACGAGATGGGCTCCGAGCTTGTCATGAAGACGGAAGTGGCTGCCTTCGTTGAAGAGAAAAAGATCGTTATCCGTGAGCAGGCTGAAATTGATTTGACTATTCATCGGAGCATCACCTTCCTTCCGTTTGAGTCGGGCGGGGTTTCGGCGCCGATAGCAATGCGCCAGCCTATCCGCGGCGCTGCAGCGCGGATTCGTGCCCGTCGGCACTCACTCGCGTCCCGCCAGTAATTGCAAGATTCCCGCGATCGGTAGATCAAGCCAGTCCGGACGATTGTTGAGCTCATAGCTCAGCTCGTAGACCGCCTTTTCCAGTAGATAGATATCCAATAAAAGAGCGATTTCCGCGCTCGCCTTCGGCATGAATGCCGATTGGCGAGTGGCCTCAAAATAGCCTTTGAGAAAATTCACCGATACCCAGTAATTCCAAAAATGCCCCCAGGGCCGCATCTGCGCTGGCTCTTCGGCCCGAAGCGCGTCGCTTTTCAGCGCCGCCGCTGCCGCGTAATTGAACGAACGCAGCATGCTGGCAACGTCGCGGAGCGGCGATCGTTTTATCCGGCGTTCGGAAATTGGCCGCGCCGGCTCGCCTTCGAAATCGATGATGATGAAATCCTTGCCGGTGAACAGCACCTGGCCGAGGTGATAATCGCCATGACAGCGGATGCGCATGCCGGTGAGCTTGGTCTCGACGACTTCGCGAAAACGCGCGAAGATCGCGTTCTCGAACTGAAGCACCCTTTCGGCGTCGGCGCGCAGTTCCTGGGCGAGGCCTTTGAGCCGTTTTCCGAGTAGTGCGAGCGCTTGGTCAGCCAGCGTCCGCATGCTCTGATAAAGCGAGCGACGGTACAGCGCGGTGAAAGATTCCGGTGCAAACGCGGGATCCCTGGCCTCGGAGCCAAGCGCCATGTGGAGATCGCCCGTGCGCTGCCCCAGGAGCTGCACCGACGGCAAGTACGAAGCGATCAATTCGCGCGCCAGGACAGGAGTTTCCTCTTCGGCTTGCTTAACCAGAGAAGAGGCCGGTAACGCCGCCGCTTGCGGGTCGGGCTTGCGCGCCACGACTTGCTCGAAAAAATGACCCAAGCTGTCGAGAGTATAGCGCCACGCATCGCCTTCATTGGCGACCAGCTCATGCAGGATGCCGAGCGTTGCCGGCTGGCCGCGCCCTTTGCGAATTTCAATCGCGCCAGCTAAGGCAGGCGTGTAAGCGAATTTCACTTTCTCGGTAAGGAAGCGGCCGATCTCCAGGTCGGGGTTGAGTCCTTCGGTGACGCGGCGAAAGAGTTTGAAAATCATCCGATCGCCATAGATCACGGAAGTATTGCTCTGCTCCCGTTTGAGGATCGCCGGTTCCAAGTTGGCCTGGGCGCCGCCGCTGATAGCGCGAAACATTTTCGACGGCTGCGCCGATAGCTCGATGCCCTGCCCTTTGTAACGTCGCCCGCGCCCGACGGCGCCGAGCAGCGACTTGGTGAAATTCGCGTCGTACAGGGCATCGTGAAGCACGCCGTCGATCTCCTGATCCTTAGCTTTCACTTTCAATTGGGCAACGATGCTTTGCGGAATCGCTTGGCGCAGCTCGAAAGCGCGCTCTCCCGAGGCGAACGCCAAAGGCAGGATGTAAATCTCCGTCGCAGCGCCCAGAAACTGGATTTCCCAGGTCGTGAAAAACCCGCTGGCGCCGTTGGCGTGGAACGGAATGCTGTCGGCCTTTTTCACCGAACGGATTTGCTGCGCCTTGCCGCCGAACCAGCGGCAGTTGAGCAAATAAGCCGGCAAGGTGCGCTCCAGAAGCGTCAGCCCCTTGCTTTTAAGTATCTCCTCCCAGGAGCCCTCCACCGACAATTTTGCCGGCTCGAACCCTTCGACGGGAGCACCGCTTCGGGTTGCCGGCGGTGGCTCGAGCTTGAACCAATAGAACGTGTGCGGACCGAAGGTGAGAAAATAGGGAAGCTCGCCGATCGGTGGAAAACGGGTTTGGCCGAATAATTCCACCGGCACCATTCCCTTGTACGCCGAAAGATCGATCTCGGCGCAATTGACGAAGCGCGACAAATTGGCGGCGACGAGAATGATTTCCTCCTCGCACCGGCGCAGAAAGACCAGCACCTTGCGGTTTTCCGGCAGTAGAAATTCGATGCGCCCTTCGCTGAAAGCCCGGTAGCTTTTGCGCAGCAGCACCAGTCGCTTCATCCACCAGAGCAGCGAGGTGGGATTTTGCTGTTGCGCTTCGACGTTGACGGTTTCGTAATGGTGCTCGGGATCGAGAATCACCGGTAAATAAAGCCGCTGCGGATTGACGCGTGAGAACCCGGCGTTGCGATCGGCGCTCCACTGCATCGGCGTGCGCACACCGTTTCGGTCGCCGAGGTAAATATTATCGCCCATGCCGATTTCATCGCCGTAATAAATCACCGGCGTGCCGGTAAGCGAAAAAAGCAGACTGTTCATGAGCTCGATGCGGCGCCGGTTATTGCCCAATAGCGGCGCCAAACGCCGGCGGATGCCCAGGTTGATCCGCGCGCGCGGATCGTTGGCGTATACCTTGTACATGTAGTCGCGGTCTTCGTCGGTAACCATTTCCAGCGTGAGTTCGTCGTGATTGCGCAGGAACATCGCCCACTGGCTGTTATCCGGAATCGGCGGCGTCTGGTCGAGAATATCGATGATCGGGAAGCGGTCTTCCATGTGTACTGCCATGAACAACCGTGGCATGACCGGGAAGTGAAACGCCATATGGCACTCATCGCCGTCGCCGAAATATTTGACGGCGTCTTCCGGCCATTGATTGGCCTCGGCGAGCAGCATGCGGTTTTTATACTTCTTGTCGACATGCTGGCGCAGCTCTTTAAGAAAAGCGTGGGTCTCCGGCAAATTCTCACAATTTGTGCCTTCACGCTCGAACAGATAGGGCACCGCATCGAGGCGCAGACCATCCACACCCATGTCGAGCCAGAAATCCAGCACGCTGAAGACCGCCTTTTTGACCTCCGGATGATCGAAATTCAAATCCGGCTGGTGCGAATAGAAGCGATGCCAGAAATAGGCCTTGACCACCGGGTCCCAGGTCCAGTTCGATAATTCGAAATCCTTGAAGATGATCCGCGCCTCCGGGTAGCGCTCCTGGTTGTCGCTCCAGACATAGAAATTCCGCGCGCTGCTGCCGGGTTTGGCCGAGCGGGCGCGTTGGAACCAGGGATGCTGATCGGACGTATGATTGATGACGAGCTCGGTGATCACGTAAATCGAGCGGCGATGCGCCTCGCGCAAGAAGACTTTGAAATCCTGCAATGTGCCGTAGTCCGGATGAATGTCCGTATAGTCGGCGATGTCATAGCCGTCGTCGCGCAATGGCGAAGGATAAAAAGGCAGGAGCCAAAGGGCGGTAATTCCCAGGTCCTGAAGGTAATCGAGCTTTTCGGTGAGGCCGATAAAATCGCCGATGCCGTCGCCGTTGCCGTCGCAAAAAGCCCGCAAGTGAACTTCGTAAATCACGGCGTCTTTGTACCAGCGCGGCTGAGCTTCGAGCATCGTCGAGACTACGTTTTGAGTTCGATGATTCATAGATGTGGCTGCCGCCTACAAGAAATAATCGAAATCCTGCTCCCGGCGGAGCCGGTGGCGCAGGCGAAAAATCTGCACCGGCACGCTTGCCGGATTCAGCTGCACGTAATTTTTCGCGCCATGCCAAAGGTAACGGGCGCCGGTGAGCAGCTCATGCACCTGATACGGCTGCTGCGGCTCGAGTCCGAGTTCTTCGACGGCGAGATTGACCCAACCGCTCTGGCTGTGGTGCGGGTCGAGATTGACCACAACGACGATGGCGTTGCTGAGATCCTCAGTATGCTTGCTGTAGCAAAGGATTTGCTGGTTATCGACGGGGTGAAACCGCAGGCTGCCGTCGCTCTGCAGCGCGCGGTTCTCCCGGCGAATCCGGTTCACTAGGCCGATGAAATCTTTGAGGCTGTCCGGACTTTCCCGCTGCCAATGTTTGATCTCATATTTTTCCGAATTCAAATATTCTTCACTGCCGGGATCGCGCGGGCGAGCCTCGATCAGCTCGAACGCGGGGCCGTAAATCCCGTAGCTCGCTCCGAGCGTCGCCGCCAGCACCAGCCGCGCCATAAATGCGGCGCGCCCGCCGAACTGGAGATATTCGTTTAAAATGTCGGGTGTGTTCGGCCACAGATTGGGGCGAAAATATTCCCGCACCTCGGTCTGAGTGAGCTCAGTAAAATAGTCCGTCAGCTCCGGCTTGGTGTTGCGCCAGGTAAAGTAGGTGTAGGACTGGCTAAAGCCGAGCTTAGCCAGCCGGTACATGACTTTGGGCCGGGTAAATGCCTCGGCAAGAAAAATCACGTCGGGATGCTCTTGCTTCACCTCTCCGATCAACCCCTGCCAAAACGGCAGCGGTTTGGTGTGCGGGTTGTCGACGCGAAAGAGACGGATCCCTTGCTCGATCCAGAAATTAACGACGCTCTTAAGCTCCGCCCAAAGCTCGCGCCATTCCTCCGAGGTAAATTCCAGCGGGTAAACATCTTGATATTTTTTCGGCGGATTTTCGGCGTACTGCACCGTGCCGTCGGGCCGCCAGCGAAACCAATGGGGATGCTTTTTCACGTAAGGATGGTCTGGGCTGCATTGATAGGCGAGATCCAGAGCGATCTCAATGTTCAGCGCGCGGGCCTTTTCGATCAAGCTTTTGAAATTCTCCAGGGTGCCGAGCTCGGCATGGATCGACTTGTGGCCGCCCTCCGCGGCGCCGATCGCCCAGGGGCTTCCCGGATCGTCGGAACCGCAGACAACCGAGTTATTTTTGCCCTTGCGCTGCGTGCGGCCGATCGGATGTATCGGCGGAAAATAGAGCGTGTCAAAGCCCATGGCTGCGACGTAGGGCAGCAGCCGTTCGCAGTCTTTAAAAGTCCCATGTTGGCCCGGCCGGTCGGCTGAGGAGCGCGGAAACATCTCATACCAGGAGCTAAAGCGCGCTTTCTCCCGGTCAACCGTTACCCCCAATTCTTTGCCGTAGCGTATCGCAAAAGTTCTGTCCGGATATTTTTGGCTCACGCTGTCGAGCTCATCGCCGAGCGCGAGCTCGAGCTTCGCCGGCAAGTCGAGGTTCTTGCCGCTTAAGCTCTGTGCCCAGTCGTTGAGTTTCTTTGCATCCGTACCGCGAGCGTGTTTGGCCGCCGCTTCAATCAATTGCGCTCCGGTCAGCATGTCGAGCTCGGTGTGCTCGCCGACTTCCGCTTTCTTGCCCAGATCACGGCACCAGGATTTGAATCGATCCACCCAGGCCATCAGCGTGTAATCGTAATGGCCAACTTCATCGACGACGAAAGTGCCGCGCCAGCGGTCGTTGACCAGCGGGGTCATCGGCGTTTCACGCCATTCGCCGTCTTGACCGCGGCGGTAAAGCAGAGCGCAATCAATCATTTCGTGGCCATCGGCGAAGACATCGGCTTCGACGATAACCCGCTCGCCCGGCGTGCGTTTGATCGGAAATAGACCGCCATCGATCTCCGGAGCGACGCCTTCGATGACCACACGGCTGCGCCCATCATGCAATAGTTTCGATAGGTCTTGCATCGTTATTTTCCTTAAGGCTCGGCAACTCCTCGGCGATTTCTTGGTTGCAAAGCAACGCCACTGGAAAATCTTTGAAGACGGCGCCAAGATCGATTGCCTTGACCGGCGCCGGCGTTGCCGTTCTTAAAATATTGCCGGTGATCGCATCGACCCATGGGCCCGCCGCCGAATCCGGCAACGGCAATCGAGTGCCGCGCCAAAACTCATTGCCCAGCGGTGCACCGCTCCGATAAACTTCCTTGCCGATCAAGCGCGGCACGATTGCCAGCACCCACGAGCGATCTTGCCGTCGCGCAAAGGCGCAAACCCGATCGGCCATTTCGCCGCTCGCTTCCAAGGGTAGATAATCACCCGTGGCGAAGAGTGCGCGATGGTCGCGGCGAAAGCTCAAGAGCTTGTGCAACAAATAGAGCTTGATCCGACCGTCGGGCCATTCGGAGAGCAGGTCGCGCAGCAGCGCCGGACGATCTTGCGCCTCGAGAATTTTGAACTCACGGAGCAAGGATTGCCGACGGGCGAAATCCACCGGCCGGCGATTATCCGGATCGACGAAGCTCAGGTCCCAAAGCTCGGTTCCCTGATAGGTATCCGGCAATCCCGGAGCAGCGACCCGGAGCAGCGTCTGCGCCAGCGAATTGAACATGCCGCAGTACGCGACCCGCTCGACGAAGGGCACGAACTCGCTCAAAAAGCGGTCCTCCGGAGAGGGCCCCAGCAGCGCTTCGGCGAACTTCACAAAGGCGGTCTCATACGCGAGATCCGGTTTCAACCACTCGGTGTGAACTTTCGCCTCGCGCACTGCCTTGATGATGTAGGCTTTGAGCCGCTCGATAAAGTCCGCGTCGGGCCCGCCCAGAATCGGATAAGAACCGATCAAAGTTTGGTACAGAAAATACTCGTCGTTGCGGTCGGGAACTTCGACGCCCTTGACTCGGCGCTTTTTCGGCCGATTGATACGGCTCCAGATCTTGAGCCGGCCCTCCCACTCTTCCGGCATTTCCGAAAGCACGTTGATCCGAGCCCGCGCGTCCTCGCCGCGCTTACTGTCATGGGTCGCAGTAGCGTTTATCGTGTGGGGCCAGCGCTGGAGACGTCGGAGATTGAATTCATGAAACTCATCTAGGCGGACGCCGAAACGGTCCGGATCGCCGCCGACGTTGTTGAGCGAGAGCAGCCGATTGTAAACGTACAGGGTCGTGTCCTCGAAACCCTTGGCCATCAACGGTCCGGTCAGTTGCTGAAAGCGCATGACAAAATGAGTCCAGCTGTTCTTCTCTTCCTCGCTGTGGTGACCGGCAAAATCCAGTAGCAAAAAACGCTCGATGAAATTCAGCTCGAGCAGCAAGCCTGCATTGGCGGCCTTGGCGCGGTCGACAGCGGCGCCGAGCCGGGCGCGATCCGCCTCGCTGAAATGGCCCGGACTCACGTAGCTTCGGTAGACCGGAAAGAACGCCAGTACTTCTACCAGCGCGCGCTTGACACCGTACATCGTTACGTCGGAGGCGTGGCGATCACGGCTGGAAACGCTCTTCAGCAGTTGGGCCAGGCTTTCGATATCGCCGGCCATGTATTTGCCGATGATCAACCGTTTTTTTTCGACGACCAGCGCGCCGCAAGAGGCGTCGCTGCCGGTGAAGCGGCTGTAAATATGGATGAATTTGCGCCGTTGCGCGCGGGAGCAAAACAGCCCGTTGACGAAATTCAGAAACTCATAGCCGGTGGTTCCTTGCACCGGCCAATTCTCCGGCAACTCTTCGTCAAATCCGAGAATCTTCTCCACCGCCAAATAAACATCTCCGGCAGCGCGATGCAGACGCTCCAAATAGCTCAGCGGGTCGTACAGGCCGTCCACGTGATCGACGCGCAGGCCGGTCAATTTTCCCTCGCGCGCGAGCTTCACAATCAGGCCGTGGGAGTGATTGAAAACCTTCTCGTCTTCCATGCGCAGCGAAATCAACTCGTTGATGTTGAAAAATCGCCGGTAGTCGATCTCCTCCGCCGCCACCTTCCAAAACGACAGGCGATACCATTGCTGCGCCAACATCCGGTCGAGCAGATTGAAGCTTTCCGGCTTGCCCTTGGTGCCATTGAATCGGCTGAGATTGCCGTCGATATGGCGTTTGATCTCGGCGTCGCCGCTGTAAAGCTCCCAGAACATGCGCTTGACGAAAACGATTTGGTCCTCGCGCTCGCCGCTCTCATCTTTCGGCGGAATGTTCTTGAGCGTGTAGAGAATCCCAAGCAGCTTGATGAAATCCAGATGATCGGCGCCAAGCCGTTTGCGCAGCGCGCCGAGATCATGCGCGATCACGTCGGCGTAGGATTCGATGTTGACGGGAAACTGCATGGAGCCATAACGGATGCTCAAGCCGCTCTGTCCGTAGCTGAGCGCAATCTCGCCGTTCTCCAGGCACTCGCCGTAAAACCCGCCCAGGAACGGCGCCAGGATTTTTCCCTTCATGCTCTCGTACGGATGATTCCAATCGATATCAAAGAAATCATAATACGGCGACGCCGGGCCGTTTTCGAGCACGTCCATGAGCAGGTGATTCTGCCGGTCGTAGGCCATGTGATTGGGCACGATGTCCTGAAGCCAGCCCAGACCGCGCCGGCGCGCCGCTTCAATCAACGCATCGAAATCAGCCGCGCTGCCGAGCTCGGAATTGAGCCGGTTCGGATCGACCACGTCGTAGCCATGCTCGCTGCCCGAGCGGGCCTCAAAGATCGGCGACGCGTAGAGGTCGGTTACCCCAAGTTCGTCAAGATAATCGAGCACTGCTCTCGCTTGCTCAAAACCGAAGGATGGCGCGAACTGCAAGCGGTAGGTTGACGCGGGAATTCTCATGCCAGCGCGCCGCTCCTTGCTCTCCGCCTCGACCGGCGGGTCGCAGTGTAAAGTTCGCCATGCCCGGCCCCCGGTTCGAGGTTTTGAGGCATCCGCATCAGCACCAGCGAACGAGGATTAATCTCGTAGCACTCTCCGCCGCGCACCCGCCGCGGCTTCGTGCCGTCCACGGTCGGATCCGTGGTGTCGAAAACCACCTGCCAGCGCAGCTTGCGCCGATGGGCCGGCAACGTGAACCAAATCCCTTCGTGGTGCGCGTTGAGGAGAATCAGCAACGTGTCATCGACGATCCGGTTGCCTCTGCTGTCGAGTTCTTCAATGGCGTCACCGGCAAGCCGGAGCGCAAAGCAGCGGGTTTCGGCATTGCTCCAATCGTCATCGCTCATCTCCTTGCCGTCGGGCCGAAACCAAGCGAGGTCCTTCACCTCTGAGCCGCGAATGCGCCGGCCCTGAAAAAAGTTTCGGCGCCGGAGCACCGGATGGGCGCGCACCAGACGAATGAGAAAGCGCGCGAAGTCGAGCAGCTCGCGCCGCGGCCGGTCGAGTTTCCAATCGATCCAGGAAAGCTCGTTGTCCTGACAGTAGGCGTTGTTGTTGCCTCTCTGGGTGCGTCCCCGCTCGTCGCCCGACAGGAGCATCGGCACGCCTTGGGATAAAAATAGGGTCGCCAGAAAGTTGCGCTTCTGTCGCTCCCGCAGCGCGAGCGTTGCGGGAGCGTCGGTGTCACCCTCGACGCCGCAGTTCCAGCTGAGATTGTCGTTGTGGCCGTCGCGGTTTTCCTCGCCGTTGGCCTCGTTGTGTTTTTCGTTGTAGCTGACCAGATCGTTGAGCGTGAAGCCGTCATGGGCGGTGACGAAGTTGACGCTGGCGTAGGGCAGCCGACCGTTGTGAGCGTAGAGGTCGCTCGATCCGGTGAGGCGAAAGCCGAGGCCGCCGACTTGGCCGCCGTCGCCCTTCCAGAAGCGCCGCACGGTATCGCGGTAGGCCGCGTTCCATTCCGCCCAGAGAACCGGAAAGTTGCCGACTTGATAACCGCCCGGACCGAGGTCCCAAGGTTCGGCGATCAGCTTCACCTGAGAGATGATCGGGTCCTGCTGGATGATGTCGAAGAAAGCGCCGAGGCGGTCGACATCGTGCAGCTCGCGAGCCAGAGTCGCGGCCAGATCGAAGCGAAATCCGTCCACGTGCATTTCCTGCACCCAGTAGCGCAGGCTGTCCGTGATCATCTGGAGCACGCGCGGATGCGTCATGTCGAGCGTGTTGCCGCAGCCGGTGTAGTCCATGTAATAGCGCCGGTCGTCGTCGACCAGGCGATAGTATGCCGCGTTGTCGATGCCGCGGAAGCATAGGGTTGGCCCCAGGTGGCTACCCTCGCCGGTGTGATTGTAGACCACGTCTAAGATGACCTCGATGCCTTCGCGGTGGAGCGCGCGCACCATGCTTTTGAACTCCGCCACTTGCTGGCCGAGCGCGCCGCCGCTCGCATAGCGCGCATCGGGAGCGAAAAAGCCGATCGAATTGTAGCCCCAGTAATTGGTCAGGCCGCGCTCCTTCAAGTGTTTGTCCGCGACGAACTGATGCACTGGCATCAACTCCACCGCCGTAATGCCAAGCTCTTTTAGATAATCAATAACGTCCGGACAGGTGAGTGCGGCATAAGTGCCGCGCAGCTCCGGCGGCACGGCCGGATGGCGCATGGTGAAACCCTTCACATGCAGCTCGTAAATAATTGTCTCGTGCCACGGCGTGCGCGGCGGCGCGTCGTGGCCCCAGCTAAACGCTGGATCGATGACCACGCACTTGGGAATTCCCCCGGCACTGTCGGCATCGCTGCGCGAAAGATCGTGATCCGCATGGCCGACGGCATAACCGAAAAGCGCGTCGCTCCACTGAATCTCGCCCGCGATCGCTTTGGCGTAGGGATCCAAGAGCAATTTTGCCGGGTTGAAACGATAACCTGCCCGCGGCTCGTACGGCCCATGGACGCGATAGCCGTAGAATTGGCCCGGCCGCACCTCGGGCAAATAGAGATGCCAGACCTGATGAGTTTGTTCTCTCATCGGGATGCGCGTTTCCCGCCGCCCGGCCGCGCCATCGAACAGACAGAGCTCGACCTTGGTCGCGTTCTCGGAGAAAAGCGAGAAATTCACTCCCGCACCATCCCAAGTCGCGCCGAGCGGATAGGGTTGACCCGACCAGACTTTCATTATGCCTTGAACACTCGTCGCGCCCGCTCCCGGTTCACGCATTTTCTTCGCCTCGATGATAGAGCGCAATCGAACGGGCCGCGATTATGAGCCGCCCAGGCGCGCCGCCATGGACTTTATCGGGAAGCCGGCTGCCGGCGCCGTTCCAGCGGCGCTCCGCCGAATCGATGGTTTTGCGCCAGCAGCCGGCGGGCGCGGCAATCCCGGCGTCGGCTTCGCTCGCCGCCAGATTCGCCACCACGATGACGCTGTCGGCGCCGCTCCAGCGGCGCAGCATCAATACCCGCTCTTTCTCGTGCGCCGTGATTTCCATGTTTTGTTTGCTCAAAGCGGCAAGCGCCGGCATAGTTTTTCTGAGCCGGATCAGCTCGCGATAGAACTCCAAGAGGATTTTGTGCTCGCCCCGATTCGCCAAATTATGGCTCAGTTTCGCGCTCAGGAAGGTCGCTTCGTCCTGCGGATCGGGAACCTCGCCTTGCCATTCGAAGCTGGCGAACTCCGCGCGCCGGCCGCGCCGCACCGCTTCGATCAGCCCCGGGTCGGAGTGGCTGACAAAATAGGGGAACGGCGCCGTCTCGCCGTACTCCTCGCCCATGAACAACAGCGGGATGTAAGGCGAAAGGATCACCAGACCGGCCGCGAGCTTGAGATCTTCGAAAGACACCGTCTCGCCCAGACGGTCGCCGCGCATGCGGTTGCCGACCTGGTCGTGATTCTGCGCGAACACGACGAAGCGCTCCGCGGGCAGATCGCGCGACGAGCTGCCATGTCGGCGGCGGCGAAACTCAGAGCATTCTCCGGAATAGGCGAAACCTTCGCGATACGCTTTGACGAGCTGCGTGAATTTGCCGTAATCGCGGTAGTAGCCGTTTGTCTCGCCGGTGAGCAAGGTGTGCAATCCATGATGAAAGTCGTCGTTCCACTGCGCGTCCAGGCCGTATCCGCCGCGCTCGCGAGCGCGCACGAGACGCGCGTCGTTGGCGGCGCTTTCGGCGATCAGAACCATGCGCCGGTTGAGCCGTTCAGCCTCGCTTTGAACTGCGACGGCCAGCTCTTCGAGAAAAGTAAACGGCGAATGATCGAGGATGGCATGCACGGCATCGAGGCGCAGCGCATCAAAGTGAAAGTCGATTAGCCATGAGAGCGCGTTTTGAATAAAATACTGCCGTACCTCGTCGCTGAACGGCCCGTCGAAGTTGAGCGCCAGTCCCCACGGCGTTTTGTAGCGCTCGGTGAAGTAGGGACCGAAATCGGCGAGATAATTCCCCTCCGGTCCGATGTGGTTGTAAACCACGTCGAGAATGACCGCGAGACCGCGCCGGTGGCAGCCATTGACTAATTTTTTTAGCTCCGTCGGCCCGCCGTAAGAATTTTGCGCCGCGAATGGAAATACTCCGTCGTAACCCCAGTTGCGCGCGCCCGGGAATTGCGCCACCGGCATCAACTCCAAAGCGGTGATGCCGATGCTTTGCAAATAATCCAGATACGGAAGGATCGCCTCGAAGGTCCCTTCCGGAGAAAAACAGCCGACATGAAGCTCATAAATGATGTAGTCCGCGAGCGCCAAGCCGGACCAATTGCCGTCTTCCCAGGGAAACTCGTCGTCGAGCACAGCCGACGGCCCATGCACCCCTTGCGGCTGAAAACGCGAGGCCGGGTCGGCACGCAGTTTGTCTATTCCTAATTGGTAAAAATAAGTGTCGTCCGGCCGCACATCTTCGACCACCGTTTCGTAGTAGCCTCGGCCGGCTCTTTTCAACGAGACCAGGCGATCGCTTCGCAGCAGCCGCACGCCGAGAGGCGCAACGGACGGCGACCAGACGCGAAAGCGACACGCATTCCCGCCGAGATACGTCGCGCCGAGTTTGTTCGGGTTTCGCTCCATCGAGATATCTCGAAAGGGTTATCTCCCCCACTGCAGACGTCTAATAGATAATAGTCGAATTCATCGCTAATAAAATACCGGGCGCCGTAAAAATCGCGGCGGTCGTTGATATCGCACTGATGCGGCCCGAGCCTTAAGCGGTTGCCGAATAAATTTTTGGCGCTCGGCGCATGGCGGATCGCATCTGACATCAGGACTCGATGCGAGCGGAGGCTCCTCTGTGCTTGCCGCAGTAATTTTTTGCTCTCCCACATTGCGAGCTTCACGCAACCGCGCTGCGCCGGCTCGAGCGGCAGGCAAAAGGTCGGTGTCCTACAGCATCTTCCGCCCTGCCCGCGCATTGAATATATTTTCCACCCCGGATTTTTCCACGTGTCATCAAACTGCACTTGACCGGCCCTGCGGGTATCGATTAGGCTAGGGACCGTGGATGAAGCTGATTCCAGGCCCCATGCAAGCATTTTGTATGTCGAGGACGATGTAGCGTCGGGACGTCTGGCGCAATCCATCGTCGAGCGCGAAGGCTACGCGATCAAGATCGTCTCCACCGGTCAGGAGTTTTTGAAGACTCTTGCCCAGCATAAACCGGATTTGATCCTGGTGGATCTCCACTTGCCCGATGCATCGGGATTGGATCTGCTGGCAAGAGCGCGCTTTCGTTATCCAGATGTGCCGGTTATCGTCGTGACCGCGTCCAACGCGGTGGCTGACGTCGTCAGCGCTCTCAAAGGAGGTGCCTCCGATTATGTCACCAAACCGGTGGACCACCAAAGGCTCGTCGTCTCTTTGGCAAACGCGTTAAAATTGTTGCGCCAGCAACAGGATCTCACCAAGCTTCGCTCCGAGCTCAATGAAACCTATCGGCTCGAGCATATCATCGGCAGCACGCCGGCCATGGAAACCGTCTGCCAGTTGATTCGCCAAGCGGCGCCAAGCGACGCCACGGTGCTGATTCTCGGCGAGAGCGGCACCGGCAAGGAGTTGGTCGCCCGGGCGCTGCACTACTCAAGTCCGAGAGCCGGCAAGCCTTTCGTCGACGTCAATTGCGCCGCGCTCACCGAGACCTTGATCGAAAGCGAGCTGTTTGGCCACGAACGGGGCGCGTTCACCAGCGCGATTTCCCGGCGCCGCGGCAAGTTCGAGCAGGCCAACGGCGGATCGCTGTTCCTCGACGAGATCGGCGACATGCCGTTATCCACCCAGGCAAAAATTCTGCGCGTGCTCCAAGAGCGCAATTTTCAGCGGGTCGGCGGTGAGGATAAAATTACCGTCAATGTTCGGGTGATCTGCGCCACCAATCGCAACTTGGAAGACGCCGTTCAGAGCGGCTCGTTCCGCAACGATCTCTTTTATCGCATCAATCTATTCGTCATCGAAGTGCCGCCGCTGCGCGAGCGCAGCGGCGACATTCCCGAGTTGGCGCGCCATTTCTTGGCGGTGAGCGGCCGGACCGGAAAATACCCTGCGCGCGCGATCTCCAACGCCGCGGTCGCCGCTTTGTGCGAGTACCGTTGGCCAGGAAACGTGCGCGAGCTGCAAAACGCCGTCGAACGAGCGATGATGGTTTGTCCCGATGACGAGATTCAAGTCTCCCACCTCCCCGCCTCGGTGCTGCAGGCATCGCGCGGCGATTCCCCGCCGCCGGCTCACTCCTCCCTGACAGGGAACGGCCGCAATCTGGTCGAAGCGGTGGAAGCATTCGAGCGCGCGATTATTCTCGAGGCCTTGGAGAAATGCGACTGGAACAAGACCCAGGCGGCGCGCCAGCTTGGAGTCACCAGACGAATTCTTTCCTACAAGATCAACACCCTCGGCATTGACAAAGCGACCACCGAGTAATTCTGCTCGTCAATCGGCCATTACGAAAATTCCCTGGCCACTTTAGCTTGCTCTTTATTGACTGTCTGAAAAAACCTTCTTCGGC
>JBLMXG010000258.1:0-12315 GCA_050257635.1 Chloroflexota bacterium
AGCCGATAGGCGAGGCTGACGGTGGCGGTGGAGGCGTAACGGATTTGTCGCAGCTCATTGGCCGCATCGTTTGCGATCGGGCTCAAGATCTCAGCGGCACGGAAAGCCGGGGTTGCAAGGATGACGCCATCGGCGTGAAGTATCTCTCTGTCCTCGGTTGCGACGCGCCAGCGTCGTTGGATTGACTCGTAATCGACAGCGTTTACCCGAGCATCGCAGCGGACATTCCCAGTGGGCAATCGGCCGGCGAGCACATCGATCAATTCCTGCATTCCCCCCTTCAAAGTGACGAACAGGCTCCAGCGCGCGCCGCTGCCGGCTTCACGATTGCGGGCCCGGCGGCGCTGCTCCAACCACATCGCCCAGATGACGCTGCGATGCCGCTGCTCCATCTCCTTGAATCGCGGCATCGTCGCGGCGAGGCTGAGTTCCTCCGGATCCGAAGCGTAAATACCGCCCACCAGCGGCTGGGCGACACGCTCGAGGGCTTCCGCTCCGAAGCGCCGGCGGACAAAGGAAGCGAGGCTCTCGTCGCCGTCAATGTTTCGCCGCGGAATCAAAAGGTCGCCGGCCATGCGCAACTTTCCGGCCCAGGAGAAGAGCGGAGTTTGCATGAAAGGCCGGAGCTGGGTCGGCGCCAGCAGAAAAAATCCATCGGGGAGAGGCTCAAGCTTGCCACGGTGCACCACATAGATCTTTTGATAGGCCGATTGCGTGGAAACGAGCCTCGAAACAAGGCCGATTCGTTCGCAAAGGCGGAGCGCCGCCGGCTTTTCGGTGATGAAAGAATCCGGTCCGGCTTCGACGAGAAAGTCGCCGAGATGTTCCGTGGCGATGGAGCCGCCGAGTCGAGAAGAGGCTTCGAGGAGCAGCACTTCGACATCAAGGGAATGTTCATTGTTGAGCTCGGCGACGCGATGGGCCGCGGCGAGGCCGGCGCTGCCGCCGCCGATGACGACGATGCGGCGCTTCATGAAGACACCGGTCGAGAATCAAAGATGGACGATCGAGGATAGCGAGGCGCCATCTTCTATCTTCCGATCTCGGCGCGTTTGATCGTTTGGCTGATCACGTCGGCGATCATGCGGATGAATGTCGGGTGATCATTCGGGCAATTTGCCCGAATCAAATCGATGCCTAGGTCTGCGGCGATTTTCCTGGCTTCGATGTCGAGATCGTAAAGCACTTCGACATGATCGCAGACAAAGCCGATGGGAGCGACAACAACTTCCCCGCATTTTTCCACGGCGAGCTGACGCAGGACGGCGCCGATTTCGGGCTCGAGCCACGGGTCGCTTGGTTTGCCGCTGCGGCTTTGGTAGGCGAGCGACCAGCGCCGAAGATCGAGGCGAGCGGCGGTCAAGCGGGCGCTGGTCTCAATTTCCTCGACGTAAGAGGATCTTGCTGCCATCGGCGCGGGCAGGCTGTGCGCCGTGAACAAGAGCGGCGTCGAGCCTCTTCGTTCGACGCCAATACCAACGAAGGCGGCGTCGATGAGCTCGGCCCAGGTTTGGACAAAAAGGGGATGATCGTGCCAGCCGGCGCAGTAATCGACGCGGGGCGCAATATCGCCGAGCTCGGCGCGCGCGTCGGCGATGTTTTTCTGATAGCGCTCCCAGCTCGCCTCGCTGCGGTGCGATGAGAGAATGAAGCCCAGCGCCTTACGTACGCCGTTGCTCGCCATTCGACGGAGCGTTTCGATAAAGAACGGCGATGCATTACGCATGCCGACATAGACAGGGAGCTGGATGCTCTTTGCCGCCAGCAGTTTCTCCAGAGCGTTCGCTTGACGAAAGGTAATCTCGTTGAGCGGCGATTTGCCGCCGACCGCTTCATAGTGGCGGGCGACTTCTTCGAGCCGGGCGGGCGGGATCGGGGTTCCTCGCGTTACGCGGGCGAGGAAGGGACGAATTTCTTCGCCCGACGTGGGACCGCCGAAGGCGATCAGAAGAATGGCTTGATAGGGTTGAGACACCGGACTAGCCGCGAGAAAACTGGAATAATCGAGTAGTGGAGTGATTGTATACCGGAGCTTGCAAATGGCCATTCACGGAAACGAGCTTTCTCAACATTCCAACGCTCCGTTTTTCCGGTGTGTCACCGCGCGCTGAGCTCGTGCACGGCATCGACCAGTGCGATCACGTGATCGACCGGGGTTTCCGGCAAGACGCCATGGCCGAGGTTGAAAATATGACCGGGGCGTCCGGCGGCGCGCCGTAGAATATCGGCGGCGCGGGCTTTGATCTCCTTTGGCGCGGCGAACAGCGCGACGGGATCGAGATTGCCCTGCACCGCGACGCCGTCGCCGACGGCAGCCCATCCCTCGTCGAGATTCACCCGCCAGTCCAAACCGATGACGTCACCACCGGCGGCGCGAATCTGTTTAAGCGCGCCGGCGGTGCCGGTGCTGAAGTTGATGACCGGAACATCAGGGGTGAGCGCGTCGATCACCGCTTTGGTGTAGGGCATCACGAATTGTTCGTAATCGCCGGGCGTGAGACAACCGGCCCAACTGTCGAAGAGCTGGACCGCCTGGGCGCCGGCGGCGATCTGACAGTTCAAATATTCGGTGACGACGCTGGCGAGACGCTCCATCAGCCGCCGCCAGGCCTCGGGTGCGCCATAAAAAAGTCTCTTAGTATGGATATAGTTGCGCGAGCCGCCGCCTTCGATCAGATAGGAGGCCAGCGTGAACGGCGCGCCGGCGAAGCCGATGAGCGGCACTTTGTTTTTGAGTGCCTTGGCGGTTTTTTTCACCGCGTCGTAGACGAACTCCAACTCCGTCGCGACAGCGAAATCCTTGAGACCGTCGACATCCTTGCCGCTGCGCACCGGATGATGAATCACCGGGCCATCGCCTTTGGGATATTCCAACCCGACCCCCATGGGTTCGAGAATTAACAAAATGTCGGCAAATAGAATCGCCGCATCGACGCCGAGCCGCTCCACCGGTGTGATCGTTATCTCCGCGGCGAGATCAGGCTTTTTGCACAGCTCGAGAAAATCATGCTGGGCGCGCAGATTGCGATATTCCTCCATGTAGCGGCCCGCTTGGCGCATCAGCCAGATCGGTGTGTACGAGGTCGGCTCGCGGCGGCAGGCCGCGAGAAAAGCGTGGTTAGAATTAACCATGAGTTGTGGGTTGTATCGTGTCAAAAAACAGTAAGGAGCTTTGCCGGGAAAATCAACCGGACCTGTGGCGCGGCGTGGCGGCGCCGATCGTCGCTTCGCCATACTTGCGACGCAGCGCGTCGATGCCTTTGTAAAGCCGCTCCAAAGATTCCCGCCGGTCACGCTGCAGTAGCGGTTCCTGCCAGCCCGAGCTTTGTAGCGCGCTGGCGCTCACGCCGAGCAGGCGCACGGCTCGGCCGGCCGAGAGGTTGTGCCGGAGCAACGCGCCGATGACGGCAAAGATTTCCTTGTCGAAGCAAGTCGGCGTCGCCAGGGTGCGCGAGCGGGTGATCGTGTGAAAATCGCTGTAGCGGATCTTCAGGGTCACGCAACGGGCAAATAGTTTTTCGCGGCGCAATCGGCCACCCACTTCCTCAACCAGTGCCCAGAGAATTTTCTCCATCTCCATAATTCCCTTGACTGGTTTTTCCAAAGTCGTTTCGTTGCCGATGGAATGGTCGTGAAGATGGCGACGCTCGGACGGCGCACCGAGATCCAGATAGCGCGCGGCTAATTCGTCTCGCTGGAGAAGATCGGCGATGGTTTTGATTCCTTTCTGCTCGAGAGCCCTGTGCGTCTTCGGACCGACGCCGGGGATCATTTGCACGGTCAAGGGGGCGAGAAAATCTTTTTCCGAGCCGGGCGGCACATAAACCAGACCGCGCGGCTTGGCCAGGCTCGCGGCGATTTTTGCCGTCACTCTGCTGGTCGAAAGGCCACCGGATGAAGGCAGGCCGAGTTCGACGTCGATGCGACGGATAATCGCATCGGCGGTCTTGAGCGGCGGGCCGAAGAGCCGGTCGGTGCCGGTGAGATTGACCAGTCCTTCGTCGATGGAAAGCGCGTCAACATCCGGCGAGTAGCGCTCCAGGATGGCAAAAACCTTGTCGGATTGTTCTGCATAAAGCCGACGCCGGTTGGGCAAGAATATTCCTTGCGGGCAGAGTTTTTTCGCTTGGAAACCAGGCATCGCCGAGTGGACGCCGAATTTCCGCGCTTCGTAAGAGGCCGAAGTGACCACGCCGCGGCCATTGCGGCCGCCGACGATCACCGCCTTGCCTTTTAGGCTCGGGTCAAGCGCTTGTTCGACCGAAGCGTAAAACGCATCCATGTCGATATGGAGGTACCAACCCATCCTTAACCCGTGTTCGTCTATTCCGTTTGCCGGCGGATGATCATCATGTTTCGGTAGGCAAGCGTAGTAATGGAGTATCATCTCTGTCAAGGATCAGGTTTTGCTCGATCCCATGACTCGGGCGGCTTGCCGCTCAATCGATCTGGCGCTGCCCGCGAACCGCCGAGCAAAATACCGCAATGAGAGTACAAAAATTCAATGCGTAGATGGTCATGGAGAAGGCGTGCAGGAAAGTTTCCGGCGCGGCGCGCCAGCTCTCCGGCGCGCCGATTTGCGCTCCGCTCAAGCCCACGGACGCCAGCAGATAGCCGAACAGAGTGGCCGACAGGGCCACGCCCATGGCCCCGCCGGTGCGCGCGGTGGTTGCGATCATACCGGCGGCAGCACCGATCTTTTCCGAGTCAACGGCGCCCAGGATCGAGCTCTGGTTGGGCGCGTTGAACAGCGCCCAACCGACGCCCCAAAGGGCGAGCGGCAAGATGATCCGCGCCAGCGTCGCTTCCATGTGTAAAGTGGCGAGGAAAAATTGCGCCACGCCGATAACGGCGCAGCCGACGGTGCAGAGCAGACGCGAGCCAAGGCGGTCGGAGAGCGACCCGGCGATGGGGGCCATGACCATGATAATGACCGAGTCGGCAACGATGATCCAGCCCACCTGCGACGGCGAGTAGCCGAGCAGATTTTGCAAAAAGAACGGCAGAAGAAAATTGATAGCCGAGAGGGTGCCGGCGACCAGAAACAGACTGGCGATGCCGGCGCTGAACAGGCGGATGCGAAACATCGATAAATTTAAGATCGGCGTTCTGGCTCGTCCTTCGATGCGCAATAAAATAATCAGCGTCAAAACGGCGAGCGACAGGGTTGTGAGAAAGACCGGATGGGACCAGCCGGTGCGCGGCAATTGATCGATGGCGTAAATAAAAAGTCCATTAGTTACGAGCAGTAGCAAGGCGCCGGGAATATCGACCGCTGCCTTCTCCGTCATGCGGGTTTCGGGAATGACCTTCCATGCCAGGTATGCGCCGCACAGGCTGAACGGCATGTTGATATAAAATATCCAGCGCCAGCCGATGGTGTCGATAAGAAAGCCGCCGAGGGAGGGGCCGGTGAGAAAACCGATATGAAAGGCCGTGGAAGTCAATCCCAGGGCGCGGCCGCGCTCCGCCGGCGGCAAGTTGACCGACACAATGGCCCGGCCGTTGGCCGCGATCATCGAGCCACCGAGGGCTTGCACGGCTCGAAAAAAAATCAACTGGCCAGCGGTTTGCGTTAGGCCGCAGAGCGCCGAGGCGCTAACGAAAATGACGAAGCCCAGAGTGTAAAAGCGGCGTCGGCCGAAGATATCACCGAGCCGGCCCATGGTGATGATCAGGCCGATGAGCACCAGATCGTAAACCAGAATGGTCCATTGAATGGTTGTGAACGCGGCGTGGAAAGTCGTTGTCAGCGTCGGCAGAGCGACGGTGATAGCCCGTTGATCTAGGCCGACGATGGTTTGGCCGATGCAGACGCTCAACAAAATGAGCTGCGAGGTTCGCTGCGAAGCTCCTTGGGATATGGGAGGCGTCATCAACAATGCCCTAAGATCCTCCGGCCTATTCCTGGCGCGGGCCGCGGACCGCCGAAAATAACACCGATAGCAGGGTGAAGATATTAACGATATGAACCGTGTGATTAAACGAATGAACAAAAACCTCCGGCGCGCCGCCCCAGGATTGCGGCGCCTCGATTTGCGTCCGCGACATGCCGGCGGCGGCGAGGCCGTAAGTGAACAAGGTGGCGGAGAGGGCCACGCCCATCGCTCCGCCGGTGCGCGCTGTGGTCGTATTCATGCCCGAGGCCGTGCCGACTTTATCGCGCGGCACGGAACCCAAAATCGCGCTTTGGTTCGGCGAATTGAAAATCGCCCAGCCGAAACCGGTCAGTGCCAGTGGAAAAATTATCCGTGGAACCGACGAGTCTGCGCCCAAGGAGGCGATGAAAAATTGTCCGGCGACGATCAACGCCGATCCGACCGAGCAGAGCAGGCGCGAGCCCATGCGGTCCGAAAGCCATCCGGCGATGGGCGCGATCATCACGATGACGACCGAGTTGGCGATGATGATCCAGCCCATCTGGGTGGGCGAAAAATGCAGAATATTTTGCAGGTAAAAAGGCATCAGAAAGCTGATGGCGGATTGCGTCGACGTGATAAAAAACAGGCTAAACATGGAAGCGGTGAACAGCCGATTGCGAAACAGGGAAAAACTCAAGATCGGCATCGGCGATCTGAGCTCGACAATAACGAAAAGCACCAGGGCGAGGGTGGCGAGGACGAGCATCATTGCCACCAGGGGATCGTCCCAGCCGACGTGGGGCAACTCATTCATGCCATAGATGAAAAGCGTACAAGTCAGCATGAGCAAGATTGCGCCAGGGAAATCCACCGTGATGCCTTTGGCCGTTTCCTTGCTCTCTTCGAGAAGCGTCCAAGCCAGATAGCCGCCCCACAGTCCGACTGGTAAATTGAGGTAAAAGATCCAGCGCCAACCGACGCTGTCGATTAAAAACCCGCCGAGGGTCGGGCCGGTCAAGAAACCGACATGAAACGCCATAGAGGCAACGCCCATCGCCTTGCCGCGCTCGCTCGCCGGCAACGCGATGGACGCGACGGCGCGCCCATTGGCCGAGATCATCGCGCCGCCGATCGCCTGGATGCCGCGAAATACGATAATTTGCCAGGCCGACTGGGCAGCGCCGCAGAGCGCCGAGCTCAGCACAAAAACCAGAAAGCCGCATGTGTAGAAGCGACGCCGGCCGAATAGATCGCCGAGCCGTCCGACCGTGATCACCGTACCGATCAGGAGCAGATCGTATATCAGCAGCACCCACTGGATGGTGGTCAGGCCGGTATGGAACGTCTGAGTCAGCGTCGGCAGCGCGACCAACAAAGCGCGCTGGTCGAGGCCGACGATGAACTGGCCGACGCAGACGTTGAACAGGATGAGCGTTAGCCGGCGTCGCTCGGATCGACTGGGTTGCGGTGCTTCCATGAAATTTTAAAGCCTTTAACGGCACGCCTGCGCGGGCGGCGTTTTACCGTCCTCGCTCGCGCGCGAGACTGCGGCAGACCTTAGCAGAAGCCGGGTCGGAATTAGGCTTTCCGCTCGTCCGCAATGGCGGAACCGGCCGCGAGCTAAAAAAAAGGGGGCACGCCGGATCGACTGCCCCCTCTCTTCGCAGATCGCAGAGGACGGTTAAGAAGATTTACTCCGCAGAGATGCCTTCAGGTCTCGCTGCAGCTTTTCTTTCGACCGCTTGCGACTTTCACGCTTCTTGTCTCTGAAGACCTTGCCAGGGGGAGGAACTTCTTTTCGCACCCGCGCCAGTCCGGCAGGAACTCGTTTCGATGGCACGCTCAATGGATCGTCCTTTGTTCGTAGCCCTCGTCCATTGGGGCCGCGACGCCATGGCTGAAGGTCAGCTCATCGCCGTCTCCATCGACCATGACACAATCGCCTTCCTTGAATTCCCCAGCCAGGATCTTAACCGCCAGCGGGTCCTGAATCAATCGCTGGATGGTCCGTTTAAGCGGCCGCGCGCCGTAAACCGGATCGTAGCCCTTGTCAGCGAGAAGAGCCCGGGCGCGTTCGCTCAACTCCAGCGAGATCTTCCGGCCCGCCAGATTCTTGCACAGCCGCTTGAGCTGGATTTCGACGATCGACTTGATCTCTTCGCGGCCAAGATTGTTGAAAATGATCGTCTCGTCGACGCGATTGAGAAACTCCGGCTTGAACGCTTCGCGCAAAGCCGCGCTGACCCGCCGCTCCATTTCCTTGCGGTCTTTGGCGGCGAGCTCTTGGATATACTGGCTGCCCAGGTTCGAGGTCATGATGATGACGGTGTTCTTGAAATCGACGGTGCGGCCCTGGCCGTCGGTCATCCGGCCGTCTTCCAAAATTTGCAGCAGCGCGTTGAACACATCGGGATGGGCCTTCTCGATTTCATCGAACAACACCACCGAGTAGGGACGGCGGCGCACCGCTTCGGTCAGGTAGCCGCCCTCTTCATAACCGACGTAGCCCGGCGGCGCGCCGATCAAGCGCGACACGGAGTGCTTTTCCATGAACTCCGACATGTCTAGCCGAACCATCGCCTGCTCGTCGTCGAAAAGAAATTCCGCCAACGCTCGGCAGAGCTCGGTCTTGCCGACCCCGGTGGGCCCGAGGAAGATAAAAGAGCCGATGGGGCGGTTTTCATCCTGCAATCCAGCGCGGGCGCGGCGCACGGCGTTGGACACCGCATGAATCGCGTTCTCCTGGCCGATGACGCGGAGCTTGAGGCGCTCTTCCATCTTGAGCAACTTCTGAATTTCGCCTTCGAGCATTTTCGACACCGGGATGCCGGTCCACTTGGCGACGACCTCGGCCACGTCCTCCGCGTCGACTTCTTCTTTGAGCATCTTCTGATCTTTTTGCAGCTCAGCGAGTTTCTGGTTCGCCTGTTCCAGATCTTTCTGCAGCTGAGTCAGGGTGCCGTAGCGCAGCTCCGCGGCGCGGTTCAAATCGCCTTCGCGCTGCGCTTTCTGTTCTTCGACCTTGGTCGCTTCCATCTTTTCCTTCAGCGACCGAATTCGCTGAATCGATTCCTTCTCATTCTGCCAGTGAGCCTTGAGGCCGCCGGAAGTTTCGCGCAGGTTTTCGATCTCGCGCTCCAGTTGCGCCAACCGCTCTCGCGAAGCCTTGTCCTCCTCGCGCTTGAGTGCCTGGCGTTCGATTTCGAGCTGGAGGATCTTGCGCTCAACCTCGTCGATCTCAATCGGCATGCTGTCGATCTCGATGCGCAAGCGCGACGCCGCCTCGTCGATCAAGTCGATGGCCTTGTCGGGGAGGAAGCGGTCGCTGATGTAGCGGTGCGACAGCGTGGCGGCGGCGATGATCGCCGGGTCGGTGATGCGCACGCCGTGATGGACTTCATAGCGCTCTTTCAGGCCGCGCAGAATCGCGATGGTGTCCTCGACCGACGGCTCGCCCACGTAAACTTGCTGGAAGCGCCGTTCGAGCGCTGGGTCCTTTTCCACCCGTTTGCGGTATTCGTCGAGCGTCGTCGCGCCGACGCAGCGCAGCTCGCCGCGCGCCAGCGCCGGCTTGAGCATGTTCGAGGCATCCATGGCGCCCTCGGCGGCGCCCGCGCCGACCAGGGTGTGCAGCTCGTCGATGAACAGCACGATTTGGCCGTCGGCTTCGGTGACTTCCTTCAAGACCGCTTTGAGCCGGTCTTCGAACTCGCCGCGGAACTTTGCGCCCGCGACCAGCGCGCCGAGATCGAGCGCGATGAGCCGCTTTTGCTTCAGCCCCTCAGGCACGTCGCCGTTGACCATGCGCAAAGCCAAGCCTTCGACGATGGCGGTTTTGCCGACACCGGGCTCGCCGATCAACACCGGGTTATTCTTGGTCCGCCGCGACAGCACCTGGATCACACGGCGAATCTCATCGTCGCGACCGATCACTGGGTCGAGCTTGCCCTTGCGCGCCAGATCCGTAAGGTCACGGCCATATTTCTCCAGGGCTTGATATTTTTCCTCGGGATTGGGGTCGGTAATTCTTTGCGCGCCGCGAATGCTGACCAGGGCGCTTAAAATCTTGTCTCGCGTCGCGCCTTGTTCCTTGAGAATTTTGCCGGCCTCGCCGCTGTCCTGTACCATCGCCAGCAGCAAGTGCTCGGTGGAGATATATTCGTCCTTGAGCGCTTCGGCTTCCGTTTCCGCGCTTTCAATGGTTTTTTTGAGCCGCGGCGTGATGTAAGTCTGACCCGCGGCGCCGGTGATTTGGGGAAGGCGATCCAATGCCTTTTGCAGGCGTTCAGTTACGCTGCTGAGTGGCACCCCGAGCTTCTGCAAAAGCGCCAAAGCCACACCTTCCTTTTGCCCCATCAAGGCGAAGAGCAGGTGTTCGACATCGATCGCTTGATGATTCCGTTTTTCAGCGAGCCCCTGGGCTTGCTGGAGTGCTTCTTGTGATTTAGTCGTTAGTTTATCTAGGCGCATTATTTACCTCGCACATGGTGAAAAAAACTTAAGCATCGATTCTCGCTCTGTCAAGAAAAGGAAAAATGCACGAATTCACAGGAAAATTCACAGGAAATTTGATGCGGCGCAAACGCTGTGAGCATTCGACCCGCGCCGGCCAAATCGATGTTCAGGGAAAACTGGGAGTGTCAGGAATCTTTTTCCGCGAGCTCGAAAGACTGAAAAAACTGCGGCTCGGTCTTGCGAGGCAAGTCTTTGCCAGAGGGGCGATCGATCAACACGATGCCTTCATTATTGACCATCGCAAACGGATAGTCTCCGGGCGCAACAGCCGTATAGCGCATCTTTTTTACATAGATGGTACGCTCGCACCGGCCAGCCAATTCAGTGGTCTTCAACACCAGCACGCCGGAGGCAAGAAACTGTTCTATGCGTATGGCTGAATCCGAGCCCCCGCCACGAGCATCGTGGCTCGTAAACAGCGTGGTCGTATTAATCTGAGTCTGAATCAACTGCAGGAGTGAGCGCGCATGAGCCTGAGCCGGGATTGCCGAGTTGGCTGGCTGGAGAAGCGGTGTAATCGGATCGATGATCAGGATGGTCGCGCCCAAAGTCTTGGCGAAATGGCCGAGATCGGCGACAATCTTCTGGGGATCGATGCCTTTTTCGGTTGCGCTCCCGCCTGCGGCATCTAAAATCGCCAAACTTTTTTCCTGAATATACGGCTGGAGGTCCCATGAGAAGGAGGCTGCCGCCGCTAAAATCTCGGCGGGGCGCTCGTCCACAGTGACGTACACCGCTTTCTCTCCTCTAGCTAGGCCGCTTACCAGAAACTGCAAACAAGCGATAGTTTTTCCCGTGCCGCTCTCGCCGGTCACGAGATAGCTGCGGCCTTTTATAAAACCGCCGTCCAACAGGGCGTCGAGCCCAATAATGCCAGTTGAAATGCGTACGAGATCCATTTTGCTAGCTCCAGGATTCAAAGCGATCTAGCCGCCGGCTGGATGACTATTCCTTGTCCTTTGACGATATCGAAATCGATCTGCGTCGGTTTCACGTCCGTGCAGCGCATCTTCTCTACGACGAGGCTGCGACCGAGGCCGCCGTCCTTCCAGATCATTTCCAATACTATGGCGCCGGCGACTAGGTATTCCTCGATGCCGTGCATCGTGCGCTCGCCGGTGCGCGGCACCGCATAGGAGGTCAGAATGTTGGTCGTTTGCGTGGATGAGCGCAGGAGCTTGATCAGCAAGCGGGTTTGGTCTTGAATTCTCGTCGTGCTGTCGCGCAACAGCACGAACGGGCCGGCGGGGTCGAGCACGAGCCTCTTGGCGCCGATCTGATTGATGAAACCGGCCAGATCGCCGACTGCCTTCTGGATGTCGATTTGCCGCTCCTTACCTTGCCCGGGAAGCGAGCTCAGATAGGTTCCGGCGTTCAAGATCGCCAAATCTTTAGAGTCGACATAGGACTCCAGATCCCACCCCAGAGACGCCGCTTGTTCGAGAACGTCCATCGGACTTTCGTCGGCGGTTACGTAGATGCCTTTTTCACCCCGTTTGAGTCCGTCAAAAAGGAACTGCAAAGCGAAAATGGTTTTTCCTGTTCCCGGGTCGCCAGTGACAAGAAAAGACCGGCCCTTGGGCAGGCCTCCTTCAATCAAATGATCGAGCCCCGAGATTCCGGTCGAAACGCGTTCCGTCTGTATCATGTAGTGCCTCTCGCAATTAATTTGACATCAGTCATTGAAGCCGTGCGCGCGGACCCGCGCCCAGGGGTTGGGATATCGACCCAGCCGCATTGGTCACTCTAGGATTTCCAGCGTCGCTTCCAGTTAAACCGGCTGCGCCAGCGGCGGTTATCCGACGCGGGAAACGATCGGTCGTCGCCTTTGAAAATAGGGGCCGTAGCCTCGCAAAATTTGCTCAGCCGTTCCTTTTGTTCCTCGGTCAGTCGGTCCTCGCCGAGAAGGAAACGATCGTCATTTTTTTTCACGCGCGAT
>JBLMXG010000259.1:0-2536 GCA_050257635.1 Chloroflexota bacterium
CGACATCACTCGCAGACAATTCCTCAAATCCACCGGCGCCCTTATCGTCGGCTTCAATTTGCTACCGCCGGCGGGCAATGTCTTTGCGCAGTTCGCTACGCTTCCGTCCGGCGACATCGACCCCACGTCCCTCGATTCGTGGCTCGCGATCACCCGCGACGGCTATGTCACTTTCTATACAAGCAAAGTCGAGATCGGCACCGGAACCATCACGGCGCTGGCGCAAATCGTCGCCGAAGAACTGGACGTGCCTTTCGAGAAAATAAAAATGGATTCGGGCGATACCTCACGCACCATCGAACAGGGCTCGACCGTCGGCAGCCGCACGATCGAGCGCGCCGGTCCGCAGGTCCGCCAAGCCGCGGCAGCCGCGCGCCAGGAGTTGCTCAAGCTCGCCGCGGCACGGCTCCATATGCCGGCAGAAAGCCTCACTGTGTCCGACGGCGTCGTGAGCGTGCCGACTGACCCCTCGAAGCAAATCTCCTATGGCGAGCTGATCGGCGGCAAGAAATTCAACACCCGAATTACCGCCACCGGCACCGGCTGGGATATGAAGGTGGCGCCGGAGGTCAAGGCGAAGAACCCCAAAGATTATAAAGTCGTCGGCAAAGCGATCCGCCGCACCGATCTGCCGACAAAAGTTACGGGAGAACATGATTACATTCACAGCCTGCGTCTTCCCGGCATGCTGCACGGCCGTGTGGTGCGCCCGCCGGTGATCAATACCGAGCCCGTCAGCATTGATCAGGATTCAATCCGGGGAATTCCCGGTGTCATGATGATCGTGCGCGAAGGCAAATTCGTCGGGGTGGTGGCGAAGACGGAATGGGCCGCCATCAAAGCGGCCCGGACGCTCAAAGTCACGTGGTCCAAGCCGACCAGCAAAGTGCCGGCGACTCCCGATGAACTTTTCGCCTACTTGAGAAATACCAAGCCGGTGCGCACGCTGAAGGCGGTTGCCAAGGGCAATGTCGCCTCCGCGATGGCGCAAGGTAAAAAGAATTTCCGCGCGAGTTATCAGTGGCCGTTTCAAATGCACGGGATGATCGGCCCTTCGTGTTCCATCGCCGATGTCAAGGGCAATAAAGCAACGGTCTGGTCCGGAACCCAGGGACCCTTCCGAACCCGCGGCACCGTCGCGGCGATACTCGGTCTCAAGCCACAAGATGTTCGGATCATTTATCACGAGGCTTCCGGTTCTTACGGCCGCATGAGCACGGACGACGGCGCAGAAGACGCCGCGCTGCTGTCGCGCGCCGCTAGCGCGCCGGTGCGGGTTCAATGGATGCGTCATGACGAGCATGGCTGGGAACCCAAAGGCCCGGCGCAAGTCGACGAGATCAGAGCGGCAGTGGACGGCGACGGCAAACTGATCGCCTGGGATTTTGCCGACTACAGCCAGCCTTGGACCGCCTCCGGGTCGACGCCACTGCTCGCTTCGCTCCAAGTCGGTATGATGCCGACCAATCCGGGCGGCTCCAACGGCACTCAAGGCGGCGGTGAGATTTACGCCGTTACCAATCAGACCATACTCGCCCATCACATCAACTGGCATTATCCCGAGCCTATTCCGCTGCGCACCAGCAACCTGCGCGCGCCTGGCGACGTTGCCCGCTGCTTCGCCAGCGAAGGATTCATCGACGAAATCGCCGCGGACCTGAAAATCGATGCGCTCGAATATCGGCTCGCTCATCTGACCGCCAACCAACGGGGCACCGAATGCTTAAAGGCGGCGGCCGAGAAAGCGGGTTGGCAAAAACGGCCCTCGCCCTCGCCGACCTCGACGGGCAACATCGCCACAGGCCGAGGCATCGCGCTTGCCAATCGCGCGAACACCTATGTCGCGGCCGTTGCGGAGGTCGAGGTGAACAGAACCAACGGCCAGGTAACAGTGAAGCGTATCGTTTGCGCCCACGATTGCGGTCTGATGATCAATCCGGACGGCGTCAAGAATCAAGTCGAAGGAAATATTATTCAGGGTGTGAGCCGCGCGATGTACGAAGAGGTGACTTTCGACACGAACGGCGGCGTGACCAGCCTCGATTGGGGATCTTATCCCATCCTGCGCTTTCCCGATCTTCCCGAGGTCGACATAACCCTGATCAACCGGCCGGAGATGCGGCCGCTCGGCGCCGGCGAAGGCGCGACGGTTCCGCCCGCCGCCGCCATCGCCAACGCGGTCTTCGACGCGATCGGTGTTAGATTGCGCGAAGGTCCGTTTACGCCGAAGCGCGTTTTAGGTGCGATGAAAAAAGCCTGATCCTGGCGAGGGAATTGCAGCTTTTTAGCGATGTAAAAAGGCGGCGATCCCCCCGGCTCTTTTCCCCGCAATGCCACAGCCAACAAGCGTTCAACGCTTACCATTCCTTTGTCCCACTATTACCCTCCTTTCCTTATTGCTGTTTTTGCCAAACCCGCTCTTTGCCTGGGGCGATCAAGGGCACGAGATTATCGGCGTCATCGCTTATGCGCGGCTAATGCCGCCGGTCCGAAAAAAGATCGACGCGCTACTCGCCACGGACAAGGACAGTTTGAC